>WFVH01000037.1 GCA_015491735.1 Gammaproteobacteria bacterium
CTGGCGTCGGGTTGATCATGCTGGCGATGGTATTCAACCAGGTCGGCTTGCCGGTTGAGGGGATTGCCCTGATCATGGGCGTGGATCGGTTGCTGGACATGATGCGCACCGCCGTCAACGTGACCGGGGATGCCACCATCACCACTATCGTCGCCCGTGCCGAGAACAAAATCGACCTGGAGACCTACAGCGATCCTGCTGCAGGTCATATCGAGGAGGTGCACCTGCCGCATGAGATGCCGGTGAAAGAGAGGCAGTCAGGGTAGTTCCAATGCTCCCATGGTATTCACAAAGGGGCGGGGTTTCCCGTTCTGATGGTGTACATACTGATATTTCACCGGGTGGGTCCCGGCGATTGCAGGGGGCAAAGGCTGGTTGTGGTTTCGTATCGTTGGGGTGTTCGTGGGTATGAGCGTCCTGATATCGACCGGTTTCTTTGCATTCACCGTGTTGATCAGGTTGCCGGCGCCGTTGAAAACCGGCTTGGTTTCATAGGGGGCGCAAGCGGTCAGGGTTTCCTCGCTGTTCCAGCCAGCGGTGATCCAGTTGACTCCCAGGTTGATGGTGCCGCTTTCCCGCCCGATACAGAGATAACTGGGTTCAGCCCCCGGTGTTTCGCTTTCCAGATAGATGATGTTGTTGAACACCTCGATAACCTCCTCTCCCGGAACTCCTTTTCTTTCGTCATACAACGAGACATCGAAGACCCTTGCCCGCCACCGTTTTTTCCGGTCATGCCGTAATACCAGTGTGTTGTTGTAGAAATAGAGTGTTCCTTTGCGTGCCAGTTGCGGATCGTTGTCGAATCCGTAGTGCACGACATTGGCTCCGGCATTAGTGCCGATATTCAGAAAAAGATTACCGTAGACGTGGGTTTTCCGGTAGAGCGCTTCCGTTGCCCTTACGTCCGCCAGCCGGGCCGGATCGGGTGTTTTACCTTTCAGATCCTCCAGGTAGACCTTTTCAATGAACCAGGGGGCGCTGTCCTCGACCTCAACCAGATCCAGCATGCGTGTTCCGCCTTCGAACCAGTTGTAGCGGATAACGGTCCCGGCGCTGCGATCCTTGAGGTTTGCTCCGCCTGAACCGGCGGTATTGGCGCCAAACCGGTTGTATTGAAAGGTTGCCCCAATGGCTTGGATATAGAGGCTGTGCTGGCGATCACTCTCCGGTTGCCCGTTGTTGTGTAAATAGTTTCCTTCGATCAGGATATTACGAGTCATGTTGGCTTCGTTGTATCCTTGTGACATGCTGAAAATTCCGTTGCCGCAGCTCTCCAGCTCATTGTTGCGGATTATCACGTTGTCCGCGGCTTGCAGCCGGATACAGGCAGCGCCATTTCCATAATTTTTTCGCTCCCCACGGCTGTTGGTGAAACTGTACTCTTTGCGGGCATGTTGAAGATGCAACCCTTCGATAATGATGTTTGCCGGTTTTTCGTTATAGTTTCCCGAGAGAACTATCAGGCCAAGGCCCTGGAAATTGTCATGATCCCGGGAAAAGTAGTTGTCCAGATCTCCAAGCTGTTTCCGGGTGGTTGCGTTTTCTCCACTTATTCTGGGCCGTTCGCCGGCCGCGTTTGCCACTCCGCAAATTTTGATGGGCTGTTCTCTGGTCCCCTTTGTGCTGATGAGAATTTTTTCGCGGTAAGGGGTTTCCTTCCAGAAAATTCGCACGGTATCCCCCCGCTTCAATGATGACCAGGGTATCCGGGAAAGGGTAGGGTACTTTTTACCGGGTCCAACGGGATAGTCGGCCCCGGATCCGGTATGCTGGCAGCTGCGGGAGGGGGTCGCTGGAGGGGCATCGCTGTAGCGGATTAACGCGCTTTTTCCGCCATTGGCGGTTTCTGCGGCGGATCGGGAGGTTTGTTGTGGCTGACTGCTGTTGACAGGTGGAGTTCCGCAGGAAAACAGCGTTGCTAACCCGGCCACAACAAATACCGCACGCAGCCGCCGCGGGCTGATCCGTTGCAAGGCATCAAAACGTCGCCGGAGTTGCCCGGCAGTCAATCCAAAAGCCATGATAGTTTCCTTGATTGCGCGGCGCAAACCGCATGCTTTAATTGAACAAACCCGGTTAACCGGCAGACTTGTCAGTAATTTTATTTTTTACGCAGAATGCTCCCGCGCCGCATCGTGCGGGGCCGGCCAGTTGCAAACCTGCATTTCCGGCCTTGAAAGAGCACTTGGTATTGCTTGCGCATTTTAACAGGTTGTTGAAATGCGCACAGGTAAATGCGGCGCAGGGGAAAACAGGCCGAAAAGATGCCGTGTGTGGGCGGTGGCACTCCGCTATAGCGCGGTACACCGATAATGCAGACATGCGATCCGGCACTTTTGCAATGGGTTATTTGTTCTGTTTTTTCAGCAGCTTGCGTGCCCTTTTGTCCAGGCCAGCCCTGGTTAACAGTCCGGAAAAGGAGAGGTACAGCCTTGAGAGAGCAATTTGTAACGACATAAGCGCGTGCATTTTTGAACGGGTTTTCAATACAGCGGTGTTGTCCGCTTCATGACTGTAGTTGCCAAATATTTTCTTGTAGGTATTTTCCCCGTAGCCGAAGTCAAGTATTTCAGGACGGTTGGAGTGGTGCAGATCCTCAATCATCAGGTAGGTCAGAACCGTGCCTGGACTCACGTGATGCCATCGCCTGTCATAACCGATATATTCATAATAATAGCGTCCTTCATACTGATAGCCGATGATGTAGGCGGCCGGTTTTCCTGAGCAGACCAGCAGATAGGAGCGCAGCCACCCCAGTCTGGCGAGAGATTGATGGTAAGCTATATTTTCTGCGGTGCTGTGCCGGTGCGAACCCCGGACCTGTTTTTGCCAGCACTGTTCATAGATATAATCGACGGCGCGCAAGAAGGTTGCTACCTGCTCGGGGCGGATTATTTTTTCAACCTGGTAGTCTCCATCGACGGCATCACTTAGCAGCCGCACGTTCCGGTTCAGGTTGTAGCGCTTTTTCTTGCGAAAGGTTGCCAGATACTCAGAGAAACTGTTGCTGGTGCGGAGTCCGCGTACAATGTTTTTTCTGGCGCTGAAAGGGTGTATTTTGAAGCCGGGGAGGGGATCTGCCAACCGGTACAGGGGAGAACTGTATGCCAGGCTTTCGATATAGATGAGGTCATATTCCTCTCCTTTGCCGTGCAGTGCATTGGCGAGCGCTCCAAGGCACTCCCGCTGGTTTGCCTGCCGGGAGAACAGCAGTCCGGTGCCATAGAGTTTGTACTGGCGGATTCCGAACTTCCCCAGACGGAGGATTCCAAAAACCAGTTTAAACTCGCTTTTACTCAGAAAGAAAGGGGCGATGCAGGAGAGGAGGCCGTTTTTTCTGACCAGAAAAATCCGTATGCGGGTATCTGTGTAAACATGCTTCAGCAGCAGGTGAATATTGTCCGGGTTCTGGTGATACTCGTGTGCCGGTGTTTCGTCGAGAAAACGCAGCCACTCCTCCCTGGCGGCAAGCAGTTCATTTTCTGATTCGATTATGTCGACGCTATACATATGTTCTGATTATTGAGTGGGTGTCACAGGGGCGGTCGAGTCCCGCATGTTAACAGGTGATTTATGTGACCGGGCTAATAACAAGCCAACTGGTGGAAAAGTCTCATCTGAACCCCCTTGCGGGCAGGGATTCCTTGTGCGAGGCTTTGTTATCAGTTCGGCTTGGCCAGCCTGATTACAGGCAGGATAAACAGTAAGAGACCGGCCCTGTATCACTATCATTCTACATCAATATCGAGCTGCAACACGGTATTGCAAGGTGGTTTTATCCAATTTTAACAAGTGAACAGTGCAAACTCCGGTAATTTGTCCGATTCCTTGATAAACTGTTGCCCGGCAGAGATTGCCGGTGGCCGTTGCTGAACGCACGGATCACCCCTGTCATTCGCCTGTTCAAGGTAAAAATGTGAGTTTCCACGGGTCAATGGGTTGAGTTGAATTGCCGATGGGTGTTGTACGTCAGACAATCAAGTCCGCTTGCGGGGCGCTTGTTCCCCGGAGAATGTTTATGGTCCAAGGCCCTGGATGTTCACCGAAGGGGAGATCTTCCGGGCGCGTCTGTGATGTGGCGCTGACTTTCGATGATGGCCCTGACCCCGGCCATACACCGAAACTGCTCGAACTGCTCGACAAATATCAAATAAAGGCCACATTTTTCCTTATCGGAGAGAAAGCCGCCCGCCACCGCGGTGTGGTTCAGCAGATCGCCGCTGCGGGTCATGCACTGGGGAATCATTCGTATTCACACGCCGAGCCATGCCAAACCACCACGGCAGTGTTCCTTGATGAAATCCGCAGAACACGCGATCTTCTGGAAACCATCAGCAATCGCCCCTGTACACTGGTTCGTCCGCCAAAAGGGGTTTTGTCGGCAGGGAAACAGCTTGGGCTATGGCGATTGCGGATGACAATAGCGCTGTGGAACGTCGATCCGCGGGACTACTCGATGCACTCCCGGCAGCAGGCGCTAACATGGGGAGCGGCTTACCGGCCCCGCGCAGGAGACATTGTTTTGCTGCATGACAATCACCCTTGGGCGACCCCTATCGTTCAATCCGTTAGCCGTTTCAGGGGGCACGCTGGCGGGGTTCGTTTCGTCCGGCTGTCCGACTGGTTGCAGTGATGTCTTCCGGCAGAAAAATCCATGGGGGAAAAACCGGCAGAAGAAGGGCGCTGTTTATCTGCTATCTCTTTCCGCCGGTTGGCGGAGCGGGGGTGCAGCGTTCGGTCAAGTTCATAAAATATCTGCGCCATTTTGGTTGGGATGTTACGGTACTGACTGTCGAGAATCCTTCTGTTCCCGTATTCGACGATAGTTTGCTCGAAGATATTCCGGAAGGCACCCGGTTGCACAAGGCCCGTACCCTTGAGCCGGATTACCGCTACAAGATGCGGCTTGCGAAAGCGGAAGGGGTGGCACAAACCGTTCCAGCCGGATCCGGGAAACTGTCCCGCAAATCCCTTGCCGGAAGGGTGAAAGGGGTATTGCGCAATTTGATGGGCCGCCTGCTGCAGCCGGATCCCCAGATACTCTGGTTTCCGGCTGCCGCCAGAAAGGCGTTGAAGCTGTTACGGGACAACCCTCATGACATTATTTTCGCCACCGCTCCCCCCTACTCAAGCATGTTGCTGGGGAGCTGGCTCAAACGTAAAACCGGGCTGCCGCTGGTTCTCGATTTTCGGGACGAGTGGGATCTCAGTAGCACCTATCTGGAAAACAGGGAACGGGATCTGTTTTCCCATTTCGTTCAGCAACGGATGCAGCGCAGGATTCTGCATTCGGCGGATGGTGTGGTTGCTACTACCGAAGCAAGCACCCGGCGCATTACCGAACGCGCAGATGAGTATGGGGCGAAGATATCCGGGATATGTGTCTACAATGGATTCGATGAAACTGATTTTGCACCTGTCTCCTGCGCAGGGGGAACCAAACGGCCGGGGGAGCGGTTGCGGTTGGTGTATACAGGAACGCTGTGGAATCTCACAACCGTCGAACCGCTGGTGGCCGCTGTCAAACGGCTTTCCGGCTGCCAGGATTTGATGGAAAGGCTGGAACTTGTCTTCGTGGGCAGAAAGATGTCGCACCAGTTGGCTTTGCTGGAGCAACTACGGGATAGGGGGTGCCGGCTGGATATTCGCGATTATTGTGAACATAAAGAGGTTGTCTCTATCATGAACTCGGCTGATGTTCTCTGTCTGCTGTTGAGCAGTGTTGAAGGGGCCGAGCGCGTCGTACCGGCCAAACTGTTTGAGTATCTGGCTGCAGGAAGAGAAATATTGGCAATTACCCCGGAAGGGGAAGCGGCCGATATCGTTACCCGCCATTTCCCCCGAAACCACTTCGTCGGCAGTGATATCGACGGCATCTCGAGCTGGTTGCGAAACCGGATCGAGGGGCTTGGTGAATCCCCGTACCCCCCTGTCCGCAATCGTGATATTTCCATGTTCAGCAGGAAATCTCAGGCTGGCCGGCTGGCCGATTATTTTGACCAGGTTGTGGCCGGGTAAAAAAGGCGGGAAGTCAACGCACCGTACTTTATCAACCATGAGGCCGGGTTAATACTCATCCTCCCCGCCTGCCGGAAAAATCAGAGCCACGAAGCAGAGGCGGCAAAAAGCTGCTGCTTCGTGGCTCACGGATTTCAGGAAGAACAGCGCGGATTATTTGACCGATTCCTCGTACATTTGTACCGCCTTGTTCATCTCCACCAGCAGTGGAATGTTGAATTTGGCGGCTTTCTCCAGGCCTGCGGGGGAGACATCGACGCTATCCAGGACCGGTTTATAATCGGCCCACAGCCCCTGCACCTCATCGAGTTGCGCACGGATCGCCGCGTCCTTGGTTCCAGGCAGACCGAGTTCACTGTCACCATCGAGCAGACCTTTCAAAGTGCGCTCAAACAGGGCAACCGTCTTTTTCAGGTTGGCCTTGTTGGCATCCACATCGATACCGTTGGCAATCAGCAGCAGCTCCTTGGTCATCTTCTGGGTCAGCATTCGCTGCTTGCCAGCCAGGTTGATGGTGGTGGCCACGGCGGGATCAAGATTGGAACCGCTCAACTTGGCGTACATCTGCACGGCCTCGTTCATGTTCTTCAGCAGCGGCAGATTCTGCGCCGCCACCTTCTCCAGCACGGCCTTGTCGAGATTTCCGCTCAACGCCGCATCGACGTTGGGCTTGAACTCCGTCCACAGTTCGGAAACCTTTTTCAGTTGAGCGAGGATGGCGGCATCGGTGGTTTTCGGCAGCCCCAGATCCGCGTCTCCGTCGATCAACCCTTTCAGGGTCTTGTCGAACAGATCAGCGGTCTCTTTCAGACTGGCCTTGTTGGCATCCACATCGATACCCTTGGCAATCAGCAGGATCTCCTTGCTCATTTTCTGGGTCAACATGCGCTGTTTGCCGGCCAGATTGATAACCGTGCCCATCTCCTGCCCGCTGAGCGCAAAAGCGCTACTCGAGAGACAGACCGTCAGGATGACAAACAGAGGCAGGTAATAAATAGTTGGTCTTTTCATGAAGGTTCTCCTTCTTCATTGATGAATAATGAAATTTTCGTTTGGAGAGCCAACGTTAAAGCAGTTCAGCCCGATTTCCTTGATGTAGGACAAGCGAGACGGATATTGACCTGCTTTTTTTGCCAGTATTGGTGGAAAAACCACAGATACCCGGGCCGCAAACCTGCGCAGCACCAAGCGGCGGGGTTGCCCAAATAACCGCTCCAAAACGCTGCGTTACATTGTTGATGGTTTTCTTTAAAGGCAATCTGTCGAGGTGCTTTCTATTGATATACTATCCGCATTTATCTACAATCGGCGCCTGCCCTGCTTTTCTGGTACAACTCTTGTTTTCAGCGGTTTGGCGGTGGTCGATGTGGATGAACCGAGCAAGCGCGTTGCCTGGTCGTTACCCCTCTTCCCTTGGGGAACATGCTGAAGGAATCTGGAAAATGAACAATTTCATGCGCTTTCCGGCAACAGCCCTGTTGCTGGGTTCAACAATGGTTTTTGCCTCTGGCCCGGATTCCGGCGCGGTCGGAGAGTCCGAGCCTGTTGTTGTCACGGCGACCCGTACAGCGCAGATGGCCGGTGAAACACTGGCTGCTGTCACCACGGTTACGCGTCAGGATATCGAGCGGCTACAGGCGCGGTCGCTGCGGGATCTGCTGCGCGGCATGCCGGGGGTCGATGTCGCCAACCGCGGCGGAATGGGCAAGCGTACCTCGCTGTTTCTTCGTGGCACGAACCCGGAGCAGGTGCTGGTTTTCATCGATGGCGTTAGAACGGGATCGGTGACTTCAGGCACCACCGGGTTCGAGTCTATTCCTGTCGATCAGATAGAGCGGATTGAAATCGTCCGTGGACCGCGCTCCAGCCTGTATGGCAGCGGGGCGGTTGGCGGTGTCATACAGATATTCACCCGCAGGGGGGGCGGTGCGAACAAGGCCTCGTTCAGTGCCGGTGCCGGCAGTTTCAACACGTTCAAAACCTATGCCGGTATTTCGGGAGGGGGTGAATCGGGCTGGTTCAGCGCAAATGTGAACACAATCGACACAAGGGGATTCAATGCCTGTTATGGCAAGCCCAACCCTGGCGGCGCCGGCTGCAAGGTCATCGAACCGGACAAGGATGGATACGCCAACCGGGCGATCTCCCTGCGGGGTGGTTACCGCTTCGCGAATCGCGTCGAAATGGATGCCCATCTACTCCACACTTCGAATGATACGGATAACGATGGTGGCAATACCAATGAAACAGAAGGGATGCAGCAAGTTGTTGGCGTGCGTTTCCGTTACTCTCCGGCGGAGAATCTGCAGTTGACGCTTGGTGGTGGCCAGAGTCAGGACAACGCCGACTATTTTAAAAATGGCTCTGCCGTTCGGTATATCGACACCAAACGTGACACCGTTTCCTTGCAGTATGATTTGACTATTGCCGCTAACCACCTGATAACTCAAGGGATTGACTATTATGGAGAGGGTGTGGACAGCAGCATTGGCTTTACCACCGCGTCGCGGGACAACAGCGGCCTGTTTCTGCAGTACCAGGGTAAGTTTGGTGCGAACCGGGTTCATTTCAGTCTTCGGGAGGATAATAACGAACAGTTCGGCAAATATACGACCGGAGGGCTGGCCTGGGGTTATCCTTTGAGTGATCGGTTACGGCTTACCGCCGCCTGGGGCAGCGCTTTCAGGGCGCCTGCTTTCAACGAGCTGTATTACCCGGGCTTCAGTAACCCGGATCTCGAGCCGGAAGAGTCGCGCAGTTATGAACTGGGGCTTGCCGGAGAGGGAGAGTGGGGGCGCTGGACGCTCCATGCTTATGAGACCAGGGCCGAAGCGCTGATTACCCGTTTGGGCAATACGTTGAACAACATCGGAGAGGCGCGGATCCGTGGCATGGAGGCCGAAGTGGCTATCGGCATCGGTGGATGGATGATAGCCACGAACGTTACGCTGCTGGATCCGGAAAACCGCTCGGAGGGGAGCCGTTACGGCGATGTTCTACCCTGGCGGGCCGAGCAGTCGTTGCGAATCGATGCTGATCGTTCCCTTGGCCGCTATACGATTGGTGGAACGCTGCTGGCGGAGGGCCGGCGTTATGATTATGATGATGCGGCCAATACCAACACCCTCAAACTCGATAGCTATGCCGTTCTCGATCTGCGGTTGAGCTACCGCTTCAACAAGCTGTGGTTGCTTCAGGCCCGGATCGAGAACCTGTTCGATGAAGCGTATGAAACGGAGGCCTACTATAACCAGCCGGGGCGAGGCCTGTATCTTACCCTGCATTACCGGCCTTGAGTCCGGCACGGAACATGGCGGCAGAACCACTTCGCGACATGACGGTTGCCAGGGGTAACCTAACCTCACTGGCACCCTGCTGAAGGGATGAACGGGGTGATCCCGTGATTTGAACGGGGCCGGGCAGGGCGCTGCCTGTGAAGCTTGCCCGATGCCCCAGGGGCGAACAGTCGAGACGAGTGTCTCAACCGCCGTCTTGACCAGGATTGCAAGCAACGGTACTTGACATGGCGGATCGCGCCGCTAGAATATGCAATTCGCCAGTAAGCGGGAATAGCTCAGTTGGTAGAGCACAACCTTGCCAAGGTTGGGGTCGCGAGTTCGAGTCTCGTTTCCCGCTCCAGATTTCACCTGCCCACCTTCGGTTTGGTAGAGCCAGGAGTCTGTTGTTCCTTGTGTCGGCATTGCTGTTTGAGGCCAGAACAGCGCTTCTCGATGGAGGTGCTGGCAGGTTGGTTCGGCTCCGGGGAGCGTCTTGATTGTGAGAACCTCTCCCTGCATGCGGCAAGGTTCCTTTGTGTGCGCATGAAGGCATCGATTTATCCACCCAAGGCTGGGTGGCAGAGTGGTTATGCAGCGGCCTGCAAAGCCGTCTACCTCGGTTCGACTCCGGGCCCAGCCTCCATTGTTGTCCACTGATACCCGGATACGGGTATGACGATGGACAGCCATTGCGGCGAGCCGCACCTGGATCCGCCTCATCCCGGCGGCGGGAGCGCTGCACGGGACTCATGCCATGCAGGCATCTTCTCCAACCGGTTTCTGCTGCCGGAACTCACTGAAAATGCTACTATTGGCGCCATCGCGTGTTTTATTCAGGAGTTCTCAATGAGCCATACCAATATTACGATTCCCGCCGATGGTGGCAAGATAGGTGTCAACGCCGATTTTTCACTGGAGGTGCCGGCGCACCCCATCATCCCGTTTATCGAGGGAGATGGCATCGGAGTGGACATCACTCCGGTGATGCGCAAGGTGGTCGATGCCGCAGTGGACAAGGCGTACGGGGGAGAACGCGGTATCGCCTGGATGGAGGTCTATGCCGGGGAGAAGGCGCTCCAGGTGTACGGCGATGACAACTGGTTGCCGGACGAGACGCTCGATGCGGTGCGCGACTATGTCGTCTCCATCAAGGGGCCGCTGACCACACCGGTTGGAGGGGGAATCCGCTCTTTGAACGTTGCGCTGCGCCAGCAACTGGATCTTTATGTCTGTCTGCGGCCGATACGCTATTACAAGGGAACCCCCAGCCCCCTGAAAGAGCCGGAAAAAACCGATATGGTTATTTTCCGTGAAAACTCCGAGGATATCTATGCTGGCATCGAGTGGGAAGCCGGAACAGCCGAAGCGGAAAAGGTGATTGATTTTCTGCAGTGTGATATGGGGGTAACAAAGATTCGCTTCCCGGACAGCGCTGGAATCGGTGTCAAACCCGTGTCCAGGGAAGGAACCCGGCGGCTGGTGCGCAAGGCGATCCAGTATGCCATCGACAACCAGCGGGACTCTGTCACGCTGGTTCACAAGGGAAACATCATGAAGTATACCGAAGGCGCCTTCAAAAACTGGGGATACGAACTCGCCAAACAGGAGTTTGGCGCGGAAACTCTTGACGGAGGGCCGTGGTGTCAGATGAAAAACCCGCTGACTGGCACTAATATTATAATCAAGGACGTCATTGCAGATGCCTTTTTGCAGCAGATCCTGCTACGGCCAACGGAGTATGATGTGATTGCCACTCTCAATCTGAATGGTGATTATATCTCTGATGCCCTGGCAGCCCAGGTTGGCGGGATTGGTATTGCTCCGGGAGCCAATCTCTCCGACAGCACAGCGATGTTTGAGGCCACCCACGGAACGGCGCCGAAATATGCGGGGCAGGACAAGGTCAATCCCGGCTCGCTCATCCTGTCCGCGGAGATGATGTTGCGCCATATTGGTTGGTTCGAAGCAGCGGATCTGATCGTGAAGGGGGTAGCGGGTTCCATCGAGGCCAAAACGGTAACCTATGATTTTGCACGTTTGATGGACGCCCCCCGGAAAGTTGGCTGCTCGGCATTTGGTGAGGCGGTGGTTGCTCATATGTGATCGTTGGGGGTAAGGACTTGGCTAGTACTCTTTCAAGTTCCACAACTTTGCTGAGCAGTTACGATGAGAAAGAGGCGCGTGGCCAGGAGGGTATTAGTTGTTATGGGTGAGCTTACCGACAAACAGGGTCAGGAAGGGAGCGTTTCCGTCCAGGCCGCCCGGCCCAAACTGAAACGTCCGCCGATGTACAAGGTCATAATATTGAACGATGACTATACACCGATGGATTTTGTCGTGATGATACTGGAGAAATTTTTTGCCATGAACCGCGAAAAGGCGACCCGGATAATGCTGCAAGTGCATACCCGCGGGGCAGGGGTGTGCGGTATTTTCAGCCGGGATATCGCCGAGACCAAGGTGGCGCAGGTCGAAAACTACTCACGGCAGCACAACCATCCCCTGAAATGCACCATGGAGGTGGCTTGAGTCATGTTGAGTAAAGAGCTGGAGTTCACGCTGAATCTCGCCTTTAAGGAGGCGCAGGAGAAGAAGCATGAATTCATTACCATCGAGCACCTGCTGCTGGCCCTGCTGGACAACCCGGCGGCGGCAGACGTGCTGCGCGCCTGCGGCGCAAACCTGGATGAGCTGCGCAGTGAGCTGACCCGGTTTATCGACAGTAATACCCCTGAGCTGGCGGCGGAAGATATCCGGGATGTTCAGCCGACGCTGGGATTTCAGCGGGTCATGCAACGGACCCTGTTTCACGTCCAGGCCGCGGGCAAGGAAGAGGCAACCGGAGCCAACGTCCTGGTTGCCATCTTCAACGAACAGGAGTCCCAGGCTGTCTATTTTCTCGGCAAACAGAACATTACCCGCTTCGATGTGGTGAATTACATCGCCCATGGAATATCCAAGTTTCATGAAGAGGGGGGGGGAGAAGAGTCACATACGGGATCGGAGGAGGAAGATATTTCGGAGCAGAGTGGTGGCGCGTCACCGCTGGACAGTTTCGCCACCAATCTCAACGAAATGGCGATGCAGGGCAAAATCGACCCCCTGATAGGCCGCAAGAAAGAGATCGAGCGCACTATCCAGATCTTGTGCCGCCGCCGCAAGAACAATCCCCTGTTCGTTGGTGAAGCCGGCGTAGGGAAGACTGCACTGGCTGAAGGACTGGCAAAAAAAATTGTCGATGGCGAGGTGCCCGAAGTGCTGGCGCCGGCCGTTATCTACTCCCTGGATCTGGGCGCGCTGCTGGCGGGGACCAAATACCGGGGGGATTTCGAAAAACGGATCAAGGCGGTGTTGGGGCAGCTAAAAAAAGAGTCCGGCGCCGTACTGTTTATCGATGAAATTCATACCATTATCGGTGCCGGTTCCGCTTCCGGCGGAGTGATGGACGCCTCCAATCTCATCAAACCCATGCTGGCCTCCGGCGAGCTGAGATGTATCGGTTCCACCACCTACCAGGAGTACCGCTCCATTTTCGAGAAAGATCGTGCCCTGGCGCGGCGTTTTCAGAAGATTGATGTTATTGAGCCCAGCGTATCCGAAGCGGTACAAATTCTGGAGGGGTTGAGATCCCGTTACGAGTCACATCACGCGGTGAAATACAGCGGCGCGGCGCTGCGCAGCGCCGCCGAGTTGGCGCATCGCCACCTTGCCGATCGTCACCTGCCCGATACCGCAATTGACATTCTCGATGAGGCAGGCGCCAGCCAGCAGTTGCTGCCGCCCTCGCGGCGCAAGAAGAATATCGGGGTAAAGGATATCGAGGCGATTGTCGCCAGCATGGCCCGCATTCCACCCAAACAGGTGTCCAGTTCGGACTTGGAGCAGTTGGGAAAGCTGGAGCACCATCTCAAACAGGTTATTTTTGGTCAGAACGAGGCCATTGCCACATTGGCGGCCGCTATCAAGATGGCGCGTTCCGGGCTGGGGGAGGAGCATAAGCCCATCGGCTCATTCCTGTTTGCAGGGCCAACCGGCGTGGGCAAAACAGAACTGACCCGTCAACTTGCAACCGTACTGGGCATCGAGCTGGTTCGTTTTGATATGTCTGAATATATGGAGCGCCATACGGTTTCCCGTCTTATCGGCGCGCCTCCGGGTTACGTGGGCTATGATCAGGGAGGCTTGCTTACCGAAGCGATCAACAAGCACCCTTATGCTGTATTGCTGCTGGACGAGATCGAGAAGGCGCACCCTGACGTATTCAATCTGCTGCTGCAGGTGATGGATCATGGCACACTGACCGATAACAACGGCCGCAAGACCGACTTCCGCAATGTCATTATCGTGATGACCACCAATGCCGGAGCCGAACAGATGAGCCGGCCATCCATCGGTTTCGCCTCCCAGGATCACAGCTCGGATGGGCAGGAGGCAATTCGGCGCAGCTTTACCCCGGAGTTCCGTAACCGGTTGGATGCGGTTATTCAGTTCAACGCCCTGGACGAGAAGACCATCGGCTTCGTGGTAGATAAACTGGTCGCGCAGATTGAAGCGCAGTTGATGGACAAGCATGTCTCCCTGAATGTCGATGATAAAGCGCGCACCTGGCTCGCTCGCCACGGTTACGACAAGAGCATGGGCGCACGCCCGATGTCACGCCTGCTTCAGGAGCACCTGAAAAGAAAACTGGCCGACGAGTTGCTGTTTGGAAAGCTGGTGCAGGGAGGAACGGTCGATATCAGTGCAGAAAAGGATGAACTGGTGTTTGCGATCAAACCAAGAGAGCAGGTCAAAAATCAGAAAGTCAAGATGAAAACAAAATAAAAAACCATGAACCTGGCCAGCGTTGCGCCGGTTATCAGCGCTTGCGGTAGGTAATGCGCCCCTTGGTCAGATCATAGGGGGTAAGGGCGACTGTCACCTCATCGCCTGTCAGGATGCGGATATAGTGCTTGCGCATCTTGCCGGAGATGTGTGCGGTGACGATGTGGCCGTTCTCCAGCTCCACACGAAACATGGTGTTGGGCAGGGTTTCAATGACCTTGCCTTCCATCTCTATACTGTCTTCTTTGGCCATACTTAACAGAATTCCTCTTTTGAAAAAGTTAATGTCCCATTTTGCCTGAACGGCAAGACCCTGTCCACATTACGCCAATGCAAATCCGCTTGTAACCATTCAGTTTGCCCCTGAAATCTGCGATTCCTGCGCTGAAAAACAGCCGTTTGCGTAAACTCCCATTTTTCGCCTTGAACTGACGAATTTCAGGGGCAATCTGAACAGTTACCGGCTTGTTTCATACCATGCTGAATGGTTACCCGTTATACCGCCTTGCCTCGGCGAGTACGGCGAGCGCTTTTTGCAGGGTGGCCTTGCCGGTATGGAAATGGGGAGAGAAGCGGATACCACCGCCACGCCGGGCGCAGACCACGCCGCGCCCGGTTAGCTGCTGGAACAGCTGTTTGTTGCAACGGGAGCGGTGACGAAAGGTGACGATTCCTGCATAACGTCCCTTTTCGCGGGGAGAGAGCAGCTCATATTGCCCAAGCCGGGCAATCTCCTCCTGAAGGAGATTGCTGTTATCCAGCAACTGGCTCTCTACCTGCTCCATGCCATACTCCAGCAGCAGCGACAGGCTGGCATTCAGGGCGTGGATCCCCAGCATGTTCGGGCTGCCACACTCGAAACGGCGGGCTGTGGAAGCGATTTGCCAGTCGTGGCGATCGTAGTCCAGGTACTCTTCGACCATGTGCCAGCCATACTGGTATAGCCGCAGTTGATCGCGCAGGTCGGCCCGGCAGTAGAAAAGAGCCACCCCCTCCGGTCCCAGCATCCACTTGTGTCCGTCGGCGACCAGAAAATCGATGCTGTCCGCCTGCACATCCGTTGCGATTGCCCCCACGCTCTGAATGGCATCTACACAGAACAAAACATCATGCGCGCGGCAATACTCCCCCAGCCGCTTCAAATCCAGGCGCAGGCCGCTGGCGTACTGCACGGAGCTGATCGCGAGCAGGCGGGTATTGCCGTCTATCTGCGCAATCAACGCCTCTTCCGGTGACGCGCCTTCCGCAAGCCGGGCAGGGCGCAACTTCACCCCCTTGCCACGCAACGACTCCCACACGATCCGGTTGGAGGGAAACTCTTCGTCGCTGCTGACGATGTTGTCACCCGGGTTCCACTCCAGTCCGTACGCGATGACAGACAGCCCTTCCGAGGTGTTTTTTAGCAGTGCGATATCGTCAGCGGCAGGGGCATTGATCAGCGTGGCCAACTGCTCACGCAGCCGCTTTTCCGTATTTATCCATCGGGGATAGTGGCGTGCACCCTCGGCGGCATTTTCCCGCGCAAACGACTCCACCGCCAGCCGGGTGCGCCGGGGCCAGGGGGTGACCGCCGCATGGTTGAGATAGGCGACCCCGGGCCGCAAGGTAAACTCCCTTTCAACAAGTAATTGCCGCTGTTGCCTGTTCATGGTCGGGTACATGGCTGTTTGTCCGTCTGACAAACCCCGTTACAGTGCTCCATCTCGAATTCCAGCGTCGAATGCGTAATGGAGAACCGTTTTTCCAGCTCCGCTTTCAGGGTTTTTTTAATCTGTTCCGTCCGGGCGAAATCATCAATGATAACATGGGCTTCGAGGGCATTCTCATGCTCGTCAAGCTGCCAGATATGAACATGATGGACATTTGTAACCCCCTCCAGTTGCTCCAGGGAATCGATCACCTCCTCAATGGAGATATCTTCCGGAGCGCCCTGCATCAGAATGTGAATGGTTTGCGGCAGGAGGGTGGCGGCCTGATACAGCACATAGCCGGCAATCAGCAGCGTCAGGACAGTATCACTCCAGTACCAGCCATGGACCAGAATCAGGGTGCCGGCGATGATCACGCCTACCGACGCCAGGGCGTCGGAGACATTGTGCAGGAAGGCGGCGCGGATGTTCAAGCTGTGCCGGGACATACTGTAGGTGAGCAGCGCCGTGGCCACATCGACCACCAGGGCAACCGCAGCCACTATGACTACCGTCCACCCTTCGATGGGTTGTGGCTCATAGAAGCGCCACAATGCTTCATAGATTAGATAGAGTCCCACAATCACCAGCGTGACCAGATTGATCAGCGCAGCGATCACTTCGGCCCGCTTGTAACCGAAAGTTTTGAAGTGATCCGGCGGCTGCCTGCCGATACGGCGCGCCACCCAGGCGATCAGCAGGGAGGCGGCATCGCTGAAGTTGTGCAGGGCGTCGGCGATCAGCGCCAGACTGCCGGAGACGATACCACCGATAATCTGCGCCAGGGTCAGCAGCATGTTGATGGCGATGGCCCAACCCAGACGGCGGTCACCCATTGCGCTTGTATCGTGGTGAGTGTGGCCGTGCCCCATAATCACTTCCTCGTAACGACTTGGCGAGTTGTGGAATCTGGATGTAACAGTTCAGACTGCCCCTGAGATCCGCCGCGGATTTCAGGGGCTGGCCGAGTGGTTACGCTCCCTCCTTTACGGATTATCGCATATCCGCCAGTTTGCCCCTGGAGAACCAGCGGAAAAGTGATGGCAGCACAAACAGCGTCAGAAATGTCGCCGTCAGCAACCCGCCGACGATTACGGTGGCCAGTGGTTTCTGGATCTCCGCCCCGACGCCGGTGGAGAGCAGCATCGGAATCAGTCCCAGCGCGGAGGTGATGGCGGTCATCAACACCGGGCGCAACCGGGAGACGGCGCCGCTGAATACCGCCTCGTCTACCGGCAGGCCGCCGGCGATGCGCTGGTTGATGCTCTCCACCATCACCACGCCATTGAGCACCGCCACCCCAAACAGGGTGATGAATCCGATGGAGCTGGGCACCGACAGATACTGTCCGGAGAGGTAGAGCGAAAACACGCCACCGATGACCGCCAGCGGCACATTGACCAGAATCAGCAGCGCCTGCCCCACCGAGTTGAATGCAAAATAGAGCAGCAGCGCAATCAGTCCCAGTGACAGCGGCACCACCATGCTCAGGCGTTTCTGTGCACGTTGCTGGCTCTCGAACTGGCCGCCGATATCCACAGAGTAACCGGGCGGGAGTTCCACCTGTTGCTCAATGGCCTGCCGGATGTCGGCCACCACGCTGCCCATGTCGCGCCCCTGGACGTTGGCCTGGATCACCACGCGGCGCTGGACATCATCCCGGCGCACCTGTGGCGGGCCGGATTCAATACTGATCCGGGCGACATCGCCGAGCCGCACCCAGGGTCCGGTGGGGGATTGCAGCCGCAGATCGGCGATGGTTTCGGGGTTGGTGCGAAACGGGTGGGCCAGACGCACATAGATATCATAACGCTCGTTGCCGTTGATAATCTGTCCGGCGGTGCGGCCACCCAGGCCATCCCGCACCACAGCCATCACGTCCCCCACCGCCAATCCGTAGCGGGAGAGCTGTCCGCGATCCGGACGGACAACCAGCTGCGCCTCACCGGCGATCTGCTCCATGGCCACATCCCGGGCGCCATCGATGCCCTGGACCACCTTCTCGATTGCCTGGCCCTTTTCCGCCAGCACCGCCAGATCAGGACCGAATAGCTTGATTGCCAGCTGCGCCCTGACGCCTGACAGCAACTCGTCGACCCGGGTGGCAATCGGCTGCGAAAAGTTGAGCAGCAGCCCGGGGTGCTGCTCCAGCTTCCGTTCCATCAACGCCTGCAACTCCTGGCGGCTGGAGGCGCTGGTCCATTCGCTGACCGGTTTCAGGCCGATGTAGATTTCGATATTGTTGACCGGCTCCGGATCGCCACCGATCTCCGGGCGGCCGATCCGGCTCAGCGCATAGTTGACCTCGGGGAACTCCAGCAGCATCGCCTCCAGTTTGGGGGCCACGGCAAGGGTGGTATCCAGGCTGGAGGAGGGGGCCAGCGTGACACGCAGGTTGATGGTGCCCTCTTCCAGCTCCGGCACGAACTCTGTACCCAGCCGGGGCAGCATCGCCAGTGCGGCTGCCAGCAGCAACAGCGCACTGCCCACCACCACCTTGGGTCTGCCCAGCGCCCAGCCCAGACCGCGCTGGTAGAGTGCATCCAGCGGCTTCAGGATAAAGCTCTCCCTCTCCCTTATTCCGCTGTGAAACAGGTAGCTGGCCAGGGCGGGGACGATGATCAACGCCACCAGTACCGCCCCCACGATGGCCAGCATGATGCTGATCGCCATCGGTTGAAACAGCTTTGCTTCCACCCCTTCGAAGGTGAAAAGTGGCATGAATACCACCAGGATGATGGAAGCCGCAAAGAATATCGGCCGCGCCACCTCCTTGCCCGCCTCTTGCAGGCGCAGTGCGATCCCATGCCGGTCATTGGCAACGTCACGGGGATCGGGAACGCCGGTACCGGCAAGGGTTTGGGCATCCTTTTCGTGTCCGGCGTCGGGATGGGACAGATGTTTGAACATGTTGTCCACCATCACCACCGAGCCATCCACCAGCATGCCGATGGCAACGGCGATCCCGCCCAGCGACATCAGGTTGGCGGAGAGTCCGAACCAGGCCATGATCATCAGGGCGATGCCGATGGAGATCGGGATCGAGATCAGTACCAGAAGGGTAGCGCGCAGATTCATCAGAAACAGTGCCAGCACCACCACAATAAACACAAAGGCCAGCAGCAGCGCGTTGACCACTGTCGTCACTGCCTGGGTAATCAGATCTGCCTGATCGTAGAACACTTCAAAACGCACCCCCTCGGGCAGCGCCTGCTGGATCAGCGCAGCCCGGCTGTTGATCCCGTCGATAGTGGCTTTGGTGTTGGCGCCCATTCGTTTCAGCACGATACCGGCAACCACCTCACCCAGCATCTCGGGTTGGCCCGCAGTATCGCGCCGGGTCATGGTTACTGCTCCCTGGCGGATTTCGCTGCCCAACTCCACCGTGGCCACCTGCGCGACCGTTACCACGGTCCCATCGATGGTTTTCAACGGGATCTGGCGCAGTTCCTCCAGCCCCTGTTCATCATGGCTCAGCCAGCCCACGCCGCGGATCACCAACTGCTCCTGGCCACGATCCATGTACCAGCCGCCGGCGTTGACGTTGTTGTTCTCCAGCGCTTCCACTACATCTTCCTGGCTCAGTCCATAGGCCAGCAGGCGCGACGGGGCCAGATTGACCTGATACTGTCTGACATGACCGCCGAAGGACAATACATCGGTCACCCCGTCCACCGGCATCAGCAGCAATTTGACCACCCAGTCATTAAGACTGCGCAGGGTCATGGCATCCAGGCCGGTATCGGGATCGGCCACCAGAAGATACTGGTAGACCTGCCCCAGGCCCGAGGTGTTGGGACCAATCTCGGGTGTGCCCACCCCCTCCGGGATCAGCTCTTTCGCCGAAACAAGCCGCTCGAACACCAGCTGACGGGCAAAGTAGATGTCGGTACCCTCCCTGAACACCACCGTAATGCCGGACAGGCCGGTCTTGGAGATGGATCGCACCTCTTCCACATCGGGCAGGGCATACATTACTGCCTCGATAGGGAAGGTGATCAACTGCTCCACCTCCTCGGCAGCCAGGCCGGGAGCCTCGGTGTTGATGGACACCTGGATATTGGTGACATCGGGGAAGGCATCCAGATTCAGCTTTGGAATAATCAGTGTGGCGGACGCGATCAGCGCCAGCAGGGCAATCACCACCAGTAGCCGGTTGGTGACCGACCAGTCGACCAGACGATTCAACATGGCATTTTTACTCCTGATCAGTCAATCAATGGTTGTGTGGATCGAAACCGCCCTTGGCCATCTCGGACTGGACAAAAAAGGCCCCCTTGCCGACGATGGTGGTTCCTTCGGCAATCCCCTCGATCAACATCCGGTCGCCCACTGTGGCCACTATCTCCACCTCCCTTGGCTCGTAGCGCCCCGGCGCGGTCTCCACGAAGAGCTGCCAGTCACCGTCCGGGCTGTGCAGTACGGCAGCGACAGGCACCACGATACCTTCCTGTTTTTCCTGTCCCTCGATAACCACGGTAACAAACTGGCCGGGGTGCAGGGAGTCATCCGGGTTGGCAACCTCCACATGCAGGGCCAGGGTGCGGGTCGTCTGGTCGAGGGTATGACGCGCCTGGGCGACTCTGCCTTCCAGCCAGCGTGCTCCCACCTGGATACGGGCGGGTGAATCCAGGGCAATGCGCGCCGCGCTTTCCGGCGTCAGACGGGCCTCCACCCAGAGCAGGGACTCGTCGCTGATCTCCATCAGCGGGAATCCTGGCTCCACCAGTTGACCCACCACGAAATCGTCACTGATAACGGTGCCATCCTGGAGCGACAGTAGCTGAAACTTCCCGGTGGCGCGGGCAGCGTCACTCGTCTTGATCAGTGAATCGATCTGTTGTTTGGTCATGCCGTAGGCGTTTACCCGGGCGTAGGCCTGTTGCCAGGCGATCTGGGCGGTTACATAGCGCTTCTCCGAGACCACCTTGCGCCCGAGTTTTTTCACCCGGCGCAGTTCAGTATTGGCTTCCATCAGCGCACCCTGGGCGTCGGCCATCTCGACGCTGGTCAGGGTAAGCAGCGGCTGCCCCTTTTTGACATGCTCACCCAGGCGCACATGGCGCTCCACGACCTGGGCGGGAATGCGGGGTGTTACTTTCGTGGTGCGGTAGGCATTGAGCATCACCTCACCGGGAGCGCTGATCGCCTCTCCCAGCGAGTGGCGCTTGACGACGATGGTTTCGATACCGGCCAGGCGGCGTTGCGTGTCACTCAGTTCGGCATGGGTAGCGGACTCGCCATGGCCGTGTTCATCTTCCCCGTGGGAGGCATGTTCTTCGCCGTGATCATGTTGGTCGCCATGTTTGTCATGCACCGCTTCATCGATATCCATTCCCGAGAAGTCGAGAGGCTCCTCCTCATGGGCGTGATCATGGTCATGCTCTTGTTGCGTGGCGCCGGCTGCATAGGCGCCGTTCATGCTCAGCAGGGCTGTCACTGTTAGTCCGGCGGCCCAGGACGGTATGGCTGGCAGCCGGGTTATTAATAAAAACAGTCTCTTGTTCATCATCTATTCTCCGGAATTCATTTTGATATCCTGTCCGGCAACTCCCAGCCACGGTTTAATCTGGCCAGAAGCCGCCAGCCAGTCGATCGCCGACAGCCAAACTTCGCTCATCAGTTTGGTTGCGGTTGCCTGGGTATCGATATTCTGTTTGGCTTGAATGAGAAAGTCGGTAGCGGTCAACTCGCCCGCCTGCCACATCTGCTCCAGCAGCTCCATCTGTTTCCCCAGGGCCCGTTGGCCGGTGGTGCGCCAGGTGCGCCAGGCCCGGGCGGTGTTGCCAAAACGGCCGAGGGCCGCATGGAGCCGCGCGCTGGCGCGCTGGCGGGCGTCGTGGTAGGCCAATGTTTCCGCGGCAGCGTCATGCGAGGCGGCACGTATCTCCGCCTGATAGTTGTTGCGCACGAACAGCGGGAAACCGATGCTCAAGCCCACCAGCCGATCCGATTCTTCCTGGCCTGCCCGGATACCGAAGGTGGGGTCGATTTTCCCCTGTTTTCTGGCCAGATCGATGCGGGCACGTGCGGCAGCCATGCGGCTGCGGAGCATTTCCAGCTCCGGCAGTGAGTCGAGCAGCGCGGGATCCGCATCATCGGGAGGTGGCGCAAGTTTTTCGGGGAGCCGGGGCCAGTGGGTGACCGATATGCCACTGACCGCTTGCAGCGCCGATTCCGCCTCCACCCGTTTGCTGTCGCTTGCCGCCTGTTCCATCAATGCCTCGCTATAGGCGACCTGGGCCAGGGTCACGTCCAGTGCGGCCACGTCGCCAGCCCGCTGGCGTTGTTGCACGGCATCGGCGAACCGCTTCATCAGCCGGGCAGCACGCGAGGCCAGAACTTGCTGCTCCCTGGCAGCGTAATAGCGAACAAGGGCGCTCAGCGCCTCCGCGCTGATGCGCTGCCGAACCACTTTCAGCGCCGCTTCGGCCACTTGAACCTGCCGGGCGGCGACCTGGATCTGCGCCTCCCGCTTGTTGCTCAAGTCGATTGTTTGACTCAGGCCGAGGGAGGTGGTGCTCGTTCCGGTTTGCTCTGTATCCAGCTCCAGCACCGGGTTGTGCAGCGGCATGACGGCGCTCTCGGCGCGTGCTTTGGCTGCATCGAGTGCTGCTTGCGCTCCCTGGACGGCCGGGTTTTCAGACCACACTTGCTGCATGAATGATTGCAGCGCCGGATCGGCATTCTGCTCGATATCGGTGACGATTGTCAGCGACATTGCCCGATCGTCCGCCCATGCGGGCAGGATCAGGCACAGACACAGGCCTGCACAGTAAACAGGTTTCAAAAACATGATGTAACTCCTCAAGATCGGGGCACAACAGGCTGCCACGCGGCGCCACGGGCAGCACAGGCGGTACTGGAGAGGAGTCAGGTTATGGGGGGTCTCAAGTGGGGCGCAATGTAGCGGGACGGGATGAGTGACGGCGGGATGGTATGTTCGTTCTGGCCGGTAGCGGCAACCGGAATCGCGGTGTTGTGGATGATGCCAATCAGATGGGCTGCCCCGTGGCAGCTATGGCTGTCATGGTGCGGTTCACTGCCGGCATGATGGGTGGACTCCCCTGCCGGTTGATCGAATGCCACGAGGTCATGGCCGGCCATTGCGCCGGGGTGGGTGTCCCACGCAAACGCCAGGCCCGAACAGAGGTGGGCCAGCAACAGGGGGTAGATCAGGAGTCTCTTCATTATCTTTAATGTATGGGAATCGTTGCTGTACTGTCAACCACCGTTTGCTCCCTGGTTCAGAAGTTCGCAGCCGATCCCGTTTTGAGCAATCAACATGAGCCGTTTGAAGCCGGCCGGATCCGGCGTGTTTACGATGCGCGGGATCTGTATTGATCCGCCGTTTTGGCTGCGGGCATTGTCAAATTGATTGCGCCACTCTCCTGGAGCCGCTTTTCTGTTTTGAGTGACGATGCGGTAAGCGGGTTTTCGTCCCGGATCATGAATGAATGAAGTCCCGAGAGCGTATCCGGGTTTTCGAGCAGATGATGAGAGATGATCAATGATGCCGCGCTCCAGACCTGCTTCAGGTTGGAGCGCCGGCCGATGAGGTTCCCCCGTTTGCCATCATAGTATTCCGCCCAGTCGTCCTGCTGCAAACGTTCGGCGGCGACAGCGATGGCGCGTTTCGCCAGATCGCGCCGGCCGGTGCGAATTGCCGCACCGGCAAAGGCCCATAACAGGCAGGGCCAGTGACCGCCATTGTGATAGGACCAGGGCCGGTTTTTGGGGTCACTTCCCGTTGTGTAGGCCCACTCGTCTCCCTCCACTGCCGGATAGCAGATTTTTACCGGCATTTCACCAATCATCTCTTGCCAGCGCTGTTCGAACAAATTCATGATTTGGTCCGCCTGGCTGGTTGTTGTCAGGCCGAACAGTATCGAGAGCAGATTACCGAAAGAGAAAAAACGGAAATCGATGCGGCTGGGTCCCAGATTGCCCAGCAGGTAACCCGCCTGCCTGGGAAGCCAGCCGTCAATCCAGTCCGGAATGGATTCCGGATAGATATTCAGAACGTTGGTAACGTCATGACCAAACTCTTCGCCCTGATAGCGGTGAATCTCGTTCAGCCTTTCCGTATCGAGCCAGTAGTAAATGCGCACGTAGGAGCGCAATGTCTGCATCCGCTTGTTGCACATGGCGAGCAGATGATCGTTTTCATCACCGGGAAGCAGAAGATCCTGGGTGGTGTAGAGCATTCCATAGAAGAGCGCCTGGATCTCCAGGGGGTGGCCATGCACCCCCATGCGCCGATCGATCATGAACGACGCATCGGGAACCAGCAGGGAAGGGGATGTTTCGAAATTCTCTTTCAGATAGAGTTGCAGATTCAGGCGCAGTCCTTCTTGAAACTTCGGACTGTGAGCCAGTTCCAGATTGCCGGTGGTGATGACATAGGCGCGCAGCAGCAACGTCCACCACAATGCGGAATCCACCGGCGCAACGCGGCCTATTGCCCTGTCGCCAAAATCGGCTGATGGCATATCGTCATCGTCGGCGTCACTGGGTATACGGAAACTGGCCGGCATCAATCCGGGTGCGCGTTCATGACCAAGAATAATGGGTTGTTGCGCCCGCAGATCGAGCACCATTTGCAGAAAATTCTCCACGATTTCCGCCTTTCCCTCCATCAGGAATACCAGTGCCGAGGGAACGAAGTCCCGCACGAAGCACTCTGCGTAGTTGGGGGCAACCAGGGTGGGATCCAGGGCCGCCAGTGTTCCAACCGGCTTGTCTCCATGGTAGAGAATGGACTGCTCAAGCAGTTCGTGCGCTGAGTCGAGCGTGCTCTTTTTAATCATTGTTGGTATTGGTCCCTATCTGTATCTGTCATCTGTTCCGGTGAAGTGCTTGTCACTGTTTTTGGCAAGGTTTTGTTGACTGCCTGTCGAAGCGCTCCATTGCGGTAGCGACGAACTCGCATACATGCTGAAACTCGCTGTAACACGCCTCATTCAGATTGCTGCTGTCCCGGTGGCAATCACAGTAGAACATCCCCACGGGCCGCCCATCGATGAACATTGAACTGGCGAAAAAGCTGTCCGCATCCAGTGAGTCAAGCAGGCTGGTAGGCAGCAGCTCCTTGTATTTCGCCCGGTTGTCATCGTTTATCCAGATGCTTGCGGGTTTTTCCATTAGACGGGTAAACAGGTGCGGGGGGGCAAGATCCATATGAAACTGGCTGAATTCCGCGCTCTTTTCCGAGCTGCGTACTACTCTAGCTTTCAGGCTCCGCTTGTCGGGGGTGCAGATGGCAAATACCACCCGGTACAGCCCCAATCCTTTATGCAGCCCCTGTACAGCCTGTTTTACGATGGCGGGCAGGGTGGGGGGCGGATCGTGCTCTTCGCTTAGCCAGCAGATGGTTTGCTCGAGAATTTCCGGTTGCGCCGCCAGTTGGGGCTCGACAGCGTGCTGTTGCTCTTTTCCCGCTGCATCCGCCGATTCGATATGCGGTTTTTTTACGCAAACCGGCGGTGCCAGCCTTCTGTCCACCCGGGGAGGTGGCGTCACTGTCAGACCGGCGGCTGCGGGCACGATACCAAATGCCTGCCACTCTCTGGCGGCCGACAGGGTCGCCTGGTGAATGACATTCACCATCTCCGTATAAGAGAGATGCAGCAATCCGGCACCCTCGTCGATATGGGCTATCATCGTGTCCGAGTACCAGTTCTGTTCCGCGGCCCTGGCAATGGCGTTGGCCAGCAATATGACCTTTATGCGTGGTTTGCCGCTGTTTTCATGATCGAGCGCATCATGTACGAGCAGGGGCAGTTTCCAGAAACTGGCCAGCTCTGCGGACAGTGCGCGATAGGTGAAACCGAACACATGAAGCTGGGCAGATTCCCGCGACTGAACTCCTGTTCCGTGAGTGAGATCGTCCACCTCGCCAGCTTTTTCTGGTTGAAAGCTCCAGGCCGCCATCTCCCCCAGGTCGAGCAGCAGGGTGGCGGCGAACACCTCCCAGGGAACCATGTCGGCCCGCAGCCTCGCCCAGGCCGAAGCCTGTGTCGCGGCGTGATAGGCGCGGCTGTAAACGGACAGCAGCCCTTTCCCGTTTTCTCCGGTGGTGGCTGGATCGAGTACCGGAAGCGCATCCGCAATCGCGCGCATCCGGTCCAGCCCCAGCATCATGGCCGCATGTTCCACGGTTGTTACCGGCATACTGAAGTGCTGGTGCTGAACGCTGTTGGCAGAGGTGAATACATGGCAGGTGGCTCCCGGATCCCGGTGGATGATGTCCGGAAGATGCTCAAACGGATCATCGCTGCAGGACAGCGTGTCGAGATCGGCAGCCGTCCTCTGCAGCGCGGGCAGATTCCGGTTTTTGACCCAATTGTCAATCCACCGTTTCGGGTTTTCGTTCATCGATATTCTCGTGGCTCTTCAGAGATCCCCTTCACCGTTCGATAACCAATTCAACAAGCCCCGGCTTGTGATGAAGATGTCAGTAATACAGGTTATCGGCAAAAACAAACAATGGTTTAATCCACCGCGTTGCGGTTGAGGGATGGGAATCGGTACTCATGAAAATCATCATCGGTATTTTGATTGTTTCAGCAAGTGTCGTGGGGGGCTACCTGATGGCTCACGGCAAGCTGGCAATTCTCTGGCAGCCTGCCGAATATGTCGTCATCTGTGGCGCGGCGTTCGGTGCGTTCGTTATCGCCAACCCCGGCGGCGTGATCAAAAAGACAATGATGAGCTTTACTGTTCTGATGAAAGGCTCTCCCTACAACAAAGCGATGTATATGGAGCTGCTGGCGCTGATGTACGAGCTTTTCAGCAAGGCCCGCAAAGAGGGGGTGATGGCGCTTGAGTCGCATATCGATGATCCCGGCAGCAGCGACATATTCACGAAATACCCCAAGGTTTCAGCGGACCATCACGCCATGGAGTTTTTGACCGACTATCTGCGCCTGATTGTCGGTGGAAACATGAACGCCTTTGAACTGGAAAACCTGATGGATATCGAGCTGGAAACCCATCATGCGGATGCAATGAAGACCGGCGATGCGCTGACCGCCATCGGTGATGGCCTGCCCGGTTTTGGTATTGTCGCCGCGGTGCTTGGCGTTATCATTACCATGGGCTCCATCGGCGGCGATCCGGCAGTACTGGGTGCCCACGTCGGCGCAGCCCTGGTGGGTACGTTTCTGGGAATACTGCTTTCCTACGGTTTTGTCGGTCCCATGGGTACGGCCGCGGCGGTGATAGCCGAGGAGGAGTCAAAGTTCCTGTCCTGCATCAAGGTCTGCATCATGGCCACTCTGAACGGTTATGCGCCACCCATCGCCGTCGAGTTTGGCCGCAAGGCTATCAGCCATGAATACCGGCCCGGTTTCAGCGAACTGGAAGAGCACGTCAAGGGTTGAGGGTGCTCCGGAAAATGTTGACGATGTCAAACCGCTGCCCGATCGTCTGCGTGGCGGAAGAGCGCGCGCGGGGGAACCATTATAATGGATAGTAACGCCGTTCAGCCCATTATCGTCAAACGCGTCAAAAAAGGGGGGCATGGCGGGCATCACGGCGGCTCCTGGAAGGTGGCCTATGCCGACTTCGTAACCGCCATGATGGCGCTGTTTCTGCTGTTGTGGCTGTTGGAAACCACCCCCAAAGAGGACTTGAAGGCGATGGAAGGGTATTTCCAGAGTCCCAGCATGATCGAGGCGGCCGGTGGAGCCAGCAGCGCGGTGATCGACATGGGGGGGGGAATGGATGCCCCCAAAGGGGAGGGTGGCACCATTCTCAAGACGAATCCGAAGGAGGGGACCGCCGAGTCGGAAATCACCGAAACCCCGGAGAGAAGCAGCCATGGCTCCATCAATGAGCTGATGCTCAAACTCAAGGAAAAACTGCAGAATCACCCCACGCTCCGCAGCTTCAAGGATCAGATCTATCTGGATGTTACCGACGAGGGATTGCGCATTCAGGTGGTGGACAGGGAAAACCGGCCGATGTTCGATTCAGGAAAGGCGAAATTCAAACCCTATGCGCAGGTCATCCTCCGGGAAATAGGCAAGGTGATAGCCGAGGTTCCCAACAAAATCAGTATTACCGGGCATACCGACTCCCGGCCGTTTACCGGCAGGAAGAACTACAGCAACTGGGAGTTGTCAAGTGATCGGGCCAACGCCGCCAGAAGAGAGCTGGTTGAACACGTAATGGATGAAGAGCGGATTGCCCGTGTCGTTGGTCTGGCGGACTCGGTTCCCTTTCTTCCCGATGAGCCGGACGCACCGATAAACCGCCGTATCAGCATCGTGGTAACGGATGAAGCAGTCGTGGACTCTTTCAATACCGAGGAGCACAAACCAGTAGCGGAAGTGCTTCTGGAACAACTGGAGCTGCAGCCTCCATCCACCCCATCGCACGACCTGGAAAAACCCCGTTCCCCCATCGAGATTACGCAAACCCCTGACGCGAAAACAGGGATAACGTTGAACCTGGATCACAAGGGAGCATTCGACGCCAATGTGCTGGAAGAGCGGCTGAAAAAACTGCTGGATAACCCGCCGGATCACTAACGCTACTAATCCGGCCACAATTGAACCTCTCTTGTAACTATTCAGCTCACCCCTGAAACCTGCCATTTCTGCGTTGAAAAATGGTTATTTACACCAGTAAACTCCCGTTGTTCGCCTTGAATCGGCGAATTTCAGGGGCAATCTGAACAGTTACCGGCTTGCTTCATACTAAGCTGAATAGTTACCCTCTCTTTGCCAAAGTCTGCGATAGTCTCCCAACCATTAGCACCACTGGCCACGGCACCTACCGTCAGCGCGCCAGGATCGAGTAATGCGCAAGCTTTGTTGCGCTCGATTTACGGATCGTCCAGTTTCTGGAAATAGCCGATAAAACAAGGAATTACAATAATATCATCATACTTTTTCTCTCAACAAGCCCCTGTTTTTGATTTGACTGGCTCGCTCAGCGGTGGGCATGCTCTGGCTAACGCCCGAAGTTACTTGAGATTGCGCGTCTAGCCAACTCATTTTTCTGAGGAACTCTATCGCATAACAGTGGTTCGGTTGCCTTCGGCCGGATACGGGGTGCCGGGATATCGGTCTTGGCGGCGGTGCCCCCGGATTTGAATGCTTGCGCAAAGAAGCTCCTGTAATGTTGCCGGGGTAGTAACTTGTCGCGGTTTCTGTAAAGGCGTATTCTACTGGCGTGGCAGCGGCATGTCCGGATGTATAACGTCGAAGGAGTGCGCGGAATGGGAGTTCCCATGCCCGATTGTTGCCAGGTTCATCGCGATTGATTTGACCACCGGAGAGGTACCGAAGCGGTCATACCGGCACCGACTCGAAATCGGTTGGGGGTTTTTACGCCCCACGCGGGTTCGAATCCCGCCCTCTCCGCCAACTTGCGGTCAGCGCCGGGTGCGGTCCCACCTGACGGGTAGCCTCCTGGCCAGCCACTTGAAACCCACCATTTCCACATTAGAAAAATGGTTATCTGCAGTCAATACTCATCTTTTGCCTTGAACCCGGGCGTTTCATGGGTGATTCGGGCAGTTACCTTCGAGTTCTGTAACTTGCGAAGTGGTTACCCAGACAGCTTCAACGGGTTTTTCCTGGACAGCGGTAATTTTTCAACCGGATGGTGGTCGTACCGCATGAAAACCGGCCGGTCCCGGCCGGTGGCCGCTCACCATACGCTTGCGTGCCGGCTTGGGTCTCTCTTCATTGAACAAAACCAGCTGCGGTAGTATAATCCCCAGCCATTTTGCCCGCCCTGAGAGGGTTTCATTTGCTTTTGGGTGACACAATCAAAGAGTATCGATGAATTCAGATAACAACGGAACTCCCACCCTTTATCGTCCCTCCTTTGAGAAGGATAGCTGCGGTTTTGGCCTGATCGCTCATATGGACGGCGTTCCCGGCCACTGGCTGGTACAGACGGCCGTCGATGCGCTGACCCGGCTAACCCATCGGGGTGCTGTCGCTGCGGACGGCAAGACCGGTGATGGTTGCGGGTTATTGATGAAGATGCCGGATCGATTCATGCGCGCCGTAGCGCGACAGGATGGCATTCATCTGGACAAAAAATTTGCCACCGGAATGGTGTTTTTGAACCCGAACCCGAAACTGGCTGAAAAGGCCCGTAGCCGTCTTGAGCGGGAGCTTGTAGCCGAGGGGCTGCAGGTGGCGGGTTGGCGAACGGTACCGACTGACAACAGCGCCTGTGGCGAAGAGGCGCTTGAAAGCCTGCCGCTGTTCGAGCAGATTTTCATCAATGCCGGTGAAAGCATGGACGAAACCCGATTCGAACGCCACCTCTACATTGCCCGGCGGCGTACCGAAAAGGCCATCGGTAATGGCGATAAAACCTTCTATATTCCCAGCCTCTCATCACGGGTGGTGTCCTATAAAGGGTTGGTGATGCCGGCCAATCTGCCGGTGTTTTACCGGGATCTGCAGGATGAGCGGCTGGAGTCCGCCCTGTGTGTGTTCCACCAGCGCTTCTCCACCAACACCTGGCCGGAGTGGCGGCTGGCGCAGCCGTTCCGTTATCTGGCCCACAACGGCGAAATCAATACCATCCAGGGAAACCGCAACTGGTCAATGGCGCGGGGCCACAAGTTCAAAACGCCCCATATCCCCATGCCGGATGTGCGTCCGATGGTCTCCATGAGCGGCTCCGACTCCAGCAGCCTGGATAACATGCTGGAGGCGCTGCTGGCCGGCGGAATGGACATCTTTCGGGCCATGCGGCTGCTGATTCCGCCCGCCTGGCAGAACGTGGAGACCATGGACCCGGATCTGCGCGCCTTTTACGAATACCACTCCATGCACATGGAGCCGTGGGATGGCCCGGCCGGCATCGTGTTGACAGACGGCCGCTACGCCGGCTGCGCGCTGGATCGTAACGGTCTGCGCCCGGCGCGCTGGGTCATTACCAGCGATCGCCACATCACCCTGGCTTCGGAGATCGGTGTCTACGACTATCTTCCGGAGCAGGTCGTGGCCAAGGGCCGGCTCGGCCCCGGCCAGATGCTGGCCGTTGACACGGCGACCGGCAAGCTGCTGTTGCCGGAGCAGATCGAGCAGCAACTCAAATGCCGCAAACCGTACAAACAGTGGTTGAACACGCACACCCGCCGCCTGAAGTCGCAGTTGCAGGAAGAGGAACAGTGCGTTCAGCCGATGGCGCGGGAGCGTTTTGAAGTCTGTCAAAAACTGTTTCAGATCAGCTTCGAGGAGCGGGACCAGGTGTTGCGGGTTCTGGCCGAAGCGGGGCAGGAGGCCATCGGTTCGATGGGTGATGACACCCCTGCGGCAGTGCTGTCGCGCCGGGTGCGCTCCCTGTACGACTATTTCCGCCAGCAGTTCGCCCAGGTGACCAATCCGCCCATCGATCCGATCCGGGAGCGGATCGTGATGTCGCTGGAGAGCTGTTTTGGCCGGGAAAAAAACCTGTTTGAAGAGACCGAAGACCATGCTGTCCGCCTGTTGGTGGACTCTCCGGTGCTGTCGGTCAGCAAGTTTCAGCAGCTGCAGGAACTGGGTGATCCCGACTACGCCTGCTGGCGTATCGATCTCAACTATTCTGTCAGCAGCACGCTGCAGGAGGCGTTGCAGCGTATCTGCGATCAGGCGGTTGCAGCGATAAAGGGTGGCAAGGTGGTGCTGATTCTGTCGGATCGGGAGGTTACTCCGGACAGTATACCGGTCCATGCCCTGCTGGCCACTGGCGCGGTGCACCACAAGCTGATTCGCGAAGGGCTGCGCTGTGATGCCAATATCGTGGTGGAGACCGGCACTGCCCGCAATCCTCACGAGTTCGCGGTGCTGATCGGCTACGGCGCCACCGCTGTTTATCCCTGGCTGGCCTATGAGTGTCTGCTCGATCTGCAGCGCAGCGGCGAAATCAGCGGCTATGGCTGTGGCCAGTTGATGCACAACTACCGCAAGGGGATCAACAAGGGGTTGTACAAGATCATCTCCAAGATGGGCATCTCCACCATCGCCAGCTACCGGGGCGCCCAGCTGTTTGAGTCGGTGGGGCTGCATGATGAGGTGGTGGCGTTCTGTTTCAGGGGTACCACCAACCGGCTTCAGGGCAGCCGCTTCGAGGACCTGGAGCAGGATCAACGCATCCTGGCGAGCGAAGCCTGGGATCCACGCTGCCAGATCACTCAGGGCGGACTGCTCAAGTACATTCATGGCGGAGAGGATCACGCATACAATCCCGACGTGGTGCAGGCATTGCGTCAGGCGGTGACCCGGGGTGAGTACGAGGACTACCGGGAGTTTGCCCGCCTGGTCAACCAGCGGCCGATACTCGCCTTTCGTGATCTGATGGAGCTGCGCAAGGCGGAGGTGCCGCTCAGCCTGGATGAGGTGGAGCCGGTGGAGGCGATTATCCCGCGTTTTGACAGCGCCGCCATGTCGCTGGGCGCGCTCTCTCCTGAGGCCCACGAGACCCTGGCCGAGGCGATGAACCGGCTGGGCGGGCGCTCCAATTCCGGCGAGGGAGGAGAGGATCCGGCCCGTTATGGCACCGTCAAGCGCTCCAAGATAAAACAGGTGGCTTCCGGGCGGTTTGGAGTTACACCCGCCTATCTCTCCAGCGCCGAAGTGATTCAGATCAAGATTGCCCAGGGCGCCAAACCCGGTGAGGGTGGCCAGCTTCCTGGCGGCAAGGTGAATGAGCTGATTGCGGAGTTGCGTTACTGCAAGCCGGGTGTTTCGCTCATCTCTCCGCCGCCGCATCACGATATCTACTCTATCGAGGATCTGGCGCAACTCATTTATGACCTCAAGCAGGTCAATCCCGACGCGCTGGTTTCCGTCAAGCTGGTGGCCGAGGCGGGTGTGGGTACCATTGCTGCCGGGGTGGCCAAGGCTTATGCTGATCTGATCACCATATCGGGGTACGATGGCGGTACCGGCGCCAGTCCGTTGACATCGGTGAAGTATGCCGGTTCGCCGTGGGAGCTGGGGCTTACCGAGACCCACCAGATTCTGCGCGCCAACAATCTGCGCGGCAAGGTGCGGGTACAGACCGATGGCGGTCTCAAGACCGGGCTGGATGTGGTCAAGGCAGCGTTGCTTGGGGCAGAAAGCTTCGCTTTCGGCACCGCGCCGATGATCGCTATCGGTTGTAAATATCTGCGGATCTGCCATCTGAACAATTGCGCCACCGGAATCGCCACCCAGAACACCGTATTGCGCAAGGAGCACTACATCGGCAAGGTGGAGATGATGATGAATTACATCCGCTTCGTTGCTGAAGAGGTGCGTGAACTGCTGGCGGAACTGGGTTACCGGCGCCTGGACGAGATTATTGGCCGCACCGATCTGCTGGAGCTGTTGCCCGGCGCTACCAGCAAACAGCAGCAGCTCGATCTGACCCCTGTTCTGGGTGATGGGGGCGTGTCTGCGGACAAGCCGCGCTATTGTACCGAAGCGCGCAACGAGCCGTTCGACAAGGGCAGACTGGCTGAGCAGATGGTGCGTGATGCGCTGCCCGCCATCGAGAACAAGCGTGGTGGCCGTTTCCGCTACCACCTGAAAAACATCCATCGCTCTATCGGTGCCCGCCTCTCGGGGGAGATAGCGCGGCGGCATGGTAATCTCGGCATGGCAGATGCACCCATCATACTTCGCCTGCAGGGAACGGCCGGGCAGAGTTTCGGAGTATGGAATGCCGGCGGGTTACACATGTATCTCGAAGGGGATGCCAATGACTACGTGGGCAAGGGCATGGCCGGTGGCAAGCTGGTTATCTACCCGCCGCAGGGCAGCATCTTCCCCAGCCACGAGACTACCATTATCGGCAACACCTGCCTGTACGGAGCAACTGGCGGCCAGTTGATGGCAGCCGGTCAGGCCGGGGAGCGGTTTGCGGTACGCAACTCTGGCGCCTGCGCGGTGGTGGAGGGGGTTGGCGACCACTGCTGTGAATACATGACTGGCGGGGTGGTGGTGGTTCTTGGCCAAACTGGACTCAACTTTGGTGCCGGTATGACCGGTGGATTTGCCTATGTGCTGGATCGGGACAACTGCTTTGTGGATCACTATAACCACGAGCTGATCGATATCCACCGGATCACTACCGAGAACATGGGTGCCTACCGCGACTATCTGCAACAGGTGATCAGGAATTTCGTAGCGGAGACAAATAGCCGTTATGGTCAGGAGGTCCTTGACAACTTTGCCGATTTGGCCGGCAAATTCTGGCTGGTCAAACCCAAGGCGCTGGCGCTGGCCGCATTGATTGCCGATCTCCAGAATGCGGCCGCATGAAACATGTTACCCCGCTAATCACGGTGGAGTATGCGGATATTCCACATTTTTTTTCAAACAGGTGGCTGCGGCCTGAATAGTGACTTATGGGCGATAATTTTCAGTTTATCAAAGTACCACGTGCCCTCCCGGACAAAAAACCGGCGCCGGAGCGGGTCAAAAACTACTGTGAGATCTACCCGTCATTCGATCTGAAAAGCGCCGCCACCCAGGCGGATCGCTGCCTCGAGTGCGGCAACCCCTATTGCGAGTGGAAGTGTCCGGTACACAACTATATTCCCAACTGGCTCAAGCTGGTTCAGGAGGGCAATATCCGCGAAGCCGCAGAACTTTCCAACCGCACCAACAGCCTGCCGGAGATCTGCGGCCGCGTCTGTCCGCAGGATCGGCTTTGTGAAGGGGCATGCACCCTGAATGACGGCTTCGGTGCGGTAACCATAGGCGCGGTGGAGAGCTTTATTACCGATACCGCCCTGAGAGAGGGCTGGCGTCCGGATCTGTCAAGAGTCCGGAGCAGCGGCAAGCGGGTGGCGATCGTGGGTTCGGGTCCTGCCGGGCTGGGTTGTGCCGACGTGCTGGTGCGCAATGGGGTCAAACCGGTCGTCTATGATCGCTATCCTGAGGTTGGCGGCCTGCTTACCTTTGGCATCCCTGAGTTCAAGCTGGAAAAGTCAGTCGTTCGCCAGCGTGGAGAGCTGCTGCGGGAGATGGGCGTTGAGTTCGTGCTCAATACCGAGGTGGGCAGGGATATCCTGTTTCAGCAACTGCTCGATGAGTATGATGCTGTTTTCCTTGGTATGGGCACCTACAGTTTCATGCAGGGTGGCTTTCCGGGCGAGGATCTGCCAGGAGTGTATTCAGCGCTGCCCTATCTGATCTCCAATATCAATCGCTGCCTGGGATTGGAACAGGAAGCGCCGGATTTTATCAATCTGTATGGCAGGCGGGTCGTGGTCCTGGGCGGTGGCGATACGGCAATGGACTGTACCCGTACCGCGATCCGTCAGGGTGCATTGAGCGTGGTCTGCGCGTACCGCCGTGATGAGGCCAATATGCCCGGATCCGGGCGTGAAGTCACCAACGCCAAGGAGGAAGGGGTAAATTTTATGTGGAACCGGCAGCCGGTCGAGATTGTCGGCGATGAGGGAGTAGAGGGCGTAAAGGTCGTAACCACCGAACTGGGCGAGCCGGACGAAAAGGGGCGCCGCCGGCCTCAGCCGGTACCGGGTTCCGAAGAGTTCATCCCCGCTGAGGCCGTCATCATTGCGTTCGGTTTTCGCCCCAGCCCTCCCGACTGGCTGCGGCAGTTTGCGGTAGAGACTGATGATCGGGGCCGGGTCAAGGCGGCCGAGCGGCAGGCCTACCCGTTTCAGACCGCCAATCCAAAAGTTTTTGCGGGTGGCGATATGGTGCGCGGTTCCGATCTGGTGGTTACCGCCGTGCATGAAGGGCGCACGGCAGCGCGGGGCATTCTTGACTATCTGGAGATTTGATTCCTGATGAAAACACTTGAAAACGATCGTTTTCTGCGCGCCCTGTTGCGTGAGCCTGTCGATGTAACGCCGGTGTGGATGATGCGCCAGGCGGGCCGCTATCTACCGGAATATCGCGCTACCCGTGCGCGGGCCGGCAGTTTCATGGATCTGTGCAAATCACCGCAGCTAGCCTGTGAAGTTACCCTGCAGCCGCTGGAGCGTTTCCCGCTGGATGCGGCCATTCTGTTCTCCGATATTCTGACCATCCCCGATGCCATGGGGCTGGGACTCCATTTCGCCGAGGGAGAAGGTCCCCGCTTTGAACATCCGGTGCGCTGTGCGGCTGATATCGACAAACTGGGTGTTCCCGATCCGGAGCTGGAACTGAAGTATGTGATGGATGCGGTACGCACCATACGCCGCGAGCTGCATGGCCGGGTTCCCCTGATCGGTTTTTCCGGCAGTCCCTGGACACTCGCCACCTACATGGTGGAAGGTGGATCCAGCAAGGAGTACGCCCATGTCAAGGGGATGCTGTACGATCGTCCTGAATTGATGCATGCGTTGCTCGACACCCTGGCGCAAACCGTCACCGCTTATCTCAATGCCCAGATTGCCGCAGGTGCGCAGGCAGTGATGGTTTTCGATACGTGGGGCGGCATCCTGACGCCCCGCGATTACCGTGAGTTCTCACTGCGCTACATGGCGCAGATAGTCGCCGGCCTGACCCGCGAAGCGGACGGTCGCCGGGTGCCGGTGGTGCTGTTCACCAAAGGTGGCGGCGCCTGGCTGGAGGCGATGGCTGATACCGGTTGTGATGCGCTGGGTGTGGACTGGACGCTGGATCTCGGTGATGCAAGGCGCCGGGTCGGTGATCGGGTGGCCTTGCAGGGCAACATGGATCCGGCGGTGCTGTATGCATCGCCGGAGAGAATTCGCCAGGAGGTAGCCGCGATTCTGAAAAGTTATGGCAGGGGCAGCGGCCACGTATTCAACCTTGGACACGGGATCCATCAACATGTGGATCCCCAGCGCGCTGCGGCCTTCATAGAGGCGGTGCATGAGTTAAGCCCCTCCTGGCACCCCTAGCCGGCTTGTAACTGCCCGGTGATTTGTAAAATGTTATGGGAACTGACGGATTTCAGGGGCAAGCTGAGCTGTTGCACCAGTTTTTACTAAAGGAGCGTAACTAATGAAATTGCAACATGTTTTTTTCTTGTTACTCGCATTGTCGTTTACCATCGCCGCCTGTGCCAGGACTACGGACGGCACGGCGGAAAAGGCGGCATGGGAGGAGATTCGCAACGGAGCGCTGCTGGTGGATGTCAGAAGTCAGGAGGAGTATGATGCCGGCCACCTCGAAGGTGCGCTGTTGATCCCTCATGATCAGATTCCGGAGCGGTTGTCGGAGTTCGGTGACGACAAAGACCGCAGCATCGTTGTTTACTGCCGCAGCGGCAAGCGGGCAGGTGTTGCTGAGCGGATGCTGCGGGAGGCAGGTTTTACCCATGTGCTGAATGCGGGAGGATATGAGGCGATGAAAGCCGCACAGCAGCAAAAACGGCTGGACTCAAACCCCTGATTCCCGGTCTTCCCGGAAACAGCGGCCCTGTGGTGCGCGAGAGGCAAGAAAAACGCGATTGCTTTCAATTTCTACAACTCGCCGGGTAGTTGCGAAAAGAGAGACTTGGAAACTTTGTAACTATTCAGCATAGTATGAAACAAGCCGGTAACTGTTCAGATTGCCCCTGAAATTCGTCAGTTCAAGGCGAAAAATGGGAGTTTACGGGTGTAAATGACCATTTTTCAACGCAGAAATGGCGGATTTCAGGGGTGAGCTGAATAGTTACGAAACTTTTTTGTTTACTCGCGGCTGGGTGCAGGGCCGCTGTTGATGAGGGTTGTTCGTGAAAGATAGTTTGAAGAGACAGACAATATGGCGAGAGTCCCCATGGATGTGGGCGGCTCTGGTGGCTCTGTTTGGGCTGCTGGTGCTTATTTTTTACGACGGTCTCTACGCAATGGTGCAGGCATGGAAGAGAGAAGAGTACAGCCATGGCTACATGATTCCGCTGGTCGTGGCCTTTCTCATCTGGCAGAAAAAAGATCAGCTGGAGAAGATCCGGTTCGACGACTCCTGGATTGGTGTCGCTTTTGTCCTCCTGGGAATTGGACTCTATTTTCTGGGAGAGCTAAGCACCCTCTATATCATTATCCAGTATGCCTTTCTGGTGACCCTGTTTGGGGTCGTGTTCTGCCTGGTTGGCCGTGAAGGTATGCGGAACATATGGATTCCGCTACTCTTTCTGGGCTTCATGATCCCCCTTCCATCATTTATTTTCAATAACTTGTCGGCCCTCCTTCAGCTGATCTCTTCGGAATTGGGGGTGGCGGTAATCCGCCTTTTCGGTGTCAGCGTCTATCTGGAGGGGAATGTTATCGACTTGGGCAACTACCAGCTGCAGGTGGTAGAAGCCTGCAACGGGCTGCGCTACCTGTTCCCGTTGATGAGTCTGGCTTTTTTGTGCGCCTATTTTTTCAAGGGGGCTTTCTGGAAACGGGCAGTTATCTTCATTTCCAGTATTCCCATCACGGTACTGATGAACAGTTTTCGCATTGGTGTCACGGGTGTTCTCGTTGACTACAAAGGTATTGCGATGGCCGAGGGGTTTCTGCATGACTTCGAAGGCTGGTTCATCTTCATGAGTTGTCTGGCCATTCTTCTTGGTGAAATGTGGCTACTGTCCAAAATAGGCCGCGACGGCAAACGCCCATTGCGCGAGGTGTTCGGTCTGGATTTTCCTGAACCCTCTCCACAAGGCGCTTCCATACGCTATCGATCGTTGCCAAAACCGTTCATTTTCTCAGCGGTTTTATTGGCGGTGACCGCAGCATCCTCCTTTCTGCTGGTACAGAGAGAGGAAATCATCCCCTCGCGCACGGATTTTTCCGCTTTCCCGTTGCAAATAGGTGATTGGCAGGGAAAGGGTGAGCGCATGGAGCAAATCTATGTCGATGCGCTCAAGTTTGATGACTACATCATGGCGAATTTTGCCAATGGAACCGGCGGGGTCGTCAATTTCTACGTTGCCTATTACGGCTCGCAGAGAAAGGGGGAGTCGGCCCATTCCCCCCGTTCATGCCTGCCGGGGGATGGGTGGCAGATGACCGGATTGACGGTGAAGCAGGTGGACGATGCGCATATCAATGGTGTTCCGTTGAAGGTAAACCGTGTCGAGATCCAGAAAGGGGAGTACAAGCAACTGGTCTACTATTGGTTCCAGCAGCGGGGCCGGATAATAACAAACGAGTATTTGGTAAAATGGTACCTGTTTTGGGATGCGCTGACCAAAAACCGCACCGATGGGGCGTTGGTCAGATTGACTACACTGGTGCTGCCAAACGAGGATATGAGCGATGCGGAGAGGCGGCTTGATAACTTTACCAAAAGCGTTGCCGGCGTACTGGACGGTTATGTCCCGGGTGCTGATGCGGATCCTCCGCAGATTGTGGCTCACAATTGATATCCGCGCTTGGAAGCGCCTTGTACGCGGGGCCGTTATCCGTTGTTTTGGCAAGGGCAGAGCCTGTCCGGCAGTCCGGGTGGATAGCCGGGCCTGAAAAAGTTTAAAGAAGGGCAACGACTCAACTGGTCCCTGAAATCCGCCACTTCTGCGTTGAAAAAGGGTCAGTTACAACGATAAATTCGCGCTTTTCGCCTTGAACTGGCAGATTTCAGGAGGGGCGGTTGAGAGTTACAAAGAAAATTATTCGGAATTCTGGAGATAATATGTTTTCTCGAACAGCGGGCTACCTGTGTTTATCCTTGTTAATAGTACTGTTCCTGCCGGGTTGCAGTTCGAGCGAACAGGCTGCCAAATATCTGGAGAGGGGAAAGGCCTATTACGAGGAAGGTAACTATGACAAGGCCAGAATCGAACTGAAGAATGTACTTCAAATCGATCCGAAGAGTGTTGATGGGCACTACTATCTTGCGCTGACTTACGAGAAAAAACAAGATCTTAAAAAGGCTTTTTCACATTTTCTGGCAGTGCTCGAACTGGATCCCGAAAGCATTCCCGGGCGGCTTCAGGTTGGAAGATACCATTTGCTTGCCCGGCAGGAAGAGAAGGCGATGGAGATGGTTGATTCGCTGTTGGCCGAAGAGCCGGATAACCCGGAGGCCATTGCGCTGAAGGGGGCCGTTCTTGCCCGCCAGGGGGATGAAGCGGGGGCACTCAAAGCGGCGGAAAAAGCCTACCAATTGGCACCGGGGAACAAGGAGGTCATTCTGCTACTCTCTTCGCTCTATCAAAAAGAGCAGCCTGGTAAAGCTGCCGAGGTGTTGAAGAAAGGGATGGAGAAAAACCCGGATGCGGAGATTCTCCGCCTCAAGTTGATTGAGGTCTACTGGAACAGCAAGAATACTGCCGCCCTGGAAGGGGTACTTCGGGAAAGTATCGCGGCTTTTCCTCAAAACTCCCTCTATGTCACACAACTGGCGCAGTTGTATGCTGGAATGGAGAAGCTGGACGAGGCTGAACAGGTTCTTCGGGATTCGGCTGCCGCCAATCCCGGCGACGAGGAGCGGGAGCTGGTATTGGCCAGCTTCCTTGAGGAAAAGCGTGGCGCAGAGGCTGCCGAGAGTGAACTTCTCGAGTTTATCGGCAACTACCCGGAGGCATTCAAGGCTCGTTTTGGACTGGCAACCTTGTACAAGAAAAACAATCAGCTAGAAAAGGCGGAGCAGGTTTATCGGGATATCGTTGCTGCAAAAGATACGGAACTGGAAGGACTGCAGGCCAAAAATGAGCTGGCAATCCTTTACTTCAATAAAGGGGAGTTTGACCAGGCAAAAGGGCTGGTTTCAGAGATACTGGAGACCAGTGCCAAAGATCCCCAGGCCTTGCTGACGCGGGGACGGATTGCGTTGCAGCAAGGGGAGGTCAAACAGGCCATCAACGATTTCCGGACTATCTTGCAGGGAGAGCCCGAGTCTGACACTACCCTGATGCTCCTGGCCGATGCGCAACTGCGCAATAACGAACCGGAGTTGGCGCGGGAAAACCTCCGTAAGGCAATCAAGGCCAACCCAAGGGCGCTCAACGCCCGTTATGCGTTGATGAATCTGCTGATCTCGCAGAAGAGATATGACGAAGCATTGCAGCAGACAGAGGCGCTTTTGAAACGCTACCCCGAAGATCGCCGCGGACTGCTGACAGCGGCTGATATCCACGCAATCAAGAAAGAGTGGGATCAGGTTGAAGAGATCGCCGCCAGACTCAAACAGCTTCATCCCGGGGATTCAGCAGGATATGTCAGGCTGGGGCGGCTGTACGCTTCGCAAAAGCGCTATGATGAAGCCATCAAGGAGCTGAAAACCGCTTTGGCCAAATTCCCCGGGCAGCCTGCTGCTGTCATCGCATTGACGAAGGTCTACGTGGCGAAAGGGGAGATAGCCAAGGCCGTTTCTTTCTTGCAGCAGCAGATCGAAAGCACGCCAGACAACCGGGCCGGCTATTATAACCTGCTCGGCGAACTCCACCTGCTGCAGCAACAGCAGCAGGCCGCAGTTGGGGCCTTTCAGGAATCCATTTCATCTTCCGGCAAGGCGTGGAGTACCGCTGTCAGAAACCTGGCGAATCTTTTTTTGAGACAGGGAAAGCCTGAACAAGCGGTGAAGCTAGTCCGAACAGCCATAAAAAAAGAGCCGGGTAACAGTGTGCCGATGCTGTTTCTGGCAGGTATCCATGAGCGTACCGCCGACTACGACAGCGCCATACAGGTATACAGGGATACCCTCGAAACTCACCCGGGCAGTGATGTGGCCGCCAACAATCTTGCATCACTGTTGACCGACCATAAAGGAGATGCCGACAGTCTGCAGCAAGCATTTGAGCTGGCCCAGGGTTTCGAAGATGCTGCCAATCCGGCCTATATCGATACCCTTGGTTGGCTGTATTACAAGCTGGGCGACGGTGACAAGGCGGTAGAACTGCTGGAAAAAGCGGTGCGCAAGGCGCCCGGGGTTGCTGTTTTCAACTACCATCTTGGCATGGCCTACTCGGCAATCGGAAAAAACGAGCTGGCCCGTCGACACCTGGAAACCGCCTTGGCAGCCGGAGAGGGTTTCTCGAACGCCGCTGAGGCCAGGAAAAAGCTCGATTCATTGTAAGCTTGCCTTGCCTGCCAGACGAGGGTCCCGCCTACGCTGGTTTTTGAGGAGCCATTTACCTGTCACCGGGCTTGCTATTTCTGTCACTTGTGCCCGGTCGCTGTTTTTCCCTCTCCCCGTGTCGGCTTTTTTTACGAGTCAATTTGATTAGGATAAAATTGACTGCACCTTTTAACTGGCTGTTTTTAAAATAAGTTTTTAAATCACAGCGTGAGCTGTTCGGTTCAGAAAGAGTAGCAACCTGCTCCAGGTGTGTTGATTTTTTTTACAAATCGCTTCCTTGTTGAACAAAAGCAGGAGTCTAACATATTGATAGATGGGGGGATGTTTCGGGTCTGGCGCAAATAGTGCATTATTTTTGTCTGGATAATAATACAACTTAAGTTAAGGAGCAAAACAATGAGCAGTAGACGCAAACTGGGTATGTTGCTGGGAGGCATGTTTTTCACTCTTTCAGCCAACGCGGCAGTTACCGGGTACACCAGTGGAGTGGAGAACATTCCGGATTTGAGTGGTGGTTATGACGTTACCCATCCGGGTACCGAAAACGACAAGGTTGTCGTGTTTCAGGAGAAGTACTCTTTCCAGCTCGACAGTGATCTGGTTACCGATAGTGGCACCATCGGCGCGGGCACCTATATTGGCAGCTATCTGGTCAACTACAGCCCGGTAGGCACCGGCCCCCGCAGTTCGGGACTTCAGGAGATATCATTCAGTGACGAGATATTGGGTGTTATTTATACCACCAGCGGACTGAATGCGACAGACGGCCTGCTCGGGCATGACAATGTGTCCTATCCAACCGGCACCTACAACTGGCGAGGCTTGGAAGGGGGGGCTGACACCGTCACCTTCGTCGATGCGACGGTAGCCCAGATTTTGAATACCGTTAACAACGGTGTCGATCAGATGCGTGTTATCACCGCGGCGCCTGTACCGCTGCCTGCTGCGGTCTGGATGTTTGGCGCAGGCCTTCTCGGGCTGGTTGGCTTTGCCCGGCGATCGGCAAAAAAGGCTGCTGTTGTTTAGGATTGTCTTTTGCGCCAGGGCGCAGAGCGCGAACCGGCCGGTTCGCGCTTTTTTTATGCCTTGAACGGCTGCATGAATTGATTTTGCCGTTCAGGGTTCAATTTCCAGAGTCACCTCTTTCATTCCGTTGCCATCCTGCCGGTAAGCGCGTATCTCCAATACGCCTTTGGTATCAAGGGATATAATCAAATGGCAAACATCCGGGTAGCTGACCTGCTGTATATCGGTAGGGGACGGCCGGGCCGGGCTGTGAGGGTGGGAGTGATAGATGGCAATGAGCTGTTCATCCCGTTCCCGCATGTTGCGCATTGCATCTATCAGGCCTTTGGGATCCATCTGGAACAGTCTATCAGCAGCGGTTGCAACGTTGGTTATCGGGTAGGCTTTCGCTGGCTGGCCGTTCCGGCTGGAGACAAGACCGCAAATCTCCTCGTCGGGTGATTGCTGGGCCTGGGTCAGAAGTTGATTGACCAGGGAGCGGGGAAGGGTAATGGCTTGTTCAGATAAGGTTGTCCTGTTCATGATGCGGGCTCCTTGCAGACGGGGCATTGTGGATCTTTACGCAATCTTACGGTACGGAACTCCATGTTCATCAGATCGACCAGCAGAAGGCGGCCATCCAGGGTCAATCCGATATTGAGCACTGCCTTGATGGCTTCGGCAGCTTGCAGACTGCCGATGACCCCGACCAGCGGCGCCAGCACGCCGTTTTCGCTGCAACTCTCCTGCAACTCGCCACCATCAGGATACAGGCAGCGGTAGCAGGGACCGCCCGAACCACTGTTCGGGAACAGCGCCACCTGGCCTTCCATGCGGATAGCGGCGCCAGATACCAGCGGTTTACCCGCAGCGACACACGCCTCGTTGAGGGCGTGGCGGGTGGCAAAGTTGTCAGAGGCATCGATAATGACGTCGGCGAGCCGGATCTGCTCGCGCAGTTCTGCCCCTTCAAGGCGCCTGCCGATTGCGGTGGTTCTGATATCCGGGTTGAGTTTGCCCAGTGTGTCGGCGGCCGACTCGGCTTTTGAGCGTCCAATGTCTCTGCTGCTGTGGGCAATCTGGCGCTGCAGATTTGAGAGTTCAACAGAGTCAAAGTCCGAAATCACCAGATGGCCGATACCCGCCGCGGCCAGATACATGGCAACCGGAGAGCCAAGCCCGCCAAGCCCGATGAGCAGTATTCGGGAGTTCAGCAGCCTCAGCTGACCCCCGGCGTCTATCTGGGGCAGCAGGATGTGGCGGCTGTAGCGCAGGAGCTGCTCGTCGTTCATGGCCAGGATTATACCGCTTGTCCCACGCTGATACGATCCTGACCGGCCAGATCGGGATAGCACTGTATCCGGCTGTAACCGGATTGCCGCAAAAGGCGGTTGACCGCTGCTCTCTGCTCGAAACCATGTTCTATCAGCAGCCAGCCCCCGGAGTCGAGATGGCGGCGGCCACCGCGGATCAGTGTCCGGATGGCATCCAGCCCGTCCCCTCCGGCTACCAGCGCGGTTTGCGGTTCGAAGCGGAGATCGCCGCATCCCAAATGGGGATCGTCAGGGTGGATGTAGGGTGGATTGGATACGATGATGTCAAATCGCTCATCCATCAATGAATGATACCAGTCACCTCTCCTGAAAGTGATATTACCCAGGCCATGTTTGTCGGCGTTGCGCCGGGCTGTGTCCAGCGCGGCCGGACAGTGATCAGTGGCCACGATACGGCAGCCGGGCCGCTCGGCAGCGATGCTGATTGCGACCGCTCCGCTTCCGGTGCCCAGATCGGCAATACGCAGGCGAGCGCCGGGTGGAATACGCTGCAGGGCCTGTTCAACCAGGAGCTCGGTCTCCGGCCGGGGGATAAGCGTTGCCGGGTTGACCTCCAGGGCCAGTGACCAGAATTCGCACTGACCGGCAAGATAGGCGACGGGCGTCCCTTGCCGGCGCTGTTCGATCAAAGATTGAAAATGGGCGCACTCATCCGCATCCGGGTAGTGATCCGGCCAGGTGTAGAGCCAGGCACGGGATTTCCCTAGTGCATGGGCCAACAGCAGTTCGCTGTCCAGGCGGGCGGTATCATGAGCGGTTGAAAGCCGTGACCGCGCGTAGAGCAGCATCTCCGCGATAGTGGTTTTGCTCACTGCTCCCCGGCCAGCGCTGCCAGCTGATCGGCCTGGTGCTCGTTGACAAGCGGTTCGATAATCTGATCCAGTGCACCCTCCATGATCTCGTCCAGCTTGTAGAGCGTCAGATTGATACGGTGATCGGTAACCCGCCCCTGGGGAAAATTATAGGTGCGGATACGCTCCGAGCGGTCACCGCTGCCCACCTGAAGGCGGCGCGTTTCGGCCCGTTCGGTCTGCTGTTTTTCCTGCTCGGCAGCGAACAGTCTGGCCTGAAGCAGCGCCATCGCCCTGGCGCGGTTCTTGTGCTGTGAACGTTCATCCTGACACTCCACCACAATACCGGTGGGGAGGTGGGTAAGGCGAATGGCGGAATCGGTTTTGTTGACATGTTGCCCCCCCGCGCCGGAGGCGCGATAGGTGTCCACTTTCAGATCGGCCGGGTTGATGGTGATGGCTTCGATCTCATCCGCTTCGGGCATGATGGCAACGGTACAGGCGGAGGTGTGGATACGCCCCTGGGACTCCGTTTCCGGTACACGTTGTACCCGGTGGGCGCCGGATTCGAATTTGAGCCGTGAGTAAGCCCCGCGCCCGACGATGCGGGTGACAATCTCCTTGTAGCCGCCATGCTCACCCAGACTGGCGCTGATGATCTCCACCTGCCATCCGCGCAGTTCGGCATAGCGTGAGTACATGCGAAACAGATCGCCTGCAAACAGGGCGGCCTCGTCCCCGCCGGTGCCGGCCCGGATCTCAAGATAGATGTTTTTTTCATCATTCGGGTCGGCCGGCAGCAGCAAGCGTTGCAGCTCCTTCTCCAGAATAATTTGCCGCTGCTGTGCCTGCGCGATCTCCTCTTCGGCCATGGCGCGCAGCTCTTTGTCCTCTTCCTTGAGCATGCTTCTGGCGCTGCTGATATCCTCTTGAAGCTGCAGGTACTCCCTCCAGGCGGTGATCAGGGGGCTGAGCTGCGCGTACTCCCGGGACAGGGCGCGAAAGCGGTTCTGATCCGCAATGACTCCGGGGTCCGTGAGCAGGGCGTTGATCTCTTCCAGCCGTTCGGCAAGGCCGTCTATTTTACTGCGAATGGAGGGTTTCAAGATCGGGTGTTGTTAATTTTATTGAGGTTGAACAGTTCGCGCGCAGCTTCCAGCAGTTCATTTCGTCCGGCATAGGCGGCCTGGCTCATCTGTGCGGTCGGCGTATGGATAAGTTTGTTGGTCAGGCCGTAGGCCAGCTCCTGCAGTACCTGATCGGGGTCGCAGCCGGCAGCCAGATGGCGTTGGGCTTTCTCCAGTACCGTATCGCGTATCAGCGCTGCTTCTTCACGATAACCACGGATGGTATCTACAGCGCTCAGGGACTGCAGCCAGCCCATGAAGTGGGAAACATGGGTGTCGATAATCTCATCGGCCTGTTTGGCAGCTTCCTGGCGGGAACGCAGACCCTCCTGGATGATGTCCTGCAGATCGTCTACCGTGTACAGATAGACATCGTCCAGCTCGCTCACATCGGAGGCGATATCCCGCGGTACAGCGATATCGATCATCAAGATCGGGCGCCGTTTACGGATTTTGACCGCCTGCCGGGCATCCTCCCTGTCGATTACCGGATCCTGGCTGGCGGTGGACGAAACCACCAGATCGGCTTCCGCCAGGTGCCCTTTGATCTCCGGCAGCCCGATGGCATAGCCGTTCACCTCAGTGGCCAGCAGATGGGCTTTTTCGAGGGTGCGGTTGGCGATAATGATTCTGCCAATGCCATTTTCACGAAGGTGGCGCGCCACCAGTTCGGTGGTCTCACCAGCACCGATCAACAGTGCGGTGTGCTTGTTGAGTTCGCTGAAAAACTGCCGCGCCAGGCTGACCGCTGCAAAAGCAACGGAGACCGGGCTGGCGCCGATAGCGGTGTCGGTTCGTACCCGTTTGGCGACAGAAAAGGTGTGCTGAAACAGCCGGTTGAGCTGGCTGCCGATGGTGCCGGCCTGATGGGCTGTAGCGTAGGCTGCCTTCATCTGCCCAAGAATCTGGGGTTCTCCCAGCACCAGGGAGTCCAGACCACTGGCTACACGCATGATCTGCCTTACGGCGGAGCGATCCGGATAGAGATAGGTGTAGGGTTCGACCCGCCTGCTATCGATATCGTGGTAGGAGCAGAACCACTGCAGCAGCACTTCCCGGTAGTCCATGACGCCATCATCGGCGGTGCCGCAATAAAGTTCCGTGCGGTTGCAGGTGGAGAGGATTGCGGCTTCACGCAATCCGTCACGCGCCAGCAACTCCCTTAGCGCGCCCGAAACGCTTTCCGGAGCAAAAGCAACTTTCTCCCGGATTTCGACGGGGGCTGTTTTGTGGTTAACACCAAATGCCAATAGCGACATAGATCATCTTGCAGATTGATATGTTATAAATTTTGCGTCATGCACCGCCTGAATACAAGGCTGATGTCTCAGAATTAACGAATTTAATGAAAACAGGGGACGAAGTTGGGTATAGTTGTGCATTGGTTGTAATCGGGAGTCGTTTGATAAATGAGCGTACCTATCCATCAAGGACAGATCTCCATCAAGGGTAAAGCCGGTTTTTTGAAGGCTGGTGTCTGTCTGACGCGAATTCGCCTGCCGGCAATGGCGTTTGCCCTGGCCATTACCCTGTTGGCGGCCTGTGCCACGCATCTGCCTGTACCGGAGAGCGGAGATGGCTCTTTGGCGATGCAGCAAACCGCAGCACAACGCTCCCCCAAGGCCGATCTGCTCTATGACCTGCTGGTGGGGGAGATAGCCGGGCAGCGGGGAGCCGTCAACATATCGGCCGAAAACTATCTGCGAGCCGCGCGCCTTTCGGGTGATCCGCAGATAGCGGAGCGGGCAGCGAAAATAGCCGTTTTTGCCGGCGATGACAAAAAGGCACTGGAGGCCGCCAGGAAATGGGTGACACTGGCGCCGGAGGATGCCGAAGCACAGCAGGTGGTCGCCATCATGTACCTGCGCAACGGGCAGGTGGAAAAGGCGATACCCTATCTGCAGCGGATACGGCAGTCGAACGCGCATCAACCGTACAAAGGGTTTATGTTCGTTGCGCGCCTGCTGAGCCGCGAGAAGAACAAAGAGACCGCCCTGCAGGCCATGTCCCGCCTGGTGGAGAGATACCCCGAGGAAGCGGAGGCCCAGTTCGCCTATGCCCATCTGGCGATGCAGGCGCGGCAGTATGCCAAGGCGCACAAGCTGCTGGACAAGGTGATCTCCCTGCGTCCTGACAGGGCAGATGCCTACGTGCTGCGGGCCAATCTCTATCGGGCCGAAGGCGATATCGAGTCGGCCTCGAAGGCCTATCGGCAGGCGATTAGGCTGAATCCCGGCAACCTGGAGACGTCGCTCTCCTACGCCCGTATGCTGGTGGAAGCCCGCCGCTTTCAGCAGGCCCGGGAAGCGTTCAAGCAGCTGGAGGCGCGTGCCCCCGACAATGCCGATGTCCTGTTCGCCCTGGGGTTGCTGGCGCTCCAGGCCGAGCAGAACGAGGAGGCCAAAAGATATTTTTCCATGTTGATTGAGAAAGGCCAGCGAGTCGAGGATGCCAGTTTTTTCATTGGCCGTATAGCCGAGACCGAAACAGACAATCCAGAGGCGCTGCGCTGGTATCGAAAGGTGACCAGTGGCGTGAATCATGCCGAGGCCCGAATCCGCATTGCCGTTCTTACGGCGAGGCAGGGTGACCTGGAAGCAGCCCGTCAGATACTGCACGAACTTGCGCAGGACGATCCGCGCCATGAGGTGCGCGCCCTTCTTGTGGAGGGGGATATCCTGAGGAGATCCGGGCAGAACAGTGAGGCGTTTGAGGTGCTTGGACGCGGTCTGGAGAAATACCCCGACAATCCACAACTGCTCTATGCTCAAGCGTTGACAGCGGAACGGATCGATCGTCTCGATGTGCTGGAACAGAATCTGAACAGAATGTTGAAGGCGGATCCCGACAATGCGCAGGCGTTGAACGCACTGGGGTATACATTGGCTGATCGCACCCACCGTTACGAAGAGGCGTACCGCTACGTGAAGCGTGCCCTGGAAATCGAGCCGGATGATGCGGCCATTCTGGATAGCATGGGTTGGGTACTCTATCGGCTGGGCCGCTATTCAGAGTCAATCGGGTATCTGCGCCGCGCGCTAAAGAGAACCAGGGACGGTGATCCGGAGATTGCCGCCCATCTGGGGGAGGTTCTGTGGGTTTCCGGTGACCGGGATGCAGCGCGCAAGGTGTGGGAACAAGCGCTGAAGCAGTTCCCTGATGACGAGAAACTTCGCAACACTGTTGAAAGGCACTTGAAATGAGCATGTCGCGCCTGTCCATCCTGTTGAGCGTGCTGTTGCTGACTGCTTGCAGCGGCCAGCAAATACGCCCGCCAACCCAGGATCCTGTTCAGGAGTGGCGCCGGCACCAGCAACAGCTACAGGGGTTGACCCACTGGAATCTGCGGGGCCGGATTGCCTTGAAAAGCGGCCGTGAAGGACTCAATGCCAATATCTTCTGGCGCCAGTGGGACGAGAACTACTATCTCCGCCTGTCAGGACCTTTCGGACTCGGCGCCTTGACCCTGGCGGGTAACGCGCAAGGCGTTGCGCTTCGCGATCGGGGGGAAACAGCGCTTTACCGCGGAGATGCCGAACAGCTGTTTTTCCGGCGGACGGGCATGCGGTTACCCGTGGAGTCCCTCAGCTACTGGGTACGGGGCATCCCGCGGCAAGGGGCTACAGCAAAAATAGTGCTGGATGACCGGGGCAGATTAAAGTCGTTGCGGCAGTCAGGCTGGAAAATAGATTACAGGCGTTACACCCAACAGCAGGGGGTGGCGCTGCCTGCCAAACTGTTTCTGGAGAACCGGCAAATCAAGGTGCGGTTGGTGATCGACCGCTGGATGCCGGCAATCCCGCCCGCGCGGCACCGGCAAAAGGGGTGACAGCCGGGTATGATCTCCATGGTTCCCTGGCCGGCACCGGCAAAACTCAATCTGTTTCTCCACATAACCGGGCGCCGCGCCGATGGCTATCATCTTCTGCAAACCGTATTCCAGTTTCTGGACTATGGCGACGCGCTTCTCTTCCGTATTCGCAAGGATGGCTCGATTCGCCGTCTCTCTTCCTTGACAGGGGTTGGCGAGAACCAGGATCTGGCCATACGCGCGGCCCGGTTGCTGCAGCAGCAGTGCCGCGTTACCCAAGGCGTCGAGATCCGGGTGGACAAACGGCTGCCTTTGGGTGGCGGGCTGGGGGGGGGGAGTTCGGATGCGGCAACCACGCTCGTTGCGTTGAATCACTTGTGGAATACCGGCCTGGATACAGAAGCGCTTTGTGCGCTGGGGTTGACACTGGGCGCTGATATCCCCGTGTTCATCCAGGGGCATGCAGTCTGGGCAGAGGGCATCGGGGAGCGGTTTACCCCGGTGGAGCTGCCGGAGCCGTGGTTTCTGGTAGTGATCCCGCCCGTCGAGGTCGCCACGGCCGAAGTTTTTTCAGCTCCGGATTTGATACGCGACGCCCAGCCTATTACAATACGCGCTTTTCTCGAGGGGAAAGGGGAAAACACCCTTGAGGAGTTCGTCACGAAACGCTACCCCCCGGTGAGGGAAGCGCTGGCCTGGTTAAGCCAATACAGCCAGGCGAGGATGACCGGCAGCGGAGGCTGCCTGTTTGCCTCCTTCGGGAAACGGGCGGAGGCGGAGCAGGTATTGAGCCGGCTGCCTGAGGGCTGGGGCGGCTTCGTGGCCAGAGGGCGGAACCGTTCACCGCTGCTGGAGCGGTTGCGCCGGGAAAAGTTCGCCTAACTGCCCGGATTATCGCTGGAGATCGGTCGGTTCAAGGCGAAAAAAGCGAGTCTCAACTGTAACTGACCATTTTTCAACACGGCAATGGTGGTTTCCAGGGGCTGGCCGAGCAGTTACAAATTTGCTTGATATATAGTTACTGGGGCGTCGCCAAGCGGTAAGGCACAGGGTTTTGATCCCTGCATTCCCAGGTTCGAATCCTGGCGCCCCAACCATTTTGTGGATAATCCATACAGGTCACATCAGGTTGTCACCACTGTTGGGTGTTGGGCGGAACTGTCAGGCGTAAAGAGCAGATGGTTACCCGCATACATTCAGAAAACTACTTGCCCGGTTCCAAAGGAGAAGCCGTGTCCGACAACAGAATGATGGTGTTTTCCGGCAACGCGAATCCGCGGCTCGCCCGGGCCATCGTTGGCCATCTGAACATGCCGCTGGGCAAGGCCATCGTTGGCCGCTTCAGCGATGGCGAAGTGATGGTGGAGATCATGGAAAACGTGCGTGGCAAGGATGTTTTCGTGGTTCAGCCAACCTGTGCGCCGACCAATGACAACCTGATGGAGTTGCTGATAATGGTCGATGCGCTGCGCCGGGCTTCGGCCCGGCGCGTTACCACCGTGATACCCTATTTTGGCTATGCCCGCCAGGATCGCCGTTCGCGATCCGTGCGTGTGGCGATCACTGCCAAGGTGGTCGCCAACATGATCGAGGCAGTGGGTACCGACCGGGTACTGACGGTGGATCTGCACGCTGATCAGATCCAGGGGTTTTTCGATATTCCGGTGGACAATGTGTACGCCTCTCCCATCCTGTTTGGTGATATCTGGCGTCAGAAACACAAGAATCTGATAGTCGTTTCCCCGGATGTTGGCGGGGTGGTCAGAGCGCGGGCAGTAGCCAAGCAGCTGGATGATGCCGAACTGGCGATCATCGACAAGCGCCGCCCGCGGGCCAATGAAGCCAAAGTAATGAACATCATCGGTGACGTGGCGGGGCGTAATTGTGTGCTGGTGGATGACCTGGTGGATACCGCCGGTACGTTGTGCCAGGCCGCCGGAGCGCTCAAGGAGCACGACGCGGCCAGTGTGACCGCCTACTGTACCCATCCGGTACTCTCGGGGCCAGCGGTAAAAAACCTGATGGAATCCCAACTGGATGAACTGGTCGTGACCGATACGGTGCCGTTGCGGCCCGATGCTCGCGAGTGCGGGCGCATACGGGTGCTGAGTATTGCCGAGATGCTGGCGGAAACCATGCGCCGTATCAGTAACGAAGAGTCTGTGAGCTCGCTCTATATGGAGTAACAGGGGAGTTTTGCCGAACCTGGTCGCGGGGGAGGCTATTTGTCGTCCATCTTCGTCAGGAGATGGATTAATAACCAGCGTGGAGAGCAAAATGAGTAGTGAATTTGTCGTATCAGCAGAACGCCGTAAGGACCAGGGCAAAGGTGCGAGCCGCCGCCTGCGCCGTACGGGCAAGGTGCCGGCTATCCTGTACGGAGCGGGCAAGGAGCCACTTCCGATAACGGTGGATCATAATGAGCTGCTGAAGCAGGTGGAAAACGAAGCCTTCTACTCTCATATCCTGACCATCGATTTAGAGGGCAGTAAAGAGCAGGCGATTCTCAAGGATATGCAGCGTCATCCCGCCAAGCCCTTTATCTTGCATATGGATTTTATGCGGGTCAGCGCCGGAGAGAGGATTCGGGTGAATGTTCCGCTCCATTTTACCGGTGAAGAGGTGGCTCCGGGAGTGAAGATCGGTGGCGGGATAGTTACCCACGCTGTCACCGAGGTTGAAATAAACTGTCTTCCCAAAGATCTGCCGGAGTATATCGATGTCGATCTGTCCGGACTGGAGCTGGGACAATCCCTGCATCTTTCCGACATAAAACTCCCCAAGGGGGTGGAGCTGGTGCAGCTATTGCAGGGTGAAGAGCATGATACCGCTATTGCGGCGATTCAGACCGTTCGCGGCGCTGTTGACACAGAGACCCAAGAGGCGGCGGGTGAAGAGGGTGAGGCTGGAGGAGAAGGCGGGGCCGACAAAGAGTAACCGGCTTTGTAACCACGTGGCTTTTTTGTATTGATCTGGTGACCGGATATACCCGCCTGGATATGCCGGTCTCGGGACAACCCTTGACCCGAGGAGCAACAGACATGGCACGTATCAAGAGGCGACCCCCAAGCGCGCACACGGAAGCTGGCACCGGTATATCCGGTTGCCGGGTCGACGGCGACGGGTCAGGGGGAGGTGAGTGACCGCTCCCACCATTCAGCTTGTCGCAGGTCTGGGAAATCCGGGTGATGAGTATCGGGAGACCCGGCATAACGCCGGTTTCTGGTTTGTCGATGCCCTGAGCCGGCAGTGGGGCGTACCCTTTCGCCGGGAGGCAAAGTTTCATGGAGAGGTGTGCCGGATTTCGATGAAGGGCGAGCCGGTCTGGTTGCTCAAACCCGACACCTGGATGAACCGCAGCGGCCAGGCCGTTGCGCGCCTGGCCCGGTTCTACAAGATCCCCGTTGAGTCAATCCTGGTGGCCCATGATGATTTGGATTTGCCACCGGGAGCTGTACGTCTCAAGCAGGGCGGTGGGCACGGCGGGCACAACGGATTGCGCGATATCGCCTCCCTGATGGGGGACAACGGGTTTGTCCGGCTGCGTATCGGCATTGGTCATCCCGGCAGTACAAAGGAGGTTACCGGTTTCGTCCTGGGCAGCGCATCAGCAGAAGAGCGCCGTCTGATAGATGAGGCTATTGCCAGGGCGGTAGAGGAGTTGCCCCATATCATCCACGGTGATTACCAGAAAGCCATGAACCGGCTTCACTCCAGGGCGGAGCAGTCCCGGCTGAAACAGACAACAGGATAATCAATGGGATTCAAATGCGGTATCGTTGGGTTGCCGAATGTTGGCAAATCCACACTGTTCAATGCGTTGACCAAAGCGGGTATCCAGGCGGAAAACTATCCGTTTTGCACCATTGAGCCAAACGTGGGGGTTGTTCCAGTGCCGGATCCGCGTCTGGAGCGGTTGGCGGCCATCGTTGCCCCGGAGCGGATTGTTCCCGCCACCATGGAGTTTGTGGATATTGCCGGCCTGGTGGCTGGAGCCTCCCGTGGCGAAGGGCTTGGCAACAAGTTCCTCGCCAATATCCGTGAAACGGACGCTGTTGCGCAGGTGGTTCGTTGCTTCGAGAACGATGATATCGTCCACGTGGTGGGGAAGATCGAGCCGCTGAACGACATCGAGGTAATCAATACCGAATTGGCGTTGGCCGATCTTGAAACGGTGGAAAAGGCGATTCTGCGGGTTGGTAAAATTGCCAAGGGTGGTGACAAGGAGGCCGAGGCCAAAAAGGAGCTGCTTGAACAGATACGCGCTCGGCTGGACAGGGGGGAGGCGGTGCGCTCGATGGGGCTGGACAAGGAGCAACTCGGACTGGTTCAGGACCTCCACCTTCTCACCGTCAAGCCCACCATGTACATTGCAAACGTCAATGAGAACGGTTTTGAAAACAACCCGTATCTTGAACAGGTGCAGGCGTTGGCGCAGAGAGAGGGCGCCGTTGTCGTGGCGGTTTGTGCTGCAATCGAATCGGAGCTTACCGAACTCGATGAGGAGGAGAGGGCGGAGTTTCTTGCCGATTTGGGGCTGGAGGAGCCTGGCCTGCACCGGGTCATTCGTGCCGGATACCAACTGTTGGGTCTGCAGACCTATTTCACGGCCGGGGTCAAGGAGGTGCGCGCCTGGACTGTTTCGAACGGTGCAACGGCCCCCCAGGCTGCCGGAGTTATTCACACCGATTTTGAAAAAGGGTTTATCCGCGCCGAAGTGACCTCCTGTGAGGATTTTGTTGCGTATAATGGCGAACAGGGCGCACGCGAGGCCGGCAAGCTTCGTCTGGAAGGCAAGGAGTACGTAGTGCAGGATGGTGATGTGATGCACTTTCGCTTCAATGTCTGATATTGGCCCGGCCACGATATAGTTCGCGTTCAGGGCTCCAAGCGTTCTCCGGCTCCGGGTGTCTCTCGCCGGCAGAACAGGTTCTGCCCGGTGGCCGGAGTAACAATTACAAGGAGCTATCAAGATGAAAAAATGCGCCGGCTTTCTCATTGCGCTGATGGTGTTGCTGGTTGCAAGCATGGGCCATGCAAATGGTGATCTCCATCCGGCTGGCTGTTCCGTTGACAATGCCTGGATCCGTGAAGCGCCTCCGGTAGCAAGAGCATTGGCCGGGTTTATGACAATCAGAAACCCGGCAGACACCGGACAGTTACTGTTGGGTGCTGAAAGTGTGGTATTTGAAAAAATCGAGATGCATCGCACCGTAATGGAGGACGGGTTGGCCAAAATGGTGCGGCAGGAAACCGTCGAGGTTCCCGCCAATGGCCGGGTGGAGTTTGCCCCCGGTGGTTTGCATTTGATGTTGATAAATCCCGGACAGCGCCTCAAGGCCGGTGATACGGTGAGGGTAACTCTCAAGTTTAAAGGTGGAAAGCGTATTCCCGCAGAGTTCACTGTTCGCCCGGCGGATACCCCAAAACACCACCATTGAAGCGGGCGGTGAGTTCAAGCGCCGTTCATGGCCGGTTACCTGTGTCCGGGTCAGAATACAAGGGGAGTGGGCAAATCATCCTTGGCAGGCTGCATTTATTGCCCCGGTTCCCGTTTTATGGTTGAATAAAGCATCTTGCAGGGCCGTTAGCTCAGTTGGTAGAGCAGCTGACTCTTAATCAGCGGGTCGTAGGTTCGATCCCTACACGGCCCACCACTCACAAGGGCAAACGGCCGTTTGCCCTTTGATTTGTTAACCCGGCAACAATGGATGCCGCATTCAGAACTTCAAGAACAGACCGGAATACGGGGCGGCTTGCAGGCAAACGCAGTGCCGGGCCAGTCTGTTCTTGAAGCCTCTGGTAATTTGGTTTTATAAGGCTGGCTGAGCAGTTACTTTCAACTCCTGCAACTCACTGGGTAGTTACCAATGCACTTCGATCCGGACTGCCGCTCCTGTCCCCGTCTGGCCGGTTTTCTGGCCGGTATCCGGGAGGCGTATCCAGCTTATCACGCCCGGCCGGTGGCGCCGTTTGGTGATCCTGATGCCCGGTTGCTGATTGTTGGACTGGCGCCGGGCATGCATGGCGCCAACGCCACCGGTCGGCCTTTTACCGGGGATTATGCCGGCATCCTGCTTTATGAGACGCTCTACCGGTTCGGTTTCAGCAATCAATCTGCCGCTACGGGGAGGGACGACGGGTTGACTCTCGATGGCTGCCGCATTACCAACGCCGTAAAATGCCTGCCGCCGCAGAACAAGCCGGTTGGCAGCGAGGTAACCGAGTGCAACCGCTATCTGCGTGCAGAGCTGGCGGATCTCGATGACGGCGCGGCCGTCCTGGCGCTGGGTTTGGTTGCTCATCGCGCCGTGATTCGGGCGCTGGGACTGAAGATGACAGATTACCCGTTTGCCCACTGCCGGAAGCACCGGCTGGACAGAAAGCGCTGGCTGATCGATTCTTATCATTGCAGCCGCTACAATACGCAGACGCGCCGTCTTACGGAGGAGATGTTTCACAATGTGTTCCGGGAGATAGAGAAACTCCTGGCCGCCTGATCGCATGAATCCGGTTCCATTCAATCCCAAGCAGTTTATCTCCAGGCTGACCAGCCGTCCGGGTGTCTATCGCATGATGGATGGTGAGGGAAACGTTATCTATGTAGGCAAGGCGCGCAACCTCAAAATGCGGGTCTCCAGCTATTTTGGACAGCACATTTCCAGCGCAAAAACCCGTCATATGGTGGCGCAGATCCGGCAGATCGAGATCACCATAACCCACACAGAAAACGAGGCGCTGATTCTGGAGAACAATCTCATCAAGGCGTTGAAGCCCCGCTACAACATCCTGTTGCGTGATGACAAGAGCTATCCTTATATCTATCTCTCCAGTCATCAAGACTTTCCGCGGCTGGGCAGTTACCGGGGCGCCAGAAGCGGGCCGGGCCGCTATTTTGGCCCCTACCCCAGCACCGGGGCGGTGCGGGAGACGCTGAATTTGATGCAGAAGCTGTTCCGGGTGCGCCAGTGCGAAGACTCGTTCTACGGAAATCGCAGCCGTCCCTGTCTGCAGTACCAGATTAAACGTTGCAGTGCTCCCTGCACCGGCTTGATCGACAAAGAGCGTTATCGGCAGGATGTTCGCCATGCGGCGCTTTTTCTGGAGGGAAAGAGCAACGAGGTGATCGATGATCTGGTCAAGCAGATGGATGCGGCATCGGAGGCGCTGGAGTTTGAGCAGGCAGCGCGCTATCGGGATCAGATTGCCAGTTTGCGCCGGGTGCAGGAGCGGCAGTATGTCAGCGGTGCGGGGGGAGATCTGGACGTGATTGCCGGCGTGGTAAAGAACGGGGTCGGCTGCATCCAGCTGTTTTCCATCCGCGACGGGCGCAATCTCGGAAACAGGAGCTGGTTTCCCCGCCACACCGGTAACAGCGATGCAGCCGAATTGCTGGCCGCCTTTTTGCCGCAATACTACCTTTCGGGCGACAGCCGCAGCCGGGAAATTCCCGCTGATATTTTGCTCAATCAGCCGCTGGATGAGGCCGGGTGGCTGACTGCCGTACTGACATCCCGGGCGGGCCACAAGGTGGCGATCCGTCACCGGCTACGGGGTGAGCGCGCCCGCTGGGTGAAGCTGGCCGAGGCAAACGCCGCTGCGGCGCTGGAGAGCCATCTGGCCGGCAGGGCCAGTATGCACAGCCGTTTCGAGAGGTTGCAGGAGGCGCTGGGGCTGGACGAACTGCCCCGGCGAATCGAGTGTTTCGATATCAGCCATACCACGGGAGCATTTCCTGTGGGTTCGTGTATCGTGTTCGATGTTTGCGGTCCAGTGAAAGCGGAGTACCGCCGCTTCAATATCAGGAATATCACACCAGGCGATGATTACGCCGCGCTGGAGCAGGCGCTCAGCCGCCGCTACACCCGCGTTGTAAAAGGGGAGGGGAAATTGCCGGATGTGCTGATAATCGACGGTGGCAAGGGGCAGATTGCCCGGGCAAACAGCGTACTGGAAGAGCTGCAGATTCGTGGTGTTGCCGTACTGGGCATTGCCAAGGGGCCGACCCGGAAGCCGGGGCGGGAGACGCTGTTCTTGTCCGGACGGGAGCAGCCCCTTATACTGCCGGGAGACTCGCCAGCGCTGCATCTGATTCAGCAGATCGACGGAGAGGCACATCGTTTTGCCATCACAGGGCACCGCCAGCGGCGTGGAAAGGCGCGTGCTACTTCGGTACTGGAGGGGATCTCTGGTCTCGGCCCAAAACGGCGCCGGCAGCTATTGCGGCAGTTTGGCGGCCTGCAAGAGGTGGCGCGCGCCGGGGTCGAGGATCTGGTGCGGATACAGGGTATAAGCCGCGCCCTGGCGCAACGGATTTATGACAGTTTCCACCCGGATAGTGGGTAGGCGATATGTGGTCAAATATTCCCAATATTCTCACCTTGCTGCGTATTGCCCTGATTCCGATTTTTGTGATTTGCTTCTATCTTCCGATCGCCAGCGCACATACCGCCAGTGCACTGTTGTTCACCCTGGCGGCGGTTACCGACTGGCTTGACGGCCACCTGGCCCGCCGACTGCAACAGGTTTCACCGTTTGGCGCCTTTCTCGACCCGGTAGCGGACAAACTGATGGTGGCGGCGGCCCTGGTGTTGCTGGTGGAGAACAACCCGACCAACTACGCAGGCGTTTACATCGCCATCCCGGCCATTGTCATTATTGGACGTGAAATTGCCATATCCGCCTTGCGGGAGTGGATGGCAGAGCTGGGCGCCCGCACCAGGGTCGCGGTCTCTTACATCGGCAAGGTGAAAACAGCCCTTCAGATGACGGCAATCATCCTGCTGCTCTACCGCGCGCCGATTGGGAGCGTTCCGGTAGTGGAAGTGGGGTTCTGGCTGCTGTATGCGGCTGCCGGATTGACGCTGTGGTCGATGGCGGTCTATCTGCGGGCGGCCTGGCCCATGCTCAAGGGAAGTTCGCCTTGACAGGAGAGCACCGAAACCGGAAAATGCGCGTGCGGAACCCATCATGGCTATGTAGCTCAGCTGGTTAGAGCACAGCACTCATAATGCTGGGGTCGGTGGTTCGAATCCACCCATAGCCACCATAACCTCATCCAATACCATCCCATAAGCACGCCAACCCCCTGTTGTTTAAAAAAATTATTTAATCGCCATGATGACGATGGCAGACCTGAGTGGTGGGGAATCTGGGCGTGGTGGTTATCTTGGAGTATAAGGTGTAGTAGTTCAGATTTGACCTGACAGTCGCTTCTACACCTTATCTTTGCTCATGGTAACATACCTCCTCTGCTGTTCATCAGTTATGCAAAACCGGTTTCAGCAGGGTGCGCCACCTTCTCCAATCTTTCCGTACACCAGTTTCGAGCATGGTTCACGCATGCATTATCTGGCCCCAGGTGAGTTCATCGCCGATGTTCGCTTTGATCTTTACTTCCGTATTGTGGAAGTTGTTTTTGGTGGTTATCATGTGTATCCCCTGAATTGTTGCTACCTGACGGTAAATTTGACGGCATGCAAGTTTCGAGGACGGGAAATGCCCAGCGGAAACAGATAGTTCCGGGGGGCGACAGCGCCCATACTTGGTGAGTTGCAGAATTTGAAAGTAACTGCCCGGATTGCGCCTGAAATCCGTTGGCCCAAGGCGAAAAAACGGATCATGTTCAGAACTTCAAGCGTCCTTCCGATCAAGACATCACATGTCGTCAATGGTTATTCCATTGGAACAAACGTGATAACACAGAGCTGAAGGACGCTTGAAGTTCGGAATACAGTCCCGTCGATGCCAGGTCAATACTATCCAACAACCATTCAAGACACGCGATAATGACTTCATGGCCGTATTTTGCTGAGGACGAAATTGCTGCGGTCAGCGCTGTTTTGCGTTCCGGAAAGGTGAATTACTGGACCGGGCAAGAGGGGCGGGAGTTTGAAAAAGAGTTCGCCGACCACTGCCAGGTGAACCATGCCGTCGCGGTAGCAAATGGCACGGTTGCGCTGGAACTGGCTCTGCAGGCCCTGGGGATTGGCCCCGGTGATGAGGTGGTTGTAACACCGCGGACATTTCTGGCAACAGCCAGCGCGGTTATCATGCGGGGTGCGAAACCGCTGTTTGCCGATCTGGATCCGGCCTCCGGCAACCTGTCAGCAGAGACAATCGAGGCCGTGTTGACACCCGCTACCCGCGCTGTTATTCCCGTCCATCTGGCAGGTTGGCCGTGCGACATGGATCCCATACTGGAGCTGGCTGGCAGGCGGGGCATAAAAGTCATCGAGGATTGCGCCCAGGCGCATGGCGCGCGCTACAAGGGGCGGCCGGTCGGTTCGATGGGTGATGCCGCGGCATTCTCTTTCTGTCAGGACAAGATTATGACCACCGGCGGCGAGGGCGGGATTCTGGTCACCAACAGCGAGACCACATGGAAGCGGGCCTGGGCTTTCAAGGATCACGGCAAGAGTTACGATACGGTGTATCGCCGCCAGCATCCTGACGGATTCCGCTGGTTGCACGAATCCTTCGGCACCAACTGGCGCATGAGCGAGATGCAGTCGGCAATTGGCCGTTTGCAACTGCGCAAACTGCCGCAATGGCATGAGGCCCGAAGCCGTAATGCCGGGGTATTGCAACGCTGCTTCCAGGCCATCCCGGCCCTGCGCGTCGAGCATCCCCCTGAAGAGATACAGCATGCCTGGTACAAGTACTATGTCTATGTTCGTCCCGAGCGGTTGAAGCCGGGCTGGAACCGGGATCGGATCATGGCGGCCATCAATACCGCCGGAGTACCCTGTTTCAGCGGTTCCTGCTCCGAAATCTATCGGGAGAAGGCGTTCGATGAAACAGGACTGCGTCCTGCCAGCCGCCTGCCCGTTGCCAGGGTATTGGGTGAAACCGCGTTGATGTTTCTCGTCCATCCAACGCTTGCCGCAGCGGATCTGGAGCGCACCTGCCGGGTGGTGGAGAAGGTGTTCGCGCAAGCAGCCTGAGCAGAAATTACAACTCGCTGAGTGGTTGTGATTGTGGAAACCTCCGGCTTCGGTGATAATAGCCGCTTCGATTTATGGTGGCCCGTATCGGCCCCCTCGCAACGTAAGGCCGTGAACCCCGTCAGGCCCGGAAGGGAGCAGCGGTAGCGGCGACTGCGGGTGCCGGGGTGTGGCTGGTGCGGGCTGCCACCCTTCATGCAGGCTTTGTCTTATGGGTTATCAGGTTCTGGCGCGAAAATGGCGGCCCCGTACATTCGGCGAGATGGTGGGACAGGAGCATGTATTGCGCCCACTGATCAATGCGCTGGATAATGGCCGCCTGCATCACGCCTTTCTGTTTGCCGGCACCCGCGGGGTTGGCAAGACCACGATTGCACGCATACTGGCGAAGGCGTTGAACTGTGATCAGGGAGTCGGTTCCAACCCCTGTGGGGAGTGTGCCGCTTGCCGCGACATCGATGCCGGCCGGTTCGTTGATCTCATCGAAGTGGATGCTGCATCCCGCACCAAGGTGGAGGATACCCGCGATCTGCTGGAGAACGTGCAGTATGCCCCCACCCGCGGCCGTTACAAGGTGTACCTGATCGACGAGGTGCATATGCTCTCCAACCATAGCTTCAATGCCCTGTTGAAGACGCTGGAAGAGCCGCCTCCCCATGTCAAGTTTCTGTTGGCGACGACCGATCCGCAGCGGCTGCCGGTGACAGTGTTGTCACGCTGCCTGCAGTTCAATCTGCGGCGGCTGCTTCCCGAACAGATAAGCACGCACCTCCAGCAGGTTTTGTTGCAAGAGGATATCCCGGCGGAGGCGCCGGCGCTGGCGCAGATCGCCCGCGTTGCCGATGGCAGCATGCGTGATGCGCTCAGCCTGCTGGATCAGGCCATCGCGTACGGTGGTGGCGAACTCCGGGAGCAGGAGGTGCGCACCATGCTGGGCACCATCGAGCAGTGCCATCTGTTTGAACTGCTGGGAGCGTTGGTTGCCGGTAATGGCATGGCGCTGCTTCGGGCCGTGGAGAACCTCGCCCGGAATACGCCGGACTTTTCCGCCGTTCTGGCCGAATTGATCTCCTCTTTGCACCAGATTGCACTTCTTCAGATAGTTCCCCAGTCAGTTGATGAGTTGTTGCCGGAGCGGGATCGGTATCTCGAACTGGCGAATGGACTGACTCCGGAAGATATCCAGCTTTATTACCAGATCGCCTTGCTGGGCCGCAAGGAGCTGGAGCTGGCCCCCGAGCCGCGCAGCGGATTTGAAATGATTATGTTGCGAATGTTGGCGTTCCAGCCCGATGCCTCCTGTACGGATGACCGGGAGTCGCCGATCGCCGTTTCCGCAGCCGGGGAGGGTGCGCCTGAAGCGCCCAAATCCGTTGAGTCTTCACCCGCTCCGCAGGCCGCGGGAAAGAAGCGCGGGAAACGGCCCCGTAACGAGGAAAAGGAAACTGATAAAGAGCGCCTCCGCGAGCCTCTGGCCTCATCAAAAGACGAACAGTGGGCAGAAAAGGTAGCTGCGTTGAAACTGAACGGGATGACCCGGCAGCTGGCGCTAAACTGCATCTGCAAAAGCGAGAGAGAGGGTGTTCTGGAGCTGGTTTTGACGCCACAGCACAAACACCTGCTCAGCGAGCGTCACCGGCAACGCCTGGAGGCGGCGCTGCAGACGCTCAAAGGCGGTCCGCTGAAGGTGGTGATTGCATGCGCCCCCGACGAGGGCATGAGTCCGGCGGCCATCGAGCAGCGCAGGGAGCTGGCGCGCCGACAGCGGGCGGAGCAGGCGATAAGGGAGGATAGCAACATACAGAACATGATCGACACCTTCGGTGCAGAGATTCAGACAGACTCCATCGTGCCGGCGGATTGACCGGCGGTATCCCGCGCCACGCTAATCCGGGTGTTTCAGCCGGGAACGTGATGAACCTGCCGGAGTCGCCCTCCAGGCGCGCCTTCGGCCCGACGACTGTAACCGGCGGACTGCTTGCCACGCGCCAGCCTTTGCAAAGGAGGGCTGCTTGAGGCAAGCGTGATCCGGGCAGGCCGCTTCAGATGTTCGGGGCAGCCTCCCATAAAACCGGGCAGCTTTTGCCGGGAGGGCAGGCTGTGCCCTGTTCCATCCCGTTCCCGGAACCCGCGATGCAGCATATATCGTTGCCCGGTTAATGGTTATACTATGGGCGGGATCAATCCGGATTGAAACTGAGGAAAGAGCAAAATGAAAGGTGGTCTAGGTAATTTGATGAAGCAGGCGCAGAAGATGCAAGCCGAGATGCAGAAGGCGCAGGAGGAGCTGGCCAGCATGGAGGTTACCGGGCAGTCGGGTGGGGGCATGGTGCAGGTGGTTATGACCGGCCGCCATGATGTCAGGCGCGTAACCATCGATGACACGCTAATGGGGGACGACAAAGAGATGCTGGAAGATCTGCTTGCGGCAGCAGTGAACGATGCGGTGCGTCAGGTAGAGAAAAACTCGCAAGAGAAGATGGCGGGTATGACAGCGGGCCTGAACCTGCCCGGTGGCATGAAGCTGCCATTTTGACAACCGGATGGCCGTTACACCCCTGCTGAGCCGCCTTGTGGACGGACTGCGCTGTCTGCCCGGAGTCGGGCCGAAATCGGCGCAGCGGATGGCCTATCACCTGCTGGAACGGGATCGGGAGAGTGCCCGCCGCCTGGCAGCCATCCTGGCGCTGGCGGCTGACAAGATTGGCCACTGCAAAAGCTGCCGCACCCTGAGCGAAACCGATATCTGTCCCTTGTGCGCCAGCGGCAGCCGGGATCGCACTCAACTCTGTGTAGTGGAGATGCCTGCGGATGTGGAAGCCATCGAGCAGTCCGGCAGCTACCGGGGACTCTATTTCGTGCTGATGGGTCATCTCTCCCCCCTAGATGGCGTCGGGCCGGAGGATATTGGTCTCGATCAGCTGAAAGAGCGCTGCCGTGCCGAGGAGGTCAGGGAGGTGATTCTGGCCACCAATCCAACCGTGGAGGGAGAGGCCACTGCCCACTATATCAGTGAGCAGGTGAAGGATCATGGTATTCGGGTAACCCGGATTGCGCACGGAGTGCCACTGGGCGGTGAACTGGAGTATGTCGATGGTGACACGCTGTCACACGCCTTTTCGGGGCGGCGTGAATGGTGATCGCACCCGGAATGTTAAAAAGCGGCAGGGGCCGGGCAGGGCACCACTTGATAACCCGGCACCTGTCGGTGAATGGTTACAGTTTTCGTGACCACCCGGCGAGCCGGGCTGGTTTGAAGTAACAGCGCCGCCCTGCCGATGCCGGTGAGTAGCGCGGGATCACCGGCCGCCGGGTTAATAATACCTAGGGGGCGTTGATGGAATACATCCCTGTATTCTACCCCTTCGGAGTCGCTTCGCGCTCCCAATCCACTCCGGTGGGTTGGTGCTCCTCTTGCAAAGGGCGACGGCCATTCGCTGCGAGGAGCGCCTTGCCCTGAACGCTGACAGACCAACTGAATCCTGATTTATTACCTTGAAAGAGTGCTAGTCAACTCTTTTTGGAGATGAGCCAGTAGGTTATTCCAAGCGCGAACACCACCGCGGCTGTCGCCAGCACGAAGGGGGGGGTTATCTTTTCGAAATCGAAGATAATAACTTTTCGGGAAATGGCCATCAGGGCGGTGGCTACTACCAGTCTGACAGGAATAACATCGGATTTCAGATACATCGAGATATTGATGAATATTTCGATGGCGATCAGTACGGCGAGAAATGCGCCGAAAGTGGCAAGAATATCGTTGATGCTCAGCAGTAAAAACGGGGGGCTGTTAATCCGTTGATACAGCACATAGATAACATCCCCAATGCCCCAGATAATGACCAGCACCATCAATACCGCCAGTATCTTCACTGCAAAACGGATAATGCGGTGCAGAAAATCGATAAAAGGGTCTTCATGACCCTTGCTCAGATCATGGCCTGGCTCAACGAGGCTGTCTTTCTTTTTATCCATGATGCCGGGTCAAAATATCAATCAGCGACCAGTTTTCTGCCCAGAACATGGGCCTTTAGACAGCTTTTTTGCGGCAGCGCCATGTGCTCTTTGTTGACCTGGCCAATCCACAATACACCCACCGTCCTTGCACCGAACAGGGCGGCCATTTTCTTCAACGCTCCCAGTGTGCCGGTAAAGCAGCGGGCCAGCCACGCCGGGGCGCCACTGGCGGAGACCAGTATCGCCCGTTTGTTTCTGGCCGGGTTCCTTATCTTTGGCGCCCGGCTCTCCCACGGCCACCAGGCAAAGCCGACGCAACGCTCCATGAATTTCCGGGTGATGGCGTTGACGTTGCCGAAGTTTACCGGTGCACCGATGACCAGATAGTCGGCCTGTTCTATCTCGGTCAACAGCCGTTCCAGATCATCCTCCAGAACACATTTGCCGCGCGCCTCTCCGGGTTCCAGCATACAGGTGCGGCAATTGGTGCAAAACTCGATATGCTGATCCAGAAGATAGATCTTTTTTGTCTCCACCCCCTGTTGTTGTGCTGCCCGAAGAACGCCGTCCACCGCGGAGTCGACGATACCCTCCTTGCGGTAACTTCCAACGATAGCAATCAGCTTTCCCCGTACAGCCATGATCCATCCACCTCGTGTTCCCGCGCCAACGGCGCCAAAGAGCGGAGTAACGACTCAGCTTATCCCTGGTACTCTTTCAAGGTGATAAATCAGGATTCAGTTGGTCTGTCAGCGTTCAGGGCAAGGCGCTCCTCGCAGCGAATGGCCGTTGCCCTTCGCAAGAGGAGCAACGCGGCCATGGACGCTGACAGGCCAACCCTTCGGGCGTCCCTGTGGTGTTCCGCTGCGGCGTTGCAGTGCTTGACAAGGGAACAACCCTTGCCTGCGCACTGCGCCTTGCCGCGAAACCCCACAGGGGCGCTGAACCATGATTTATCACCTTGAAAGAGTACCAGGTCCGCGCGCCATTTTTGCGTAAAACAATGGTTATTTGCTCTGATTACTGCCAAGTCAATATAACCATTAGTTTGTTCCTGCAGGAAGTCAAGGGAGGGAACCGGCATATGTCACTCGTTGTCATATTCTTCTGTCGATGCCAGTGAAATCAACCGCCGTTTCCGTTTTGGCGGCAAGCGTTTGATCTCCAGCTCGCGCCGCAATGCAGCGCCGTGGTTTATCACCGGCTCCTGATAGACCAGACGGACCGGGAGCCGCCCGCGGGTATATTTTGCGCCCTGTCCGGCATTGTGTTGAGTGATCCGCAAACCGACATTCTTGGCGATACCCGTATAGAGCGAGCCATCGGAACAGCTGACGATATAGACATGCCATTTACTCATCACGCTGAAGAAGAACCGGCTAATTTTCAACCACCCCGCCGTTGCCGCACTGCCTCGTACAGGCACACCGCGGCGGCAACCGAGACATTGAGACTCTCCACCATGCCGGTCATGGGAATCTTTACCAGGAGATCACAGTTCTCCCGCGTCAGGCGGCGCAGACCGTGCCCTTCCGCTCCCATCACAATTGCCAGGGGACCGGTCAGATCAGTCCGGTAAAGCTCCTGATCGCTCTCTCCGGCGGCGCCGATTAGCCAGATGCCTGCACTGCGCAGCTGGCGCAAGGTGCGCGCCAGATTGGTGACACGGATGAACGGCACGCTCTGCGCTGCGCCGCAGGCTACTTTGCGCACGGTGGCGGTCAATCCGGCCGCGCGATTTTTCGGTGCAATCACTGCATCCACGCCCGCCGCATCGGCAGTACGCAGACAGGCGCCCAGGTTGTGGGGATCCTGAACCCCGTCGAGCACCAGCAATAACGGGGGGTGAGCGAGATGCTGCAGCAGCTCTTCCAGCTCCCGTTCGCCCCGTTCGCGGGGTGGCCGCAGTGTGGCAATCACCCCCTGGTGGCGCACTCCCGGCAGCAGGGTATCCAGCCCGTCGAGCGAGGTTTCATGGATCACAACACCGGCCCGCTGCGCCGCCTGGCGTATGACGGGCATCCGTTCGTCATGCCGTGCCCGATCACACCACAATTCCCGTACATGGTTTTGCTCCAGCGCCAGGCGCACGGCGTGCAGGCCGTAGACCCAGTCCTCCCTGTCTGCCTTTGCCGGCATCAGCGCCTGCGCCTGCTCTTTTTTCTTGTTTTTTCTGCTACCGGCTGCGCCAGTTCGAAATCGATCTTGCGTTCGTCGAGATCAACGCGCACCACCTTGACCCGAATCTTGTCACCCAGACGATAGTGCTGGTTGGTGCGCTCGCCGCTGAGCCGGTGTTTGGCGGGATCGAAGTGAAAATAGTCGTTGCCCAGCGCGGTCACATGTACCAGTCCCTCCACGTAGATCCGCTCCAGCTCCACAAACAGGCCAAAACCTGTCACGCTGCTGATGACACCGTCATAGCTTTCGCCGACCTTGTCCATCATGTATTCGCACTTGAGCCAGTCGACGGCATCACGGGTGGCATCGTCGGCGCGGCGTTCGGTCATCGAGCAGTGTTCGCCCAGCAGCACCATCTCCTCATGGGACCAAGGCGCCTGAGTTCTCTTTCTGCGTGACAGGAGATGGCGGATGGCGCGATGCACCACCAGATCCGGGTAGCGGCGGATCGGTGAGGTAAAGTGGGCATAGGCGTCGAAGGCCAGTCCGAAATGCCCCTCGTTGTCGGGGGTATAGATCGCCTGGCGCATGCTGCGCAACAGCACGGTCTGGATCAGATGGGCGTCGGGGCGCTCCTTGATCTGGTCGAGCAGCCTGGCGAAGTGGCGTGCCTGAGGCTTTTCTCCCCCCTGCAACTGCAGTCCCAGCTCGCTCAGAAACTCGCGCAGCGCCTCCAGTTTTTCCGCTGTTGGCCCCTCATGGACGCGGTACAGCGTGGGGATTTTGTTCTTGCGCAGAAAATCGGCCGCTGCCACATTGGCCGCCACCATGAACTCCTCGATCAGCATGTGCGCTTCATTGCGCTCCAGCGGCACGATCTGTTCGATCTTGCGTTCCGGCCCGAACACGATGCGGGTCTCGGTCGTGATGAAATCCATCGCCCCGCGCCGCTCACGCTGTTTGCGCAGCGTCTGATACAGTGCATACAACTGTTCCAGATGGGGAAGCAGCTCACTGTACCGGCTGCGCAGGGATTGCTCTCTTTCCACCAGCATGGCGGCAACCTCGGTATAGGTCAGCCGGGCATGGGAGCGCATCACTGCTTCAAAGAAGCGGTAGTCCGTTACCTCCCCTTTTTCGTTGAAGGAGAGTTCGCAGACCATGCAGAGACGGTCCACGTCCGGGTTGAGCGAACAGAGACCGTTGGAGAGCACCTCCGGCAGCATGGGAATCACCCGCTCCGGGAAATAAACCGATGTGCCCCGTTCACGCGCCTCGTCATCCAGGGCAGTGCCGGGCGAAACGTAGCTGGAGACATCGGCAATGGCCACCAGCAGTTTCCAGCCGTCATCCACCGCGCGGCAGAACACGGCGTCGTCGAAATCCCGGGCATCCTCCCCATCGATGGTCACCAGCGGCAACTGGCGCAGATCCTTCCTGCCCTGTTTGCTCTTCTCCGGGACCTGTTCATCGAGAACGGCGATCTCCTGCTCCACCTGCGGTGGCCAGCCCAGCGGCAGATTGTGGGCGCGGAGGGCCACCTCGATCTCCATCCCCGGCGCCATGTGCTCGCCCAGCACCTCGACGATCCGCCCCAGCGGCTGGCGGCGTCTGGTGGGCTGTTCGATAATTTCGACAGTGACGATCTGGTTTGGCTTCGCTCCCCCTTCCTCACCCTTGGCAACCAGGATATCCTGCACCAGCCGCTTGTTGTCCGGCGCCACAAAGCCAACGCCACCCTCGACGAGATAGCGTCCTACCACCCGGTGGGTGTTACGCTCCAGCACCTCGACCACGCTGCCTTCCCGGCGGCCACGGCGATCAATGCCGGATACCCGCGCCATTACCCGGTCGCCGTGAAACACGGAGCGCATCTCCCGGCCGTTGAGAAACAGATCCTCGCCACCCTCATCCGGCACCAGAAAGCCGAATCCGTCGGGATGGCCGATGACCCGCCCGCACACCAGATCCATTTTGCTTACCAGGCCGTAGCCACCCTTGCGGTTCCGGATCAGTTGCCCATCGCGCTCCATGGCGCGCAGACGGCGGCGCAGCGCCTCGAACTGCTCATCCGTATGCAGTTTCAACTCCCCGGCAATCTGCGCCCGGTTCATCAGCACCCCCTTTCTTTCAAGCAGCTCCATGATAAATTCACGGCTGGGGATGGGGTTTTCATACTTCCGGGCTTCGCGCTCGGCGTAGGGATCCTGTTTATTCGAGGGGGAGGAGTCGTTGGTCATGGCAATCCTGATTCAGCAATCTATTTTTGGGAAGCAGAACATTGACAATGAAACAAAGTCAGGTAAAATTCCGCTCTTGTTGCCGTATGGTAACACATCACTGCTCACTGCCGAGGTGGTGAAATTGGTAGACACGCTAGCTTCAGGTGCTAGTGGGGGTAACCCCGTGGAGGTTCAAGTCCTCTCCTCGGCACCATTTTCCTCTTCTTGTGTGCTGAATACCTCTCCGCTCCGTTCTCCTGGCGCTGCTTGCGGGAGGCGGCTTCCAGTGCGGCATGCTCTTCAAACAGTTTCAAGCGGGCGCGGATCCCTGCTGCGTCGTAGGGAGTGACCTCTTTTGTTTCCAGCGCGTTTCTAAGTTGGCGTATCGCCTCCCTTGTCAACCCTTCCAGATAGTAGTATTCAGCCATTGCGCGATAGGAATCGACCGGAAAGCCGGCCTTTTTCTCTGTTTGGGCCAGCAGTCGATACAGTTCCGGCCCTGCCGGCCTGGCGTTCATATAGCGGTGCAAAACCTCCCGGGCCTTTGCGGCATCCCCGGACTGCAACAGCGTAAATACGTACTGAACGGTCAGCGGGGTGCTCAACGGATAGATCCTCAGGTTTTGCTCATAGATGGCCAGCGCCTTCTCCAGGTTTCCGGCATCGGCCTCCACCTGGGCGAGTGCGTATTGATAGGCGATGACATCAGGCCGTTTTCCGATCAGGGCCTGCAGTTGGCGGCGGGCCTTTCCGCTTTCCCCCTTGCGGCTGAGCGCCAGTGCATAACCGTACTTTCCCGCCTCTGTGCCGTTATCGGCAAAATAGCGGACTGCCTCATCAGGGTTTTTGCTGAGCATAACCCGTATCTTGCTGCGGATGAGTGAGTAACGAATGCTCTCTTCCCCTTGCCGAGGGGGTTTGTAACGGGCGGCGCGGTTGCTCGAGTCACTGATTCGGGAGAGCGTGACGGGATGGGTTTTCAGAAAATCCGGTAGCACGTCCTTGTAGATCCGGTTGGTGGCCAGCAGTTTTTTGAAAAAATCCGGCATTCCATTGGCATCGAACCCCGCCCGCGTCAGGATCTGCATGCCCACCCGATCAGCCTCTTGTTCATTGATGCGGGTGAAGTTGATCATTCGCTGGGTACTGCCGGCCATGGCGGCAGTGATTGCTGCCTGGGCGAGGTCCGGATCCTGGCTTCCCAGAATCATGGCGGCGAGTATCGCGGCTGCCATGGGCAGATTCATATTGTTGGCGGCTTCACTGGCGCGGGCCAGATGGCGTTGGGTCACATGGGCTATTTCGTGTGCCAATACCGCCGCCAGTTCACTTTCGTTGGCGGTATTGAGAATCAAACCGGAGTTGATGCCGATATAACCGCCAGGGGCCGCAAATGCGTTGATGCGCGGATCCTGAATAATAAAGAAGGTAAAAGAGCGTGTTACCCCATCGCTATGGGAGACCAGCCTGGCTCCCAGGTCCTGAAGGTATTCATTGATCTCGGGATCATCCACCAGTGTCAGTGAGTAGCGGATATTCCGCATGAATTCCGCGCCGATACGCTGCTCCTCTTCCAGAGAGAGCATATTGCCCGTACTGTCCCCCATCTCCGGCAGTTCATCGAAAAGAGCCAGACTGCGCTGGGGCAACGCGGTCAGACCGGGCAGCAGAACGAGCAGTAACAGGAGGGCGCGTATCGATCGGAACATGGGGTGATGGTCATTATAAACGTGATACCCGTTGTGGCAATGGGGCAGGTGGGAAAGTTCCCGCTGAATTTGTATTTGCTCCCGGCTCGTTGATAGAGTATCTCCAATCAGCATACCCCCGGAAATGCCCGTTTTTCGCCTTGAACCAGCGGAATTCGGGGGCAGGCCGGGTTAATAACAAGATTACCGGGAGATTGAACAGATGTACGATATCGATCAGCAGTTGGATACGTCGGGACTGAACTGCCCGTTGCCGATATTGCGCGCCAAAAAGGCGCTCGCCACCATGAAACCGGGTGAGGTACTGCATATCATCGCTACCGATCCCGGTTCTGCCAGGGATTTCCCCGCATTTGCCCGGCAAACGGGGAATGAACTGTTGGAAGCGCGGGAGGAAAATGATAAATTTCATTACCTGATGAAAAAAGCGTGACTGTTTGCAGAGAGGGAGGAGACCATGGGCGAGGTACGCGGCTGCGAGCTGCCGGAATATCTTTACTACAATGTCGACAATAATGTCTGGGTCCGGGATGAAGGTAATGACACGGTCACCATCGGAATGACCTCGTATGCGGCCGCATTGATCGGTGACATCGTATCATGCACCTTGCGGCTGGTGGGCAAAGAGATAAAAAAGGACAAATCCTGCGCAACCATCGAGACACGGGACTGGGTCGGCCCGGTAAAAGCCCCGGTTGCAGGGGAGATCGTCGCCGTGAATGATCAGCTTGCTGTTACACCTGAGCTTGTCAACCAGGATCCCTATGGAAAAGGCTGGCTGGTGAAGATCCGCGTATATGACTGGGAGGGGTGCAAGGGCGAACTCGTGACCGGCCTGGAAGAGACGCTGACCAGTTTCGATGCAAGGATGGAGTATGACGGTTTTTCCGGATGTTGACGGGTTGAAAGGCTTACATGATGGATGGTTAGCGGGTATCCTTTACCGTTTCTGTACGGCGGGTACTCGATGGACAAACTGATTGTAACCGGTGGCGCCACCCTCGACGGCGAAATTCGTATCTCCGGCGCCAAGAATGCGGCTCTGCCGATCATTGCGGCGACGCTGCTGGCGGACGGGCCGACCACCGTCTGCAATGTTCCCCATCTGAGGGACATCACCACCACCATGGAGTTGCTGGGCAATATGGGGGTTACCCTGGTGGTGGACGAGAAGCTCAATATCGAGGTGGATACCGCCACCATCAAGCAGTTTCACGCCCCTTATGAGCTGGTCAAGACCATGCGAGCCTCCATTCTGGTGCTGGGGCCGCTGCTGGCCCGTTTTGGCCGTGCGGATGTCTCTCTTCCGGGCGGTTGCGCCATCGGCTCCCGTCCCGTCGATCTTCATATCAAGGGGTTGCAGGCCATGGGGGCCGAGATACTGGTGGAGAACGGCTATATCAATGCCCGCATTTCCGGCAAGCGTCTGAAAGGGGCCAAGCTGGTGCTGGATATCGTTACCGTGACGGGCACCGAGAACCTGATGATGGCGGCGGCGCTGGCCGATGGGGTCACCACCATAGAGAATGCTGCACGTGAGCCGGAGGTGGTCGATCTGGCCGACTGTCTCAATGCCATGGGAGCCAATATCAACGGTGCGGGTACCGATACCATCACCATCGAGGGGGTGGAGCGGTTGCGCGGGATCACCTACAGTGTGCTGCCGGATCGGATCGAGACGGGGACCTATCTGGTGGCGGCGGCAATCACCGGCGGCCGAATCAAACTGAATGATACCCGTCCCGACCTGTTGGATGCGGTGCTGGGCAAACTGTCCGAAGCCGGTGCGGAGATCGGATCGGGTCGGGACTGGATTTCGCTGGATATGAGAGGCAGGCGCCCCAGGGCGATAAACCTGCATACTGCCCCCTATCCCGCGTTTCCGACCGACATGCAGGCCCAGTTTACCGCACTGAACAGCATTGCGGAGGGCGCGGCCACCATTACTGAAACCGTATTTGAAAACCGTTTCATGCACGTGCAGGAGATGCAGCGCATGGGCGCCAATATCCGGGTGGAGGGGAACACGGCCTTTATCTCCGGTGTGGAGTCACTTACCGCGGCGCCGGTGATGGCCACCGATCTGCGCGCTTCCGCCAGCCTGCTGCTGGCCGGGCTGGTGGCGGACGGACACACGGTGGTGGATCGCATCTATCACATCGACCGCGGGTATGAGTGTATCGAGGAGAAACTTGCCCAGTTGGGCGCAACCATACGGCGTGTGCCGGAAGGTGACGGGTAACCGATGCAGAGCGGTCTGACCATCGCCCTCTCCAAGGGGCGCATATTCAAGGAGACCCTGCCGCTGCTGGCCCATGCAGGGATTGAGCCGGCGGAAGATCCGGAAAACAGCCGCAAGCTGATCCTCCCCACCAACCGGGAGAATGTGCGCCTGATAGTGGTGCGCGCCTCGGATGTGCCGACCTATGTGCAGTATGGCGGAGCCGATCTGGGGGTGGCCGGAAAGGACGTGCTGATGGAGCATGGTGGAGAAGGGTTGTATGAGCCGCTGGATCTGCGTATTGCCCGTTGCAAACTGATGGTGGCCGGCCGCATGGATGAAGAGCCGCTGCCAGGCCGGATGCGCATCGCTACCAAATTCGTGCGCAGTACCCGGCAACACTTCGCCCGGCAGGGGCGGCAGGTGGAGATCATCAAACTCTACGGCTCCATGGAGCTGGCTCCGCTGGTCGGACTGGCGGACCGCATTGTGGATGTGGTGGATACCGGCAACACCCTGCGCGCCAATGGTCTGGAGCCCAAGGAGCGGATCGCCGATATCAGCTCCCGACTGATTGTCAACCGCGCTTCGCTCAAGATGAAACATCGGGCGGTCAGCGATTTTGTTCACTGTATTGAAGAGGCCGTCAACAACCATGCCTGATATAAAACGCCTGACGACGGAAGATTCGCAGTTCTGGCCCCGGTTGGACCGGTTGCTGGCCTGGGAAAGGGTATCCGACGATGCTGTCCAGGACGCGGTGCGCGGCATTCTGCGCCAAGTGCGCAGCCGCGGAGACGCCGCTGTGGTGGAGTACACCAACCGTTTCGATCGCATGGCGGTAGACTCGATGAGTGCGCTGGAGGTGCCGGCCGGGCGGCTGACCGCGGCGCTGGCGGCCATCCCGGTGGCCCAGCGCCAGGCGCTGGAGCGGGCGGCCGGGCGGATCCGCGCCTACCATCGGCGCCAGTTGCAGAGCTCCTGGAGTTATACCGAACCCGACGGCACCCTGCTGGGGCAGCAAGTCACCGCGCTGGAGCGGGTTGGCCTCTATGTTCCCGGTGGCAAGGCGGCCTATCCCTCTTCGGTGCTGATGAACGCCCTGCCGGCCAGGGTGGCGGGTGTGGACGAGTTGATCATGGTGGTGCCGACACCCGGCGGGGTGGTCAATGAACTGGTATTCGCGGCGGCAGCCATAGCGGAAGTGGACCGGGTATTCGCCATTGGCGGAGCGCAGGCTATCGCAGCGCTTGCCTATGGCACGGAGAGTGTTCCCCGTGTGGACAAGATTGTCGGTCCCGGCAACATCTATGTGGCCACCGCCAAGGGGATGGTGTTTGGCAGTGTCGGCATCGACATGATTGCCGGGCCATCCGAGATTCTGGTGGTGTGTGATGGCGAGACACCGCCGGACTGGATCGCCATGGATCTGTTTTCCCAGGCGGAGCATGACGAAGATGCCCAGTCCATTCTGGTGAGTCCGGAGGGCGGTTTTCTGGATCAGGTTGCCGCCAGCATCGACCGTTTGCTGCCGGAGATGGAGCGGGCAGATATCATTCGCGCCTCGCTCGCCGGTCGCGGCGCCCTCATCCAGGTGCGGGATCTGGACGAGGCGGTTCAGATCGCCAACCACATCGCCGCCGAGCATGTGGAGCTGTCGGTGGCCGAGCCGCTGGAGATGGCCCGCCGGATCCGTCATGCCGGGGCGATATTCATGGGGCGCCATACCGCGGAAGCCATTGGCGACTATTGCGCAGGTTCCAATCATGTCCTGCCTACCTCCCGTACCGCCCGGTTTTCGTCGCCGCTGGGGGTGTATGATTTCCAGAAGCGCTCCAGCCTGGTTATGTGTTCACCCGCCGGCGCCGCCGAACTGGGCGGAATCGCCTCCGAGCTGGCCCGTGGCGAGGGGCTGACCGCCCATGCCCGTTCTGCGGAATACCGCTGCAAATAGATGGGAGCCGGCGTTGTACAGCAGAACGTCACCCGTTGGGTGCGCCCCGGTATCCGGGCGCTCTCCGCCTATACCGTGCCGGATGCCACCGGGTTGATAAAGCTGGATGCCATGGAAAACCCTTACCGCTGGCCGGAACCGCTAATCGACGAGTGGCTCGCCAGACTGCGTGAACTTCATCTCAACCGCTATCCCGACCCCCACTCCCGGCAGCTCGCCACTACTCTGCGCGGAGTGATGGGAGTGCCGGACTCCGCTGCGGTCATGCTGGGCAACGGTTCCGATGAGCTGATCCAGATCATCGCCCAGACACTGGCCGGGCCGTCGCGCCTGCTGCTCGCTCCCGAACCCGGATTTGTCATGTACCGGATGATCGCAGCTTGTGCCGGCATGGCGTATCAGGGCGTGCCGCTGAAGAGGGATTTCAGTCTTGATCTGCCCGCCATGCTGGAGGCCATCGAGCAGCACCAGCCAGCGGTGATCTTTCTCGCCTATCCCAACAACCCCACTGGCAATCTGTTTGACGAACGGCAGATCGGCCGTATCATCAAGGCTGCGCCGGGGCTGGTGGTGCTGGATGAGGCCTATCACGCTTTTGCCCAGGCAAGTTTTATGGATCGCCTGACCGAGTATGATAACCTGCTGGTGATGCGCACCCTTTCCAAACTGGGCCTGGCGGGGCTGCGCCTGGGCCTGCTGGCCGGTGCAGAGGCCTGGATCAATGAATTCAACAAGGTGAGACTGCCCTACAACATCAACACGCTTACCCAGGCAAGCGCCGATTTTATCCTGCAACATCATGAGGTACTGGATGAGCAGACCGCCCGGATCCGTGCTGACCGTGACAAGCTGCTGGACGATCTCCGCGCCATTGAGGGAATTACCCCCTATCCCAGCCGGGCCAACTTCATTTTGTTTCGTACAGATTCCGGTCGAGGAGAGAGGGTCTTCAGTGCGTTACTTGGAAAAGGGGTGTTGATCAAGAACCTGGGCGCCGCCAGTGGGGTGTTGGCCGATCATCTGCGGGTAACCGTCGGTACACCGGAGGAGAACAGGATATTTGTTCGTGCGCTACTGGATAGTTGCCAGGTCAACAATGAGTAAGTTGCAACGGCCCCTTGGGTTGTGAGGTATCGAGCCAACAGCCTGGTTTGCTCTGAAATCTGCCATTGTTGCCTTGAAAAACAGACAGTTACCGGTTGCAAACTCACTTTTTTCGCCTTGAGCCGACGGATTTCAGGAGCGAGCGGGGCTGTTACAATCATTTCATCACAAACGACACAATGGGTTCCCGGTTTGTAACTATTCAGCATAGTATGAAACAAGCCGGTAACTGTTCAGATTGCCCCTGAAATTCGTCAGTTCAAGGCGAAAAATGGGAGTTTACGCGTGTAAATGACCATTTTTCAACGCAGAAATGGCGAGTTTCAGGGGTGAGCTGAATAGTTACCCCGGTTTTTTCGTTATACTAACCCGAATATCGGTTACCCCACACTCAGCCGTTGCACGCCAGCTCCTGGCGGGGCATCGAAGCGCGGCTGCAGCGCGCCTGCCGGCGCTCCCGGAAGGCACGGTCTGTCGACGGCGGGGAATGGGCCAGCCGATGTCAGAGATGCAGGGAGAGAAGTATGCCGTTAGTCGAATGGACAGAAGAGCTCGCCGTGGGCGTGCCATCTATTGATGCAGCGCATCACGAGTTCATCGATCTGCTCAATGCGCTGCCAGATGCTTCAGATGCCGAGTTTCCCCGCCTGTTCGCCCAGTTGGCGGCCCACAGCCGCAAGCATTTTGCCGAGGAGGAGCGGATGATGGAGCGCTCTTCCTTTCCTGTTACCGCTGTTCACAAGGCGGAGCATTCAAGGGTGCTTGCCGAGATGGAGCAGATGCAGCAGCAGATGAAACGGGGGGAAATCGCCGCCGCCCGCGCTTATGTGACAGATCAGTTATCGGCCTGGTTTATTCTGCACCGCAACACCATGGACTATGTTACGGCGGTTCATATTCAGCGAACGCTGGGTTAGGACTTGTGTCATCGATGGCCTGTCCACGCTTTTTCCGTTATTGCATCAACCACCCGCCAGCGCCACCATGCTCCGTTAACGGTCGACGCTGCGGCGGATGGGGATCCGGCCGCACGGATCCCTGAAGCGTGGCAGTCCGTATGCGCCACTGGAGTATTCGCCAGGCTCGGGAAGCTTATGGTATCCGTTTCTGGGGTGGAGGTTATTTCGATATCGATGAACGGGGGCATTTGCAGGTTTATCCTGATGGTGACGGAAGCCGTAACGGCATCGATCTCAATTCGTTGACTGTCAAACTCAAAGCGGCCGGGCTTTCACCACCCGTGCTGGTCCGCTTTGGCGGTATTTTGCGGAACCGGGTGGATACGCTGCGCAAAGCCTTTTCACAGGCAATGCAACTGGAGCGCTTCAACGGCGGTTTTACTGCCGTCTATCCCGTAAAGGTCAACCAGCAGCGCCAAGTGGTGGAGGCGATCCTTTCGGCCGGTGATGGGGATGTGGGCCTGGAGGCTGGCAGCAAACCGGAGTTGATGGCCGTGCTGGCAGCCGCCGAAGAGGGGAATACGGTAATCTGTAACGGCTACAAGGATCGCGAGTATATCCGCCTGGCGTTGATTGGCAGCCGCATGGGAATGCGGGTCTGCATTGTTATCGAGAAGCTGTCTGAACTTGAGCTGGTACTTGATGAATCGGATCGGCTGAATATAGAGCCGCTACTGGGCGTGCGGGTGCGGCTGGCCTCTATCGGAACCGGCAAGTGGCAAAATACCGGGGGAGAGAAGTCCAAGTTTGGACTCTCTGCCGCGCAGACATTGCAGGCAGTGGAGCGTTTGCGTGAGCGGGAAATGCTTCACACGCTTCGATTGATGCATTTCCACCTGGGTTCCCAGATCCCCAACATTCGTGATATTCAGCGGGGTATCGATGAAGCTGCGCGCTATTACGCCGAGCTTCATCGTCTGGGCGTGCCGATCAATAGCGTGGATGTCGGTGGTGGCCTGGGGGTGGATTACGAGGGAAGCCGCACCCGCAGTTTCTGCTCCATGAACTACACGGTGCAGGAGTACGCCAACAATGTCGTGCATGCGTTGCAGCGGATCTGCGCCGAGCAGCATCTGCCTCACCCTCATATCATTACCGAGTCCGGCCGGGCGCTTACGGCTCATCATGCCGTCCTTATTACTGAAGTGGTCGCGGTTGAGCAGGTCCCCGCAGGGGGGGAGGCTTCCTTGCTCGATCACGATCAACCGGCAATTATCGAGTCACTCATTCATAATCTGTCTGCTCTCGAAAGTGGCCATGAGCGGGGGCGTTCATTACTGGAAGCCTGGCACGATGCCCAGCACGGTCTGGCGGAAGCGCAATCCATGTTTACCCATGGCCTACTTTCGCTGCAACAGCGGGCGCAGGCCGAACAGCTGTATTTCGCCACCTGCCGGTGGATACACGCCCGATTGAGTGGCAGTTCGCGCGCCCATCGGGATGTTCTGGATGAGCTGAACGAGAAACTTGCTGACAAATACTTCTGTAATTTCTCCCTGTTTCAGTCACTGCCCGATGTGTGGGCCATCGACCAGCTGTTTCCGGTGATGCCACTGCACCGCCTTGACGAGAGACCGGATCGGCGGGGAGTGCTGCAGGATATTACCTGTGATTCTGATGGCCGGATAGATCACTATGTAGAACACAACGGCCAGGAAAGCACATTGCCGCTGCACACCTTGCGCACAGGCGAACCCTACCTGCTGGGAGTTTTTCTGGTCGGCGCCTATCAGGAGATTCTGGGGGATGAGCACAATTTGTTTGGTCGTACCAATACCGTCAATATCGAGCTGACAGAGCAGGGGGAATATCGTCTGGTGGCCGCCCGGCAAGGGAGTGATGTAACGTCGGTACTGAAGCAGGTGGACTTCGATGCGCGGCAACTGATGAACTGTTACCGCAACAAGCTGGCCCTTGCTGATATCGGCAGTGGAGAGCGAGAGCGCTATTTGCAGCAGTTGGAGGAGGGGTTGTCGAGCTATACCTATCTCGATCCGGGGCCGCCCGGCTGACGGCGTCAGCGGAACTGGTAGCGGATCCCGGCCGAAACAGCGACCATATCCAGCTCTCCTTCAATAACGGAAAGCTCTACCAGATAGTGCGTATTCCGGCCGTACCGGACGGTGACGCCAATACCGGCCCCTCCGGCCACCCCCCCCTGGGACTTGGCGTGTTCCGTTTTGCTGTATTGATACAGCAGTCCGGCCTTGCCGTGCAAGGCGACGTTTTCATTGATAAGCCTGCGATATACCCCGTATCCGCCAAAGCAGGAGTAGGTCAACGCCATCGAGCGCCTTTTCGAGGCGACAAGTGTCGAGGAGAGTTGCGCTTCAAGAAATATGTTTCTTTGATTGGGTACCGGGATGCCGGCCGCCATGATGGCGGATAGAGCGGTATCGGCCTGCGCCGGCTTGGAGAGAGCCAGTTGGGCGCTCACATACGGCGGCTCGATGGCGAAACACAATGTACTGGATAACAACAGGCTGCTGGTGAACAGTATCTGCTGGCAGCCCATCGGAGTCAATCCTTGAGTTTCAACAAGATAGATTCGAGCCTGTTTTCGCGCAGACGGTGCTGCGCCTCTGCAATGCGGGCCGTGTTGCGGTAGGGACCGATACGTACCCGGTACCAGTCGCTGCCATCGATAGTCGCTGTCTGGATATGGGGTTCGAAACCAAGCAAGGTGATTTTTGCTTTCAGCCGATCGGCGTCAATCCGGTTTCTGAAAGAACCCAGCTGCAGTACATAGGCTGCCCCTGGTTGTTGCACAGATGCGGAAGGCGCCGGGCTGGAAGGCTCCAGACGGCGGGGCGGGGGAGTGCTGGATCCGGAGTCCGGATCGGGAATCTCCATCTCCGGCAGAATGGTGTAAAAATCGAAACGTGGCCTGGCGGATTCATTCGATGCTGGCGGGTGTTGCGGCGGCTGCAGTTCCGGTGCGTCCCGTGGGGGAATCGGCGGCAATCCGGGCTGAGTGCCGTCCAGCCCTTGCAGATAGACCAAAAAGGCGGCGAACAGCCCCACGGCGAGCAACCATGCCCAACCGGGAGCACCCTGTTTACGCTGGCGGGAGGAGTGCCTTTGCTTTCTGGTCATGATGTTACATCTTCTCCGGCGCCGAGACCCCCAATAACCCAAGCCCGTTGGCTATTACCTGACGTAACGCCAGTATCAGTGACAGGCGGGCGTCCCGCAAACCGGCACTATCCACCAAAAACTGATGTGCATTGTAGTAGGTATGAAAATCGGTAGCCAGTTCGCGCAGGTAGTGCGTCAGCATATGCGGTTCATGACTCAATGCGGCCGATTCCACTGTTTCCGGGAAACGTGACAAACTGCGCAGCAGTTTCTGCTCATGGGGTTCGGTCAAGCGGTACAGATGCTCGAGTCCGGAAGAGAGGTCATGGCTGAGCTGTTTCTCCTCAAGCTGGTTCATGACGCTGCAGACACGGGCATGTGCATATTGTACATAATAGACCGGATTGTCACTGCTGCGTGATTTGGCCAATTCCAGATCGAAATCCATGTGCTGTTCACACTTGCGCATGACGTAAAAGAACCGCGCCGCATCGTTGCCTACCTCTTCACGCAACTCGCGCAGGGTCACAAAAGAGCCGGATCGTGTTGACATCTGCACCCGCTGACCGTTGCGGTAGAGATTGGCAAACTGCACCAGAAGAACATCCAGTCTGCCACTATCATAGCCCAGCGCAGTGAGCGCGGCGCGGATACGCGGAACATAACCGTGATGGTCGGCCCCCCATATGTCGATTATCCGCTCGAATCCCCGTTCCATCTTGTCGGCGTGATAGGCGATATCTGAAGCAAAGTAGGTGGGCTGTCCGTTCTCCCTGACGACGACCCGATCCTTCTCATCGCCAAAGGCGGATGAGCGAAACCAAAGAGCCCCATTTTTTTCATACAGATGGCCAGACCTCTTGAGGCGCTCGATTACCTTGCCGACAGTTCCGGACGCCATTAGCGAACGCTCGGAAAACCACTCTTCGTAGACGACTCCAAACTGCTCCAGATCCTCGCGGATATCGCTTAGGATGGAGTCCAGCCCGGTCTGGAATATCCATTCATAGTCATCTCCCAACAGCTCACGGCTGCGCGCTATGAGGGCGTCGATATGCCGTTCCCTGTCCCCCCCGGCGGATTCATCGGCGGGAGCACTGTCAAACAGTTCGGTGGCGCTGCGGCAAAGTTTACTGCCGGTTTGCTGATAAATCCGATCAGCGATATCACGAACATACTGCCCCCTGTAACCATTTTCGGGAAAGGTGAACTGCTCTCCGCAGCGCTCCAGGTAGCGCAGCCAGATGCTGGTGGCAAGAATGTTCATCTGCCGCCCGGCGTCATTGACGTAGTACTCGCGGTGCACGCGAAAGCCGGTTGCAGCCAGCAGATCCGCAACTGTGGCGCCATATGCGGCGCCCCGGCCGTGTCCAACATGCAATGGTCCTGTTGGATTGGCGGACACGAACTCCACCTGCACGCGCTTGCCGTTGCCGATGGTGGAGTGCCCATAGGCCTCTCCCGCGTCCAGTATCGCCTTTACCACGTTCTGAAAGGCTGCGGGGGCCATGAAAAAGTTGATAAAGCCGGGTCCGGCCACCTCGACCTTGTCGACGAGCCGGGAAACGGGCAGGGCGCCGGCCAGCCTTTCCGCCAGCTCGCGCGGCTTCCGGCGGGCGGACTTCGCCAGCAACAGCGCGATATTGCAGGCAAAATCGCCATGGGTGGAGTCACGGCTGTTCTCTATCTGTATATCGGCCCGCGTCTCCGGGGGCAATGTGTTGTCTTGCTGCAGGCGGCTTACCGCCGTACTGATTAACTGTTGCAGGTGACGTTTCATCTTCTATGGTTTATGGTTGTTCGAAACGGGCATTATCCATGGTCGGGAAAAACAACTCAATTGCCGGGCTGCCGCCTTCCCCATCATATCAATTTATCGAGGATTGAAGAGCAGTCCGCAAGGCGCGCCTCGATCCGGTCTGTTCTTGAAACCCTGAATGCGGCATATATCGATGCCGGGTTGACAGTATATCGGAACCGCCTGGCGGACGCGGCATTGTTACCGGTTACCGCTCCAATGACAGGGGATGTCAAACAGCCGGGACATGGCGTTATAATCAATCGAACATGTACCAGTTGACCAAGAAATCGTTGTTGCTTCGCCTGGGCATAGCCATGGCGACCATAACCGGCTTTGCCTTCATCAGCATGGTCAGCTCCGTCATCATTGCTGAATTGACGCAGGGAGTGGCATCCGCCATCAACCAGGCGGGAACGCTGCGCATGCAGTCATACCGAATCGCCAGCGCCCTTCTCCAGGAGAGAGAGCGCGGCAGTCATTCGATGTTTTCCCTTCATGCAACCGATAAGCTGGTTGATGAGTTCGAGGCCCGCCTCGTCGACGCCCGGCTGGTTTCAGTGTTGTCCAAAAACCCAAAAAACGAACTCAACACCATTTATCAATACATTGCGCAACAATGGTATGAGAAAATCAAGCCGTTGCTGCTTGCGCCGGAAAACAGCGTGCTTCCCCGGGAGCTGTTTGATGCCAGCGATGGAGAGCGGGACACCGTTCCGTCCAGCAGCCGAAAGCACACGGGTTATCTTGCTATCGTTGACCTTTTCGTGGCTGATATCGACCATCTGGTCAAGCTGCTCGAAGAGAATGCCGAGTCGAAAATACGCTTGTTGCGGCTTATCCAGATAAGCTCTCTGTTTTTGACGCTGATCGTCGTGTTTATCACCATGTATATGATGAACAATCAGGTTTTGGTTCCGTTGCGCGACCTGCTGGCTTGCGCCGAGAGCGCCCGCCGGGGGGACTTTCTGGTTCGCGCTCATTACACAAAAAATGACGATGAATTAGGGCAGTTAGGGTCTGCTTTTAATGTCATGGCTGAGGATTTATCGAAAAAATACGTCTATCTGGAGGAGCGTGTCCGCGCAAAGACCTGTGATCTGGAGCGCAGCAACCGCTCGCTGGAGCTGCTTTACAAAACGACCAATCGACTGCACACAGCCTCGATTTCCAACACTGTCTATACGGAGCTGCTCAGGGATATCGAAAAGCTGCTGGGGGTTGGCGCCGGAACCATTTGCCTGGCTGCTGACGGCAAGGGCAGGGCATTCAAACTGGCAACGACCCGCCAACCCTCGCCGGGAGAGCGGGACACCTGCTCCCCTCCCGACTGCGCTGCCTGTTTTGGTTCGCATGATACCCATACCATGACGTTTGAGCGCAAGAACAAGGCGCCTCTGCCTATCGTTTCCACTCCGATAAAGGATCAACACCAGCAGTACGGTGTATTGCTGACGGAGGTGCTGCCGGGGCAGGAGCTGGAAGAGTGGCAGATGCGGTCGCTGAAGGCAGTGGCTGGTCATATCGGCATTGCCATCAACATTACCCGCCGGGCGACTGAAAGCCGTCGGCTCGCGTTGCTGGAGGAGCGGGGAGTCATCGCCCGCGAACTTCATGACTCACTGGCCCAGTCACTCTCCTACCTGAAGATTCAGGTAGCGCGGCTCAACGCGGTTTTGTCGCGCCCGGATGGCAAGCAGGAAGCCACTCCGATTATCAACGAACTTCGCGATGGTATCAGCCGGGCCTACCGGCAGCTTCGCGAACTCCTCACAACTTTCAGGCTGAAAATGGATGGCCCGGGTTTGAGTATTGCACTGGAAGAGACCATCGAGGAGTTCCGGATCCGCAGTGGCATCGCCATTACACTGGACAACCAGTTGGGCGGCTGTCAACTGAATGCCAACGAGGAGATCCACATTCTGCACATTATCAGGGAGGCGCTTGCCAATGTTACCCGGCACTCGAGGGCGGAAAGGGCGGAGGTCAATATTCGCTACGACAATGATACCGGCCAGATAACGATCCGTATCGATGACAACGGAATCGGGATCAATGAAGAGGCCGAACGCGTTGATCACTACGGTCTCGCAATCATGAACGAACGGGCCAGCAGCCTGGGAGGGAGTATCGAGATCTCCCGGTGTCCCGGGGGGGGAACCCGGGTGAATCTGGTATTTACACCCCACCATCCGCACTATCTGAAAGATATGCCGCAAAAGAGTGCTTGAGGGGCCGCTGGTCCGGGACGATAGAGATTCGGAAGCAATCAAGAAGAGACCATGGCGTATAACCCGGCAACAATAGATGTCTCGCACCCGGGGTTTCAGGAGCGGGCGGGGACACGACGCAGCTTGCAGACGATGGTTCTCCCGTGGTAGAAGCGCCAACGCCGGGCCAGCCTGGTCTTGAAACCCCTGATCCTTTGGTTTTATCAACAGACCGGCACGCGACGGCTGAATGCGAGCTATCTTGTTACCGGGCAATCACTTTGGTTCAAATGGAATTTTTTTATCCCATCAACGGTGGAATTGCAGCAAATGAACAAGGCAAAAACAAGTACTATCATCATTATCGATGACCACCCCCTCTTTCGTAAAGGCGTTGCTGATCTGATTGCGCTCGATGACTCGCTCTCTTTGGTTGGAGAGGCCGCGTGCGGAGAGGAGGGCCTTGCGCTTGCTGCGGGGTTGAGTCCCGATCTGGTTTTGCTCGATCTGAACATGAAAGGCATGGACGGACTCGAAACGCTCAGAGCAATAAAAAAAACCGGGATCAGCTCCCGCGTCATCATACTCACGGTCTCGGACAATGAAGAGCATGTGGTGGCAGCGCTGCGCGCCGGAGCAGACGGTTACCTGCTCAAGGATATGGAGCCTGAGGAGATTCTGGATCGGCTGAAGGTGGCGGCGAACGGGCGGCTGGTGATTAGCGACAAGCTCACCGAACTGCTCGCCCATGCATTACGGGAGGAGGCCGCGCCCAAGAACCCTGATCAAGCCGGGCTTACCGAGCGCGAAGAGCAGATCCTGAACCTCATCGCGAGGGGACTCAGCAACAAGCTCATCGCCCGTGAGCTTGACATTACCGAGGGGACGGTAAAGGTACATGTCAAACATCTGCTCAAGAAACTCAATCTTCACTCCCGTCTGGAGGCGGCCATCTGGGTCGTGGACAGGAAAAACACCGTTAACCGGTTTTCGGGTTAATAACCATTTTTCCCGGATGCACCATCACTGCCCGGTTTGTCGCACATTCGCTATTTAATGGTGCAGCTATTTCCCTGATAGTTTCTGCCTTGGTAACTATTCAGCATAGTATGAAACAAGCCGGTAACTGTTCAGATTGCCCCTGAAATCCATCAGTTCAAGGCGAAAAATGGGAGTTTACGCGTGTAAATGACCATTTTTCAACGCAGAAATGACGGATTTCAGGGGTGAGCTGAATAGTTACTCTGCCTTTTCCCCATTTCCCGGAAAACAACGGTTGCCGAGACAATCCGGCTGCTGTGGCTTGGGGCATGAAATTTGCTACCCTATGGCGTCGAGTTATACAATCTGGCGCCTGGGCGGTATTTTAACCCTTGTTTTTGATGTGGATTTCTTTATGAAAAAAGATAGATTGGTACTGGTCGGCAATGGCATGGCCGGCATCCGTACGCTGGAAGAGCTGCTCAAGCTGGCAGCCGGCAAATACTCAATTACCGTATTTGGTGAAGAGCCTTACGGTAACTACAACCGGATTCTTCTCTCTCCGGTGCTAAGCGGAGAAAAAACCATCGAGCAGATTATTCTCAATGATCTCGATTGGTATGAACAGAACGGAATTACCCTTCACAAGGGCAAGCGCGTAGTCAGTATCGACCGCGCCAGGCGCTGCGTCACTGCCGAGGATGGCACTGTGGCCGAATATGATCGGCTGTTGCTGGCCACCGGTTCCACGCCTTTTATCATCCCTGTCCCCGGACATGATCTGGAGGGCGTTATTGGATTCCGTGATATCGAGGATGTCGATGTCATGCTGGCCACCAGCAGAAAATACAAAAAAGCCGCCGTCATCGGTGGGGGGCTGCTGGGACTCGAGGCAGCCAATGGACTGCTCCAGCAGGGCATGGATGTCACCGTAGTGCATCTGCTGGATACCCTGATGGAGCGGCAGCTGGACAAGACCGCCGCAAACATGCTTCAGCACAGCCTCGAGGAGCGGGGGCTGAAATTTCTGATGGAGACAGAAACGGCATCGATTGAGGGGAACGAGCGGGTAGAGGGCATCCGTTTCAAGGATGGCAGCGGAATCGAAGCCGATCTGGTGGTCATGGCTGTTGGTATCCGCCCCAATATCGAGCTGGCCAGGCAGTGCGGTCTGCATTGCGAACGCGGCATTGTCGTCAACGACACCCTGCAAACCTACGATCCCCGCGTCTATGCCGTTGGCGAGTGTGTTCAGCACCGGGGAGTCACCTACGGGCTGGTTGCTCCCCTGTTCGAACAGGCGCGGGTCTGCGCCAACCATTTGGCAGAGTACGGTATTGGCCATTACGAAGGCTCCGTCACCTCCACCAAGCTGAAAGTAACCGGCATCGATCTGTTTTCCGCCGGCAACTTCAATGGTGACGAGAACACCGAAGAGATCGTGATGCAGGATGCCGCGGCCGGAATCTACAAGAAAATCGTACTCAAGGACAACCGGGTCGAGGGGGCCGTGCTTTACGGTGATACGGTGGACGGCGCCTGGTATTTCCAGCTACTGCGGGACGGCACCGATATCAGTGAAATGCGGGAGCAGCTGATGTTTGGCCAGGGACACCTCGGAAATGCCGGTCACGGCGGGGAGAATGCCGCAGCGGTGCTGCCCGATGATGCCGAGGTTTGCGGTTGTAACGGCGTAACCAAGGGAGATATCGTCAAAGCCATCCTCGACAAGGGGCTGTTCACCCTGGATGATGTACGCGCCCATACCAAGGCGTCCGCTTCCTGCGGGTCCTGCACCGGCCTGGTCGAACAGATTCTGGCGGATACGGCAGGTGGTGATTACTCCGTTGCGCAACAGACCCAGCCACTGTGCAAATGCACCGACTACAGCCATGATGATGTGCGTCATACCATCAGGCAGGAGCATTTGACCTCTATCCGGTCGGTGATGAAGGCGCTCGACTGGCGCACTCCCGATGGCTGCAGCACCTGCCGCCCCGCATTGAACTACTATGTCCTGTCCGCCTGGCCGGATGAGGCCGAAGATGATCCGCAATCCCGGTTTATCAATGAACGTGTTCATGCAAACATCCAGAAAGATGGAACATACTCCGTGGTTCCGCGGATGTGGGGAGGTGTGACCTCTCCCGACGAACTGCGCGCCATCGCGGATGTCGCCGAGAAGTACAACGCCCGTTTGGTCAAGGTCACAGGTGGTCAGCGTATCGATCTGTTCGGTATAAAAAAAGAGGATCTGCCCGCCGTGTGGGCCGACTTCAACAAGGCAGGGATGGTATCCGGCCACGCCTACGGAAAATCGCTGCGCACCGTGAAAACCTGTGTTGGATCCGAGTGGTGCCGCTTTGGCACCCAGGACTCCACCGGGCTGGGAATCAAGCTGGAGAAATTCACCTGGGGTTCCTGGACACCGCATAAATTCAAGATAGCCGTCTCTGGATGTCCGCGAAACTGTGCAGAAGCCACCATCAAGGACTTTGGCGTAGTGTGCGTGGATTCAGGCTATGAACTGCATATCGGCGGTAACGGAGGAGTCAGGGTAAGAGCAACCGATCTCCTGTGCAAGGTTGCTACTGAACAAGAGGCGATGGAGTACTGTGGCGCCTTCATGCAGCTCTACAGGGAGGAGGCCCACTATCTGGAGCGCACAGCCCCCTGGATTGAGCGGGTAGGACTGACTTACGTCAGAGAAAGTGTCGTTGAGGACGAGAGCAGGCGGAAAGCGCTGTATAAACGTTTTCTGCACTCGCAGAGGCGCGCGCAGAAAGATCCGTGGGCACAGATTGCCGCTGATGAGGACAAGAGCCGCACTTTTTCTCCCATCAATATCGTTGATGATGTTTCAAATTAAATGTAAAGAAGGTCTTGCATATGTCTGAATGGATGGAAGTTGTCGCCCTCGAAGAGATTCCAAAACTGGGTGCGCGTATCGTACAAACCGGGCAGGGTGATATCGCCCTGTTTCGAACCGGTGCTGACAAGGTGTTTGCACTGAGGGACAGGTGTCCCCATAAACAGGGGCCATTGTCCCAGGGAATCGTTCACGGCAACAGCGTGACCTGTCCGCTTCACGGCTGGGAGATCGATCTGGCTTCGGGAGAGGCATTGCCACCGGACGTAGGGTGCACCAACACGTTTGCCACACGGGTAGACAATGGAGTCGTCATGATCAAGCTGGGCTGAACTCTGTTGACCCGGTGGCCAACGCTGTCTCCCTGCTGCGGGCTGCGCCTTGATCCGGAACGCTTGGGTCGCACAAGAAGGTTGCTTTACTACCGATTGTCCTGGTATCCAACCACCTTCCTCATACCGTAAAGACCTAGCAGACCAGAGACAAAAAGCCATACCGTTGCGGGCAAAGCTATCGGAGCTGCGCTGGAGAACTCTGCGGACGCAAGTACACCCGCGCTGCTGGAGTAACCGTCAATCGCCCACGCCGCGAATGTCAGTAAGTGGTATCCGGCAGGAAGATTAATATCGTACTCGAACCCTCCCGGTGTACTGCCCATTGTCACGTAGTACTGATAGTAACTCCTATCTTTTATGCTATTTGTGAACCGTTCAAACTGCTCTTCGTTTCCCCACAGCGTTGAGTTCCGTTCGAAATAAAAACCATCCTCGTTTGAGCCGGAAAGATAGCTTCCAATATACGTGTCTCCGGTATAATCGCCTGGCACATCTATAAAACCATTCACATGATAAATATAGCGTGCGGGTAAAGAGCCGGGTTCTCCATCAATCGTCAACGAATTATCCATAATGGAGATATAATCTCCCTGCGGAACCTCAACCCGGAATGACATGACAGAGTCGGTATTAACATAGATACCCCAGCTGGTTTCTCTGGTTTCATATGCTTCACCCGTGGTACTGTCGGTCAGCCAGATATTTTGTGGTGTGGCCCGGTTCACCCAGGTATGTCCACTCCAACCTGTGGATGGGTTAATGAGCATCGCGGCATTTGATGGAAATACAGCTGTAAACAGTGACAACGCGATTACACTTTCGAGAAAATGTTTTTTCATTTTGTACCTCCCAATGCTGAAAAACAGCGCTCATATATTGATAAGTGCAAAAAACACGCCCATAACAACAAGTGGCTATTATCTGTGGCTTATTCCGGTTACCCTCCCTTTTTGTGGACTGAAATTGTAAAAAATACTGACACCGCAGGGTCTGTTACCCGCCCGCAGTTCTGTGATGAGAGACAGATAGCGCGGATGTGCTTTCACCCCCCCCGGATACTGACGACAAACAGACTGGCCAGGGCAGCCCGTTATCCGATATTCGGCGGCTGTTGCCGGTTATTTGCGTTCGGGCCGGTAAACGTTCTTGTATTGACATATCACCGGGAAAGCGCAAGGACAGATCGGTATAATCAAGGGCGTCAACAACACGAAACACAGCCTGTTTTCAACAGAACGTAAATGACAATGGATTTGCTGCCCATATTTCTCGATGTCAAACAAAAACCGTGCATTGTCATTGGCGGCGGAGAGGTTGCCGGTCGCAAGGTCAATCTTCTGCTACGGGCCGGGGCCAATGTCCGCGTTATCGCCCCTGTGCTGGGTTCCACGCTCGATCAGCTGAACCGGCAAGGATTGATTGAGTACGAGCCACGGGAATACTCTCCGCAGGATTTGGATATGGCCTGCCTGATAATCGCCGCAACCGACAATGCCGATGTAAACAGACAGCTCTCCACCGAGGCCCGGCAACGCCACATCCCGGTCAATGTCGTCGATCAACCCGCCTTGAGCAGCTTTATCATGCCCTCCATCATCGACCGCTCCCCTGTGATCGCTGCTGTATCCACCGGAGGTGCTTCACCGGTTCTGGCGCGCCTTATTCGCTCCCGTCTGGAATCCCTGATTCCTGCCGGTTACGGCCGGCTCGCAGAGCTGGCAAGCCGTTTCCGGAGCCGGGTAAAAGCCCGTTTCTCCGACCCCGCCGACCGGCGCCGTTTTTGGGAAGAGATCATGCAGGGAGGAGTGGCCGAGCGGGTGTTTTCCGGCCATCTCGGCGAGGCGGACAGGTTAATGGAGGCGGCGTTGAAAAAAAAGAAGCCTGCCGGGGCGATGGGCGAAGTCTATCTGATTGGCGGCGGGCCTGGCGATCCGGACCTGTTGACATTCCGCGCCTTGCGCCTGATGCAGCGGGCCGATGTCGTCGTTCATGACCGGCTTGTCGCCGAACCCATTCTGGATCTGGTCAGACGGGATGCCGAGCGCATCTATGTGGGAAAGGAAAACAGCCATCATGTGATGGCCCAGGAAGATATCAACAGTACACTGGTGCGGTTGGCGAAACGGGGTAAACGGGTTGTGCGTCTCAAGGGGGGCGACCCGTTCATTTTCGGGCGCGGTGGTGAAGAGATCGACACGCTTGCAGAGGAGGGCATCCCTTTCCAGGTTGTTCCCGGCATAACGGCTGCCTCCGGTTGCGCCTCTTACGCCGGGATTCCTATCACGCATCGGGATTATGCACACGCCGCTGTATTTGTTACCGGCCATCTGAAAGACGGCAGTCTGGATCTGAACTGGAAGATGCTGGCGCAGCCTCAACAGACCGTCGTGTTTTACATGGGGCTGATGGGGTTGTCTGTTATCTGCCGGGAACTGCTGTCTCACGGGGTTCCGCCTGATATGCCTGCCGCCCTGGTGCAACAGGGTACTACGCCACATCAGCGCGTCTATACCGGCACTGTTTCCACACTACCGGACATTGCAGAAAAGGAAAAACCCAGGCCACCAACGCTGATTATTGTGGGGGAGGTTGTCAGATTGCGCAACAAGCTGAACTGGTATAACAGCTGATGTAACTATTCAGCATAGTATGAAACAAACCGGTAACTGTTCAGATTTCCCCTGAAATCCGTCAGTTCAAGGCGAAAAATGGGAGTTTACGCATGTAAATGACCATTTTTCAACGCAGAAATGGTGGATTTCAGGGACAAGCTGAATAGTTACCAGCTGATTTTCATGCGCGGCTGCCTGTTCGTATCACGGCTTTTTTGATCTGCATCAAGAAGTGGCAGAACTTCTCTGCCTGCGACACCAAGCCGGATTAGAATGACTACAATAGCTGCCGGGGCGTATGTCCTCTGCCGTTATTCCTGGAATAAAATGGAATTGTCCACATGACAAACCTTCGCGATGATATAGAGGGTGAACTGCGCAAGCATATTCTGTTTTCTGCCTTGACGCCTGAACAGCTCGCACTTACGGCGCGGTATTCGCGTATATTGCGCTTGGGGGAGGGGGAAATACTGTTTCAGCAAGATCAGCCGGCGGAACGTTTTTTCCGGCTGTGCAGCGGGCAGATAAAGCTTTCACGGCTCTCCATGGAAGGAACAGAGCATGTTATCGAGGTCGTTCAGCCTGGCCAACCGTTTGCAGAGGCGGTTCTGTTCATGAAAAAGCGGGTTTTCCCGGTCAATGCGGAAGCGTTGATGCCCTGTGAGGTGCTGGCCGTCGATAGCGCAATTTTTCTGCAAATATTGTATGAGTCGCGGGAAACCTGTTTTCGGCTGATGGCGGATATGAGTTACCGGCTGCATATCTTCGTCAACGAGATTGACAATCTGACACTGCAAAATGCCACGTTTCGCCTGGTCCATCATCTTTTGCAGCAGATCGACGATTGCAAGGCGAAAACCGCGGATGTCAAGCTTGTCACATCCAAGCAGATCCTGGCATCCCGTCTCTCCATCAAACCGGAAACATTCTCCCGGATTTTGAAATCGTTGAGCAAAAAAGGGTTGCTGACGGTGAATGGCCGTATTATCCATATCCGGGATGTTCAGGGATTACGGTGCTTCGGGAGTTACTAATCCGAACATAAGTTACGGTTTAATAATAACTAAAAAGTAACTATTCAGCAAAGTATGAAACAAACCGGTAACTGTTCAGATTGCCCCTGAAATTCGTCAGTTCAAGGCGAAAAATGGGAGTTTACGCGTGTAAATGACCATTTTTCAACGCAGAAATGGCGAATTTCAGGGGTGAGCTGAATAGTTACACTAAAAAAAGGATCAGGGGCGCACTGAAAGGGGGAGTTCAGCATTCACTGCCTGCTTCCCCTGATCCAAACGGAGGAATCGTTGCTGCTGCGAAGCGGTTATCCATCAGCTTGAGCGAGGTCTCATTTCGCCACGGAAAGCCGGGCGGCTCCTTGATATAGGTCAACCTGGAGTTCGTTGTGCCGGGCAAGGGATGCTGGTGGTTTCCAGATCGTTATCCAGTTGGACGGCTGTCAGGCTTCCGCCCCACAGGCAACCGGTATCGACTGCGCAAATATTGTCCGATTGCCACAATCCCAGTGTGGACCAGTGACCGAACAGGATGCGCTGCGCCTGGCTCTTGCGCCCCGGCACCTGGAACCAGGGCAGGAGTCCTGCTGGCTGTGTTCCCGGTTTTCCTTTTGCGCGGAAATCCATTTTTCCGGCTGTGGAGCAGTAGCGCGCCCGGGTAAAACAGTTGGTGATAAAGCGCAATCGCTTCCAGCCATGGAGATTTTCACTCCAGCAGTCGGGCTGATCACCGTACATGTGGCTGAAAAATCTTTTCCATTGTGTTCCGCGCAGCACCGATTCAACCTCGGCGGCATGACGCTGCGCCTGGAGAATATCCCACTGCGGCGGTAACCCGGCATGCAGCATGGCAATATCCAGGGCAGTGTCAACATGGAGCAAGGGCCGGTGGCGTAACCACTGCAGCAGCTCATCCTTATCGGTGGCGGAAAGGATGGGTAGCAGGGTATCACTCTTGCGTAACTTGGCATATCCGGCATCGATGGCCAGCAAATGCAGATCATGATTACCCAATACTGAAACGGCCGTTTCTCCCAACTGTTTGATGAAACGCAATGTCTCCAGGGATTTTGGCCCCCGGTTCACCAGATCGCCGGTGAACCAGAGTCGATCAGCCGCCGGATCGAACGCAATCTGCTCCAGCAGTTGCTGCAGTTCATCAAAACAGCCTTGAATATCACCAATAGCGTAAACGGACATGCGTCAGGGATTCCCTCTTTCTTTGCCAGCCCGGACAAATTATTAGCCCGGCATCAACGTAGATTGTGTTCAGCCGTTGTGTGCCCTGGCGGCTTTTTGGATGAAGGGGATGGGATGACAGAACGGCGCTTCCATATTTCTGAAATGGCGTAATGCCCGGCAACCCGCTCTATTTCAACAGCGGATTTTTCAAAACGGCATCAAGCAGTTTCCTGACATTTTCCCAGGGAGGATCTCCTGGAGTGGTCAGCGGATCGGCAACGATCTCTCCATCGCATCGATGCAGGTGGTTCGGGAAAGTAGTGAGTTCCGGATGCAGTGGCGCTGTGTCGATGCGGAGCCTGCTCCCTGCCGAGTGCCACTCGAGAGAGTATTCATCCGCGCTGGCGAAACGGATGTCCAGGGTGAGGTCACCGGCAAAAGAGAGTGTCACCGCATCATAGCTCTGTTTGGGCGTATCCGCCAGCTCTTCTCCATAGTGGCTGATGACCTCGTCGGCAAGCTCTGCGTGTAATGTCACGGTTCATTTCTCCAGCATGTAGTTCCGAAGCTCACTGCGTACCGTCTCACGGGTGGAGTCGATCAGCTTTGCTCCAAGATAGACTTCGTAGGCCGGGTGCTCTTCGATACCCCCTCCACGAATTCCTTCCAGCAGCGCCTTCTCGTCGGTGACGCCATAGTGATCGAGCAGAACAGCCCGGCTTTCCCGAAGCTCGATCAACAGCTTGGAGAGACTGTCCAGAATCAGGACATCTTCCGGATCCAGGTTTTCGTAAAAATTATCCATTGGTTTTCAGCGCCTACATCGAGTGATCATGTTTTGCTCCCCCGCGCAGATCGACCATGTCGACAGTAATCTGATCAAAGCGCAGCAGTTTTCCACCGTGTTTCTTGATAAATGACCTGGCATCTTCCTCGCTGGCGAATGTTGCAAGGGTTGGACCCATGGAGCCGTGCAAGTCGCTGCCCTGTACATAGTACGCTGTTTTTGCGTCAATCCAGTGATTGTTCGGCTGTTTCCAGTCCGTCTTGCCCATGTCCTGGGTGAAGATCGCCCGAACGCGCTTTTGCTGCTCGGGACGAAGATAGATGGAAAGCAGCTCTATGGTATCGCAATAAAATGCTCGTTCGCCCCCGTCATAGAGGATCTGTCCTTTGGGGCCAGGGTAGTCGGCCAGCAGCATTCCGTCCAGAGCACACATTGAACTCCGGTCCGGCTCCACTGCCTTGACCGGCGTATCCTCCCCGGCGCAGCCGCTGACCGCTATCAGCGAGGCCAGCACCGCTACGCCCAACCACCCGCTGACGGTTGCTCTACTATCGTTTGCCTTAGTATACCGTATCATGATTGACTTCCCTCACCTGAATTTCCAGTAGGCCAGCCCCAGGGGGCCGGCTATCCACAACAATATGCTGCCGCTCAACAGCCAGGGATTGGCCAGTGACTCGGGAAATACCGTGGCCAGCCCGTAGAGCGTTTTTACTTGCTCAAGGCTGAATACATTCAGAATGCGAAAGATATCCGCCGGGTTGAGCAGCAACAGAAACGGGAAAAAGTCACCACCCAGTTGCCCTTCGGTGACCACCAGTACTCCCAGCAGGATCAGATCGTAGACAAGAACATAGAAAAACCACAAGGCGATAGCGGTTCCGCTGGCGATGGTTTTGTTGGTGGCAAACACCGAGATCAGGAAAGAGAGACTCAAAAACGCCATCCCCATGAGGATAGTGCTGAGCATGAATCCGGCATACTGCCCGAGTGCTCCCGGATCGATCCGGTAGGACAGAAACAGCCCGACCAGGCCAAAACCGGCCCCGATGGAGAAGATTAGCGCGGCGGAGAGACCGACATACTTGCCCAGCAGCAGCTCGAGCCGGGTGACCGGCAGCGCCAGCAGCAGATCGAGAGAGCCACGCTCCCGTTCGCCGACGATGGCATCGTAACCCAGAATCAGGGCAATCAGTGGCACCAGATAGATAGCCAGACTAACCAGGCTGGCTATGGTCAGTTCAATACTGCTAAAACCGACCACCCCCTCCTGGGAGGCACCGAAGTAGGCGATGACCAGGGCAAAGAAAACGAAAATGGCGGTAACCGCCAGCACCCATCGGTTACGGATGCGATCCCAGAACTCTTTTTGGGCAATAATTCCAATCTGCTTGAGTTCAACCGGCATGTCAGCTCCGTGCCGTTTGGTTTTGAGCGGGGGCCGTTTCATCCACGTAACCAAGAAACAGATCCTCCAGAGAAGGTTCCTGAATATGGATATCCCTTACGCCCCCCGTATTCACCAGCGTGGCAAGCAGCGCCATCTTCTGTTTACGATCGCAGCTGATGGAAACCATTTTGCCATCGAAACGCGGCTTGCAGCCGGAGAGATTCATGAGCGCATGGCGCAACGGCTCCCCGGCAGATGATGTGTGCAGGAAAACCTGAAACTGCAGCGCCAGGTCGAGCTGTTCGCGCAGATCCTGCACAGATCCTACAGTCAGAATATCGCCCAGTTTCATCAAGGCAATCCGATCCACCTGCTCCTGAATCTGGGCCAGGTTGTGTGACGAGAGAACAATGGTTACTCCCCGCTGCTTCAGTTGTTGCAGAAATTGATAGAATTCACGAATTCCGGCAGGGTCCAGCCCGGTAGTCGGCTCATCGAGCAACAGCATCTCCGGCTCTCCCAGTAGCGCCTGGGCAAACCCAAGCCGTTGCCGCATTCCTTTGGAGTAGCCGCGCACCGGCCGGCGCGCGGCTTCGAGCAGCCCCACTTGGTCCAGCAATGCTCCGCAGGAGTTGAGATCAGCTCCCTTCAGCGCCCCGAGAAAACGCAGGGTCTCAATGCCGCTCAGATGATCGTAGAATACCACGTTCTCCGGCAGGTAACCGATCTGACGCCTCACCTGGCGGAACTGTTTCCCGTTGACCGCCTTCCCCTGAATCCGGATTATACCCTTGTCCGGTTGGAGCAGACCCAGCATCATTTTGAACAGGGTGCTCTTTCCCGCACCGTTGTGGCCGATCAGGCTGAAAATTTCGCCCTTGTGGATGTTCAGGCTGGCGTGGTTCACGGCGGCAATCCTGCCGAACTGTTTGCTGACCTGGCTGATTTCAATGATGTTTTCTTTCAAACCAGCGGCCCCAGTCGGCATGATAAGGTTGCATTTTCGGCTTGAGATCGACGATGCTGGGTGAGCGCAACAGCGGAAACTGCCGGGCAACCATGTGCAGGGTCTGTACTGCGGGGCTGCTCATGAGCAGTTTTATGTGGGGATATTGCCATATCAGGCGGTCAACCACGTCATTCGCCACATAGGGGACATCCCCGTATCCATTGGCATCGCGATCCCAGCCGACATAGTTGCTCCAGTAGTTCCCCCGTTTCTCGCCCCACAGCTCGTCGCGTGCGGCCACGTAACGTACCTGATCCTGGTTGTGAATGAAATCGTTGCCCTCTACGTTGTTGTGGATGGACCCCGCCCACAGATGGAGTCCTATCCGGTTATTGATAATCAGATTGTCCCTGACGGTGTTGTATTCGGCGTCATAGATGAAAAATCCTTTGCCGTTTCTTGCGACGACGTTGTTCTCCAGCGTAGAGTCCTGCATGGTTCGCAACAGAATGCCGTGGTCGGTGTTGCCCCAAGCGATATTGTTGCGCACTACCTGGTTTCGCACCATCATCAGCGCCAGCCCGCCGCGGTTCAGGTAACTCTCGTTGTTCTCCCACAGGTTGTTGTGGGAGTTCATGTAATGGGTTCCATAGCGCAGATGGTGCAGTTTGTTGCCGCGAAATACCGCATGGTTGGATATGTCGACATAAATCGCATCCCGGCAGAAGCTGATGTTGTTGTCTATAATCCGTGCATTCGTGGTGTTGTAAAGCTGAATTCCGTTACCGCGGTTCGCCGAGAGCAGATCTCGTTTGCCGGTTATCAGATTGCCGATCACCTGGACGCCATCCACACTTTCGATCCAGATCCCGAACAGGTTGTAGGTCAGGTCGTTATTACGCACGACTGTCCGGTGGGCGCCCGGTTCGATATAGATGCCTGCATTCTGGGCGGTCAGGTCCTTGCCGCTGTCGCGGATGATGAACCCCTCGATAACCACATCTTCCGCCGAGACCCGAATCACATCGTCGCGAAGGTTGCCACTCAGCGTCGGGCGGTTCAGGCCGCGCAGAAACAGTGTTTTGTCGATAAGCAGCCGCTCTTCGAAATAGCCACGCTGGACGGAAACGGTATCACCCGCCTTGGCCGCCTGGATCGCGGCCGATATGCTTTGCCCCGGCCTGACCAGCCACTCTTTGGCGTAAAGTGGTGTGCCGCTCCAAAGCAGAAACAGTATCGAACCGGCAAGCCAACCGGCCAACCCCGGCCACCGTGCGAGCGTCTGGCGCAGGGCGCCAAAACACTGCCGCACCCCCTGCGGGCTGAACCAGGCCGGTTGCCCTGAGGCCGATAGTTTCGCTTGCCGGGTCAATAAAATCGCTGGTACTCCGTCAATGCTCCTGGCGATGTACAGACTCATTTGACTCTTTGACTGGAATGAAGTAGCCATCCGGACCGATTCGGGTCAGCGGCAAGCCGGCCCTGGTGCGCCGCTTGCGCTCCTGCGACAGTGGAGGGCAGGCGTGATCGTCATAATACAGAATCATGCAGCTTTGACAAAGCATGCACTCCCGCTGATCAATTCTCCCTTGCTCATCGATGGCCAGCGAACCACAATCATTGGCGCAAGCGTGGCATGTCTGACACTCCTGCTTGCGTTTGAGGCCAAACAGGCGAAAGGTGGAGGGAATGGCAAGGCCGGCGCCAAGCGGGCACAAATACTTGCAGAACGGGCGCTCCATCAGCATTGCCAAGGCAAAAAGCGCCAGCCAGTACAGTATAAAAGGCCAGGAGCGGCTCCATACTCCGGTCAGAAACGTGGTCTTGAAAGGCTCCACTTCAGCCAGTTTTTCCGCCAGGCCGATGGAGTGGAATGATATACCGAGCAGGCCGATGAAAATGATATACTTCAACCATTTCAGCTTGTTGTGCAGCGGCATGGGCAGCGCAAACTGATAGCGCTTCAGACCCAGCGCACCGGCGGCCTTGAAGGTCAGCTCATGCAGTGCGCCATACGGGCACAACCAGCCGCAAAACAGACCACGCCCCCAGATGAACAGCGTAATAATAATGAACCACCAGAAGATGAAAATAATGGGATCGGTAAGAAACAGCTCCCACTTCCAGCCATAGACCAGCGAGTGGAACCAGGTCATCACATGGGTGATACTGGGTTGCGCCATGGTATAGTAGCCGATGAACCCCACGCTGCTGATCCAGAAAAAATATTTCGGCACTGATATCCAGCGTTTGTCCCGGTGACTGGCGCGCCTTACCCATCTGTCGCGCGACAAGTAGAACAGCGTTATTCCCGCCAGCAGCAGGATGAACAGCGCCACCTCCACCTTTCTCGCCTTCCATACTGTCAGCCAGGTCGGATCGGGCCGTTTATAGTCCGGCCTGCCACCTTCCAGATAGCTCCCTGGCAACCAGTATTCCTTGTCAAAGTTGATGAACACCTTGACATCCTTGGTCTGCCTGTCCTGCCGGTGGGCCAAAAAAATCAGATTCCAGGGGTATGCCGCACTGAACGTTTTGCTGCGGATAATGAAAATGCCGGATTCCCGGTATGCTGGCGCTCCTGGTGCGTCGATGTGATAGAGCGGCAGATAGTCCGTGTCCCGGAAGGTGATCGTCTCCATGTCCTGCGCAATCTGGATGCGGTCATAGATTCCGCCACGGACGAATCCGGATCCCTTGAACGAGGCGTCCCCGTTGGCGATGATAAAAATGGCATGATCGGACGGACCGAGATCCTTCATCAAACGGCGGTAGTTCCTTTCGCCCAGAATGCTTGTACCGATCACCGGCGCGTTTAGATAACCGAAATAGAGATCGATATACGGATTTCCGGTATCTTTTTCACCGATGTCCGCATGCTGCACTGTCAGGCGCCGCACACTGCCTTCCTTGACCAGCGTGGCCCAGTCACGCCGCTCCTGCAGCGGTTTGAGCCTGGCCTGCGGCCTGACGACAGGCTCCATGATTCCCACCTGCTTGGCGACTTCGATGGCGCTGCGCAGAATCACCTGGTTCTGGGCAATAACGGTAACCGTTGCGCCGCTGATAGCATCCACCCCGATATACCCTTCACCTTCACGGGCATCGCCTATCTCGATTTTGTCGCCGACAAACTTGCCCACATACTGCTTGACAAATTTGGTCAACTCCGACTCCGGTATCCCCACCAATAAAATAGGCTCGCTGTGGCGTAATATCTTTACGCCGGTGACAATGCCCCGGGTATCCATTCCGATCAGGGTAACCACCGGTTTGCCGGAATAAGCAGGGATATCCACGATATCAGTGGACAAAAAGACATAGCCAACCAGCTTCTTTGCGCTACGTTCGCCTTTATAGGCCTCTACATAGCTGGGCCGCCCTTTCCGCGGCGAGAAACTATCGGCATCGATGACCTCCCGGCAAGGTGCGTAAACGCACAAATCCGGATCGGTGGACAGCTGCACGGGGAGCGGAGCCTCATACGCACCCGCATACGCCCTGGAAAAAAACAGCGTTGAAAACAGTACCAGGAAGAGAAAAAGACCAAACAGCGCCGGCTTGCCGTTCCCGGAAAAGGGGAGGGGAAGTGGTTCGCCATGCAGTACATGAGTGCTCTTGTTCATCGGTTACTGTCCGCCTGGTTGGACCCTGTTGAGCCGGAGCGCATTCTGGTCTGCCCCTGGCTCAACCCGTGGGGGGGGTGAATCGGGCTTTTTTCAGATACTACAACAAAAAGGTGGCTAAAACTAGAGTATTGGATACAACTTTTGCTGGAGAATATCGCTATATTGTTATTTTTTCTTCGGCCATGAAGAGAACCGTATGACCTGGTTGACAGCTCTGGAGACCAGCCGAAGGCCGAAGCCCTGCGCTTGCCGTCCGTCAATCAGCCGGCACCGGCTGCGGGTGGATTCCACTTGGGCGAACCGGGTTCAGAGTGTAACATTTGCATCAATATGAACAGTTTATTTACATTTGCAGCAGTTATGCTATAGTGAAAAGGGAGATTCAATGGAGGCGAAACCGCCATGAGTAACGTCGCACCTCTTCCCACCCCGTTGCCGGAGCAGGTGCTCTGCAAGGCCCTGTTCCGGGTCCAGACGGAGCTGGGGCTGAACCAGATGGAACTGGGGAGAATCCTCGGCGTCGACCGCACCTCGGTGGCCCGCATCAAGCGGCGGGGACGGCTGGATCCCCACTCCAGGACGGGAGAGCTTGCCAGCTGCCTGATCCGCATCTTCCGCGCCCTCTACGTCCTGACGGGGAAGGACCGGGAGGCGCTGCGCCACTGGCTGAACGACTTCAACCACCATCTGGGGGGGCGGCCGAGGGAGTTGATCCAGGGCGTCACCGGCCTGGTCCATGTGCTGGACTATCTCGACGCCATCCGTGGCAAGATCTGACCTTCGCGCAACCCCGTGACCGCCCCGGAGAATCTCTGGCAACAGTGTGACGGCCCCTCCCGAATCGCTCCCCTGAGTGCCCGGCCGGTGCGGGTGGTGGAGTCGCAGGAGCAGGCGGCCACCAGCCTGCTGGTGGATTCCGCGGCGGAACAGCTGCTGCTGGAACGAATCCTCGAGGAGAGCAAGCCCCCGCTGCCACCGGAGGGGGCAGGCTATCACTATCTCATCACCACCCCCTTCCGCTACCCGCCGCTGAAGTACGGCTCCCGTTTCGGCACGCGCACCCGGCGCGGGATCTTCTACGGCTCGCTGGCGGTGCGCACCGCCCTCGCGGAATGCGCCTACTACCGGCTGCTGTTCTGGCACGGCATGGCCGCCCCCCCTCCCCGAAACCGGCTGGACACCGAGCACACCAGCTTCACCGTCCGCGTGAAGACACGGCA
>WFVH01000038.1 GCA_015491735.1 Gammaproteobacteria bacterium
TAACTATTCAGCATAGTATGAAACAAGCCGGTAACTGTTCAGATTGCCCCTGAAATTCGTCAGTTCAAGGCGAAAAATGGGAGTTTACGCGTGTAAATGACCATTTTTCAACGCAGAAATGGCGAATTTCAGGGGTGAGCTGAATAGTTACGCTGGGTTTAGCACAATTTTATGGCCCAGACGGCAACAAATATCCTCTTCAGCCACCGCGCCGTGTTCCCGCCTGTTCCTGAAACCGCAAATGTGCCGTATCTTAACAAATTGGCGCCCTGGTATCGGAGCGACATTGCGGCTTCCGGTAAAATTTGTGAGAAATCCTGTCCGATGTTGTCTATACCTATACTAGGACAAAGCAAAGTGAAGCCAGCAGGTCCGTCAGTTGCATCACGTGGCGGTTGGCATTACCCGCGCAGTATGTCTTGCTCCGGCAGGCGGGGTTCGCCCTGGACATGGCTTCATTAACGTTTTCCCCAGTATATACCAGCTATCGACCCGCGATAGACAGGATACCCAAGCAAGAGAGATTGTACACCGAGATTCCGGCAAAATGAGAACATTTATCCGACAACCTTCCAAAATACCGGTAGAAATTTCTACCCCGAAGAAACCGGCAGGGAAAAGTCAGCTGCTCAAAAATATCAGCTTCGGCGGCCTCTGTTATCGAACGGGTGAGCCGATTGAACCGGGGACACAGGTAAACATCCGCTTGCCAACCCTTGATCCCGGTCTGGAAACCCGCGGACGCATCTCCTGGTGCCGACGCAAGAACAACGATATCGAAATCGGGATTCAGTTCCTTGATAAGGACAGTGAGCACCGCTTGCGAATAGTGGAGCAGATATGTGATATCGAGCGCTCCAGAAAAGAGGCAACCAGACCGAAAAACCGCCTCCGTCACGGCAGGGCACCCGGCCGCAAGCCGCGAACGGACCTCCACTGAATATTGGCATCACCGGTGCAAAAAAACGCTATCGGGTACGGTGAGTTCCATCGATATCGGAAGGTGATCAGAATAGGCGTGCCTCAATACCCGCGCCTCCCGCACCTCCAGCTCCGGGGTTACCAATATATGATCGATATTGCGGTTTGGCTGCCAACTGGGAAAGGTATGAAACCTGTCCGCCGGTTCACGCAACCGGGTTCGGCGAAACAGATAAGCAAGCTCCGGACTGTCCGGCTGGCAGTTCATGTCACCCATCAGTATGACATGGGGGTACTGGTTGACCAAATCGGCCAGGTAACTGATCTGTTCCAGCCGCACCCGCCTGCTCAGCGCCAGGTGGATATTGAATACAACCAGCGGCTCTTCCGTTTGACCGTATAGTGCGGCGGTAAACCCCCTTCCGGGAATCAACCCCGGCAGGCGCTGCTCCGCGACCTTGGCCGGACGAATCCGGCTGAGCAGCCCCGTTGCGTGCCGGGCGAACTTGCCCAGACGGCGATTGACGCGGTGATGCCAGAAGGGAAAACCCGCTTTGTCCGCCAGATATTCTGTCAAATTGATAAAATTGCTGCGCAAGCTCCCGGCATCCACCTCCTGCAATCCAACAATATCATAGTCATGTAACAGATGGGCAATGTGATCCAGATTGTTAAACCGCCCCGGGTGGGGAATGATATGCCGCCAGCTATTGGTCAAATAGTGGCGTGGCCGCTGGGTTGCGATACCTACCTGGATATTGTAGCTAAGCAGCCTGAGCCGGCTTCCGGATGCAGGTTGGCGAACGACGTCCGCCGGCATCGGAATCGACTCAGTCACACAGGACATACCATCTCCCCCATCTGCTTGGTAAGTTTCAGGTTTTCGCTATAATCCACGGGGCAATCGATAACGGTAACCGCATCATCTTGCAACGCCTGCCGCAATGCCGGCAGCAGCTCTTCAGTGCGCCCGATACGGATGCCCTTCGCGCCAAAGGATTCCGCATACATAACAAAATCAGGATTGCTGAAATCGACATTCGACTTGCGCCCAAAACGGTTCATCTGCTTCCATTCGATAAGTCCATATCCACCATCATTCCATATCAACACCACCAGCGATATCTTCAATCGCACAGCGGTTTCGAGCTCCTGTGAATTCATCAGAAACCCCGCATCCCCGGTAACGGCCACAACGTTGCGATCCGGCATGGCAAGCGAAGCGGCAATGGCACCCGGTACGGCTATTCCCATACTGGCAAACCCGTTGGATATAATGCAGGTATTCGGCCGCTCACAACGAAACATGCGGGACATCCACATCTTGTGGGCTCCAACATCACAGACCGCAATATCAGGCAGCGCCATTGCTGTGCGGAGATCCCAAATCAGCTTTTGCGGCTTGACCGGAAAACTGCAATCATCACGATGATGGTTCATATCCTTCACAAGGATGTCCCTCAGCGCCCGCATGGCGTGCCCGGTATGCGGCGTTGCCAACTCCGCGATACGCAGCAGGCTGTGCTTCAAATCACCCACCACTCCAACTGTTACGGGGTAATAGGCATCAACCTCCGCCGGCGACATATCGATATGTACGATCGTGCGATCCTTGGTAGGGTGCCACAAATAGGGGTGGTACTCCACCAGATCATACCCGATACAGATAATAACATCTGCACGATCAAAACCACAGGTAACATAATCTTTCGACTGCAGACCGGCGCTACCCAACGCCAACGGATTCCTGGCAAAAGGAACAACCCCCTTGGCCATGAAGGTATTGGTGACCGGAATATTAAGCCGCGCGGAAAAATCGGCCAGTTGCTGCCACGCCCGCCCCCGTACCACGCCGTTGCCGGCCAGGATAATCGGGTTCTTTGCCTCGGAGATCACCTGTGCGGCAAACTCTACCCGCTCCCTCGGCGGCTCGGGAATGGTGGCATGCTTAACCGGGAGCGGCTCATCGACAATCGGCATTTCAGCGATATTTTCCGGAAACTCGATAAAACAGGCGCCGGATTTTTCCGTCTGCGCCACCTTGAAAGCCTTGCGGACAACCTCGCTAATAATGTTGGGAGTCAGCAGCCGGGAGGAGTACTTGGTAACCGGGTGAAAAATACGTTCCAGGTCGAGAACCTGATGGGACTCCTTATGCAGCCGGTTAGTGGCTGCCTGGCCCGCAATTGCCACCACGGGAGCATGATCCATGTTCGCATCGGCCACTCCCGTGATCAAATTGGTAGCACCCGGCCCCAAAGTCGCCAGGCAAACACCCGCCTTCCCGGTTAAACGCCCATGGACATCCGCCATAAACGCGGCTCCTTGCTCATGCCGGACGGTTACAAAACGAATGCTCGAATCAAGAAGTGCATCCATGAACTCCAGGTTCTCCTCTCCCGGAACGCCATAAATACACTCTACACCCTCATTTTCAAGACATTTTATGAACAACTCTGCTGCCTTCATTTCCCCCTCCGTTGCTGCAAACGCCCCGAAAAAGCGTACCAAGGCGCTTCCCCTCTCTTGCGAAAGGGACTAACCCGGCAATCAAGTATAGGAGCCTCAGCCGCCCAAAACCCTATTATCGGACAGCCATGCAACTCTTTCACTATAGTGATCCGGTGAAAAAATCCATTTCATGGAGACAAGCACCACCAAGGGAGACCCATTATTGCGGGGAAAGTGGCCTGAATGGTATCCTGTGGCGGAAAATATTCAGTTTCAGAACGAACAGTTACAAAAAGCACCCGCCCTCTCCGAAACCGCCCGTACCTTCCGGCGAGCAAGGAAGATGATCCAGTGAGCGGGCCAAGGCCGGAGCAGCCAGCCGCTCAATCACGGCCTGGTTGAAGCAGCAACCTCTTTGCTCACCAGATAATCCACCACCTTGAGCAACTCGGAATAGCTTCGCACGCCCCTGGCGCCAACCCGGTACTTTCCGTTTACGATCATGACAGGCACGCCCTCAATACCATAACTTTTGGTCAGTTGAACAGCGCGCTTTACCTGGCTTTTTACCGCAAAGGAGTTAAACGCCTTATAAAAGTCATCCTCACTTACCCCGTACTGCGCAAACAGCCCCTGCAAACTGGCTGGAGTAGGGAGTTTCTGCCCCCCCTGGTGCATGGCATCGAACATGGCGTCATGGATTTTACCACCAATTCCCAGCGCCTTGGCTGTGTAGAAAGCCTGGGCATGCAACTCCCACATCTTGTTGAAAACAGCCGGAATATGTACAAACTCTACATTTCCTGGCTTGCGCATCATCCAGCGCTTTACATAAGGGTCAAAGTCGTAACAGTGCGGACAACCATACCAAAACAGCTCCACCACCTCGACTCTCTCACCTGTACTCGTCGGAACGGGCGGTTCGACAAGCTGATAGTGGACCCCTTCCTTATATGTATCACCCGCAGCGCCCGTCACGAATCCAGCCAACAGAACCAGCAAGATGACACTCCATTTTGCGCCTGCACCGTATGCCATAGATCTACCCCTTCTTCGTTAAAGTATCCAGAAAAGCGCCGGTCACCTTCATAAATTCAATGACGTTGCGGCACGTTAAGATTTCCAACCCGGATAGAGAACATCGCCGAAAACCAGCAGGACCCGGCAAGCCCCCCTTTTGCTGTCGTAAAGTACCTGTATAGTGCCGGACTGTGCACAAAAGTTCCATATAATTTGCGAAACCTGCCTGATGCTTTATGCTATTCACTAATCTGCCAATTTCTTGCTGGCGGAGCAATGATCTGGATTGTAACCAAAAAGAGAGGCTATGTATGGGTACGACGGCAATCGATCTTACCGAATTTCTCAACCAGCAGTATCTCTGTGAATCACTGACTATCAAAGAGGTCGAAACCCTGCTTGAATATACCGAGCTTATCACCTTCAAGAAAAAAGAAACCATTGCAGATATCGGAGAGGTCGGCGAAGCCCTGTATTTTGTCGTACGCGGTGAGGCCGCGCTGGTTTACGACAACGGTGACAATCAGGTTGAAATCGGCCGCATGAAAGAGGGGGAACTCATGGGAGAAATGTCTTTTTTCGATCGCCAGCCCCGTTCCGTCCGCATGATGGCTGTCTCATCCGACACAAGATTGTTACGCCTCACCCGCACCATGTACAAACGATTACGGATAGAGCATCCTTTCATCGCGGTTAACCTGCTGGAGCACGCAATCATCAGTCTCGATCATCTGATTCGTCGCCTGAGCACCGATGTTGCAATTTTCAACCGTTACTTCTACGCAGCGGGGAAAAAATAGCTTTTCCCGTACCTGCTCGGCTTGAACCCTGAAATCCACGGTCGTTACAGTTGCAAACTCACTTTTTTTGCCTTGAACCGACGGATTTCAGGGGGCAATCTGCGCAACTGCTCCTGTACACTGCAACTCCTTGAGTAGCCGGCCTTTTTACAATAGATAACCGCCGGGGAGAGCGAAGCCAGGGCGGTTATCCCCCGAAAGCGATCAAGGCCGCACCGCTTATCCGTCGTGCGGAGCGCCAGAGGGGAAAACAGGCCTCCGAACAATCGCGTCAAACCAATTTGGGGGAGTGCTGCATGGCCTAGCGCCGAGGTAACGAGGATGCGACGGAGCGAGCGGTTTTGGCAACCTGGATGCCCCCCCACGACCGCATAAAAAAAGGTGGTTATCAACCACCTTTTTTTATGCGCGGCACCCCGCGCAATCCACAACAGATATTTATTTAAAGAGAATCAATGCAACCCTGCGACAAACTCAGCCACCGCCTTGATCTCTTCATCTGTCATTTTTGCGGCGACGCCGCGCATCATCTGGTTAACATCGTTGCTTCGGGCGCCCGACTTGAAATCATTCAAAGCCTTCACCACATAAGCAGCGTGCTGACCACCTATCTTCGGGAAGTTGGCAGCAGAATTCCCTGCCCCGGTGGGTCCGTGGCAGGCAATACAGGCAGCCACACCGGTAGCCGGATTACCACCACGGTAGATCTTCTCGCCCAACCCGGCAAGCTCGGCATTCCCCTTCCCGACAGTTCCGGACTGACTGGAAAAATAAGCAGCAATATCTTCGATATCCTGCTCATTCAGAGGTGCCGCCATAGGCGCCATGGTTGCATCCGAACGCGCCCCGGACTTGAAATCCGCAAGCTGTTTGGACAAATAAGCAGCATGCTGCCCGGCCAGCTTGGGGAAATTTGGCACCAGGCTGTTGCCGTCAGCACCATGACAGCCGGCGCATGCCCCTGCCTTGCCTTTCCCCGCTTCGGCGCTGCCTGCGCCAAACGCACTGCCCGCAAATCCAACGGCAGCGACCAAGACCACAATGCCCAGTTTCTTCATGGATAGATAGCCCCTTCCCCAAGATAGGTTGTTACGAATCGCCCTGAGTGTCAATCAGGCTACTTTACCTTGCTCAGCATAAAGGCAACGGCATCTTTAACAGCCTCATCGCTCAGATCGGTACGGCCGCCCTTCGGAGGCATGGTACCTGTCTCACCGGTAAACCCTTCGAGGGAGTGCTTGATCAGCGTCTCCTCGCCTTGAGCCAGGCGCGTCTCCCAGGCAGCCTTGTCACCCAGCTTCGGAGCACCGGCGACACCGGCGTCATGGCATGCGAAGCACACCTGCTTGTAGATCTCCTCTCCTTTCGCGGCATCTCCCGCATGAGCGGCTCCGAGTCCAATCATAGCAAAACCAGCCAAAGCGATTGCTGTTTTTTTCATAACTTTCTCCTGTACTCTCGCTACCGCCCAGTGCGAAATCTCCACTTCGGTCGGCAACGTTTTTCTGTCAATTGCCCCGGTATCCGCAGGGCGCGTCTGTCCAACGTTTCGTCTGCTACAGTCCTAGAGCAAAACGCGGTAATGGTAAAGCACTTTGCCGGTAACTGTCAACTTCAGGTACTTCAGCACGGTGCAGCGGATTTGACAAACGATACCCCGCAAATGTTCAATTTTTCCTTGGCCGTTTTTTTTCCTGAGGGTATGTCTGCTCTGGTAATCAATTGAAATACAAGAATAAAATAGCGCGCGGCATCCTTTGCAAACGGCTGCTTATCCACAAGATTTCCCGGTTTTTCGGCAGTTCGCATATTATACTTGGGGTGGATCCCGTTTGGTTGCCACGGCGTAACGGCGTAACTATTCAGCTCACCCCTGAAATACGCCATTTCTGCGTTGAAAAATGGTCATTTACACGCGTAAACCCCCATTTTTCGCCTTGAACTGACGAATTTCAGGGGCAATCTGAACAGTTACCGGCTTGTTTCATACGATGCTGAATAGTTACGCCACGGCAACTTTGCGCTTGACATGACTGCTGCATGCTGCCATTATTATCTGTTCAGTATCTATTTTTACAGGAGTCGTAATGGCCAACTCAGCCCAAGCTAGAAAGCGCGCCCGCCAGGCGGAGAAACGCCGCCAGCGCAACGCCAGCATGCGCTCGATGATGCGCACCTGCATCAAGAAAGTTGCTGGCGCCATCGAGGCCGGCAACAAAACAGACGCCGAAGCGGCTTACCGCGCCGCGGTGCCGGTAATCGACCGCATGGCGGGAAAGGGGTTAATCCACAAAAACAAGGCTAGCCGCCACAAAAGCCGTCTCAACGGCCGAATCCGGTCGATGTAGCTTGAAAGTCCTTTAGCTCTCCGGACGACCCCCTGCCAGGAAGTTTCCCCGGCACGAGATATCCGCTGTTTCAGAACCTTCGGTGTTGGACTCTCCGGCCCGGCAGACGCCGGGTGGATATCCTGTTATTGCCGGATTAATCCTTATCCGGTTTAGCCAGCCAGAACCACCAGACGATAGCCACAACCAGCACCAGCCCGGTCAGATTAACCAGGATAGTCATCATCCCCTTTTTGCCTCCCCACGAGGCTTGAACAGACGCAATCGGTTGGCATTGCTTACCACGGTAAGCGATGACATCGCCATCGCCGCCCCGGCTACCATGGGGTTCAGCAGCATTCCCATCAACGGGTAAAGCACTCCCGCAGCAACAGGAATACCAATACTGTTATAAACGAAAGCCCCGAACAGGTTCTGCTTGATGTTTGTTACTGTGGCATTGGAGATTGCGATAGCATCGGCCACACCATGCAGCGAACCCCGTATCAGGGTTATATCTGCGCTCTCGATAGCGACATCGGTTCCGGTGCCAATAGCAAAACCCACATCGGCACGAGCCAACGCAGGCGCATCATTGATTCCATCCCCCACCATACCGATAATCTCTCCGTTCGACTGGAGCCCGCTTACCTTGGAGTCCTTGTCCTCTGGCATTACCTCGGCAATTACCTCTTCCACCCCTACCTCGCGGGCCACCGCCTCCGCTGTTGCCCGGCTGTCACCCGTAAGCAGCACTACCTTGATTCCTGCGGCCCCCAGCCGTGCAATCGCATCCCTTGAGTCGGGTTTGACGGGATCAGCCACACTGACAATACCTGCAGCACGCCCGTCAACTGCCAGATATATTGGTGTTTCCGCCTGCGCTGCAAGGGCGGCAGCCCTCTTCTCAAGGTCACCGGCATATACACCATTATCAACCATGAACCTGTCATTGCCGAACAAGACATGCTTTCCATCCACACGGCCACGAACACCTCGTCCCGCAACCGCTTCGAAATCTGTAACGGGAGAAACCGTAATCCCCTGCTCCAGCGCCGCATCCAGAACCGCTTGCGCCAACGGATGTTCCGAACCCGACTCCACCCCGGCGGCCATTCGCAGCAGCTGCTGCTCATCCCACCCGGAAGCCGGAACCAGTGCAGTCACGCCGGGCTTTCCCTCGGTAACGGTGCCAGTCTTGTCCAGGATGACAGTGGTCAGTTTACCCGCCTGCTGCAGTGCATCTCCGTTACGGATCAGTACGCCATATTCGGCTGCCTTGCCCACCCCCACCATAATCGACATCGGCGTCGCCAACCCCAGCGCGCAGGGGCAGGCGATAATCAGCACCGTCATGGTGGTTACCAGGGCATACCCCCCCCATGGCTGCGGACCAAAATTGTACCAGGCCAGAAATGTCATCACGGCGACAATCAATACCACCGGCACGAATATCGAAGCCACCCGATCCGCCAGGCGGCCGATGGCCGGTTTGCTGGACTGGGCCTGACGCACCATCTCGATGATGCGGGCCAGAACAGTATCCGCACCAACACGGCGGGCCTGAAACAAAAAGGTGCCAGCCTTATTGATAGTTCCACCGGTAACCTCATCTCCCGGCCGTTTTTTTACCGGCCGGGGTTCACCGGTAAGCATCGACTCATCCACGGTTGAGTGGCCCTCGATGATGACGCCATCCACGGCAATTCGCTCACCGGGACGAACGCGCAGCGTCTCGTCCAGCCCAATCTGGTCGATGGGCAGATCCAGCTCTTTACCATCGCGAACTACCCGCGCAGTTCTGGGTTGCAGATGGATCAGCCGCTTGATGGCCTCCGAGGTCTTGCCACGGGCGCGCACCTCAAGGGCGGAACCCAGATTGATCAGCGCGATAATAATAGCCGCCGCTTCAAAATAGGCGTGCTGGGCCAGGCTGGGCACACGCTCCGGAAACAGCACCACCGCCATCGAGTAACTCCAGGCGCTGCCGGTACCCAAGGCGATGAGCGTATCCATGTTGGCGTTGTGGTTCCAGAACGACTTCCAGGCACCGGTAAAAAAATGGCCGCCGGCATAGATCAACACCGCCAGCGTCGCCAGCCCAATCAGCAACCAGAACAGTGTGCCGGCAGGTGTGGCGACATGCGGAAGCAACCCCGCCATCCCCCCTAGAAAAAGCGGCACCCCCACCAGTCCGGCAACCAGCGTATTGCGCAACAGGCGGCGGTAGTGGGCCAGCTCGGCCGCCTCTTTCTCCGCCTCGTCATCAGCCCCACGCAGCACCGCGGCCCCGTAGCCCGCCTGGGTAACGGCAGCGATCAACTGCTCGGCGCTGGCCGTGCCGTTTACAACCGCGGTGTGCTCGGCGAAGTTGACCGTGGCTTCGGTGACGCCGGGAACACCCTTCAGCGCCGCCTCAGCGGCGGCCACGCAGCCGGCACAGCTCATACCGGAGATGGAGAGACGGATCTGCTGTTCCGGCATAATCTCAATCGGGTCCGGACGCTGCTTCAGAACGGAATGTCATCATCGAAGTCATCGACACCCCCGGCCGCTGGCGGGTTGCCCGGTTTGGCGCCGCCGGATTGCCCACCGGCCGGTGGCTGCTGGTTGAAATTCGAGCTGCCGCCCGAACCTCGGCTGTCCAGCATCTGCATCTCATTGGCTACGATCTCGGTGGTGTAGCGGTCGTTACCGTTCTGATCCTGCCACTTCCGCGTCTGCAGTTTTCCTTCGATATAGACCTTTGAGCCCTTCTTCAGGTACTCCCCGGCAATCTCGCCCAGGCGGCGGAACATCACCACCCGATGCCACTCGGTACGCTCCTGTTGCTCCCCGGTCTGCTTGTCCTTCCACTGCTCGCTGGTAGCAACGGTTAAATTGGCCACCGCGCCACCATCCGGCATATAACGAACCTCGGGATCGTTCCCGAGATTACCGATCAGAATCACTTTGTTGATACCTCTTGCCATAACGCTCTCCTATGTTTCCAAATCACTCGAATATTTTGCCAGTGCGCCCTTGTCCATCTTCTCCATATCCACTTTCAGATAGGCAACCCCATCTTCCGCCAGCACCACCGCCTCTTCAACCCCCCGCTCCTTCAGCAACTGCTGTGTCAACGTCTCGGCGCGGGCGGCATCGATCTGCCCGACATTGATCAGATAACTGCTGAGATACCGCGGCTCACGCATGGTCAACGCCATCAACAGCCACACGCCGGTGATCACGGCACTGAACAGAAACACACCGCCCAGACCATAGCGGCCGTTGAGCCAGCCGCCCATAAATCCACCCGCAAACGCACCCAGAAACTGGGAACTGGAGTAGACCCCCATGGCGGTACCCTTGCTGTAGGCTGGAGCCGTCTTGGCTATCAGCGATGGGAGGCTCGCCTCCAGAAGATTGAAGGTTGTAAAGAACAGCAACAGCGCCAGGGCAATACCGATAAGGTTGTCATGAGACAGCCACATGCCAATCATTGACAGTCCCAGCCCAAGGATAGCACCAGAGAAAACCTGCTTCATGCGCCGTTTTTTTTCGGCAATGATGATAAACGGAACCATTGCCACAAAAGCGGCCAGCATGACCGGCAGGTAGATGTGCCAGTGCTGGTTTACCGGCATACCCGCGCTGTCCCGCAAAATGTGCGGCACCACCACAAAAATTGCGGTCAGCGCCATATGCAGGGCAAATATCCCAAAATCCAGACGCAGCAGTTGCCCATCGGTCAACACCTCCCGGAACTGTCCTGGCACCGTTTCGGTATCACGGTGCAGATGCAGATGGGTCGGCTTTGGCACCCAGAAATGAAGCACTGCAATCCCACCCAGCGCCAGCAACGCTGTCAGCCAGAAAATCCCCGGCACGCCGATCCAGTGATCCAGCATCGGGCCGGCCACCAGCGCCACCGAAAAGGAGACGCCGATACTGATACCGATGCCCGCCATCACCTTCAAGCGGTGCTCTTCGCGGGTGAGATCCGCAGCCAGCGCCAACACCACGGCGGCCACCGCCCCGGCCCCCTGCAGCGCCCGGCCGACGATAACCCCCTGGATGGAATCCGACATGGCGGCCACCGCGCTGCCCAGCGCAAAAATCAACAGCCCCGCCGTAATCACCGACTTGCGCCCAATGCGATCCGACACCAACCCGAAGGGAATCTGAAACAGCGCCTGGGTCAGGCCGTAGATGCCGAGCGCCACCCCAACCAGGGTTGGAGTCACGCCATCCAGATGCTCCGCATACAAGGCAAACACCGGCAGAATCATGAACAGGCCCAGCATGCGCAACGCATAGATGCTGGCAAGTGAAGCCGCGGCGCGGCGCTCCAGCGGAGTCATTGTTTCAGAAATGGTTGTTTGCACAGGAGTCATTACTTTCTTTGCTTCTCACAGCCAAAGCATCTTATAGTAACAGGTTGCGTTCCGCTGAGAAAAAGTGAAGATGGAAAAGATGATTAAAATCCGTGGCGTCAAAACCCACAACCTGCAAAACGTCGATCTGGATCTGCCCAGGGACAAACTGATCGTTTTCACCGGCCTGTCGGGTTCAGGCAAGTCATCCCTGGCCTTTGACACCATCTACGCGGAAGGACAACGACGTTATGTGGAGTCGCTTTCCAGCTATGCACGCCAGTTCCTGTCGATGATGGAAAAACCCGACGTGGAGCATATCGAAGGGCTCTCCCCGGCGATTTCCATCGAACAGAAGTCTACCTCGCACAATCCCCGCTCCACGGTGGGTACGGTCACCGAGATCCACGACTACCTGCGGCTGCTGTTCGCTCGGGCCGGCGAGCCCCGTTGCCCGGAACATAACAGCGCACTGCGGGCACAGACCGTCAGCCAAATGGTCGATCAGGTAATGACTCTGCCGGAAGGAGAACGGCTGATGCTGCTCGCCCCGGTTATCAAGGAGCGCAAGGGAGAGCACCTGCAACTCATCGATGAGCTGCGTGCCCAGGGCTTCGTACGCGCCCGCATTGACGGACGGGTGTATGAACTTGACGAGCCCCCCAAACTGCAAAAAAACCACAAACACACCATTGAGGTGGTGGTTGACCGTTTCAAGATCCGACCCGATCTGGAACAGCGTCTGGCCGACTCGTTTGAAACAGCACTGCAGTTGTCAGACGGCCTTGCCCGTATCGCCTTCATGGACGAGAACAGGCCCCGGAAAGAGCTGGTCTTTTCGGCAAAATTCGCCTGCCCCGATTGCGGATACTCGCTCACCGAACTGGAACCCCGGCTGTTCTCCTTCAACAATCCGGCAGGTGCCTGTCCCACCTGTGACGGTCTGGGAGCAAGGCAGTTTTTCGACCCGGATCGGGTGGTCAATCATGCCGATCTGAGCCTCTCCGCCGGAGCCATCCGTGGCTGGGATCGGCGCAATGCCTACTATTTCCAGATGCTGGAGTCACTGGCAAAACACTACCGGTTCGATATCGACACCCCCTTCAGCCAACTCCCGCAGCAGGTGAAGGATGCCATTCTGTACGGCAGCGGTGACGAAGCCATCACCTTCACCTATTTCAACGAACGGGGCGGCTCAATGATCAAAACTCAACCGTTCGAGGGAATAATCCCCAACATGGAACGCCGTTATCGGGAAACCGAATCGAACGCGGTACGAGAGGAGCTGGCCAAATACCTGAATCAGCAGCGCTGTCCCGACTGTGATGGAAGCCGCCTGAACACAGCGGCACGGCACGTATTCGTAGCCGATCACCGGCTGCCGGAAATCACCTCCCTGCCGGTAGGACGTGCCTATGATTTTTTTCTGAATCTGCAACTGCCGGGACAATCAGGCGAGATTGCCGCCCCCATCCTTAAGGAGATCACACTGCGCCTGCGCTTTCTGGTCAACGTAGGTCTGGATTATCTGACGCTGGACCGCAGTGCCGATACCCTGTCGGGCGGAGAGGCGCAACGCATCCGGCTGGCCAGCCAGATCGGTGCCGGGCTGGTAGGGGTAATGTACATCCTTGACGAACCATCCATTGGTCTGCATCAGCGGGACAACGAACGGCTGCTCCAGACCCTGACCTATCTGCGCGATCTGGGCAATACCGTCATCGTGGTGGAGCACGATGAAGACGCCATCCGCCGCGCCGATCACATCGTGGATATCGGACCGGGAGCCGGAGTCCATGGTGGCCAGATCGTAGCCCAGGGGGACGTTCAGGCAATCATCTCCTGTAAACATTCACTCACCGGGCAATACCTCTCGGGGGAGAAGCGCATCGAGATACCGGAAAAACGACACCCACCCGAACCGGGGCGGATGCTGACGATCCGCGGGGCCAGCGGCAACAACCTCAAAGCGGTGGATGTCGAGATACCCATCGGCCTGATGACGGCGGTTACCGGTGTTTCCGGCTCCGGGAAATCCACTTTGATTAACGATACCCTCTACCGTCTGGCCGCACGAAAGCTGCACAGAGCCGGAACCAATCCGGCACCCTGCAAGGAGATCACCGGGCTGGAACAGTTTGATAAGGTGGTCGATATCGATCAGAGTCCCATCGGCCGCACCCCGCGCTCCAACCCCGCCACCTATACCGGTATTTTCACCCCCATTCGTGAACTGTTTTCTGGGACACCCGAAGCAAGAGCACGAGGCTACAATCCAGGCCGTTTCAGTTTCAACGTCAAAGGTGGTCGATGCGAAGCCTGCCAGGGGGACGGCGTAATCAAGGTGGAGATGCACTTTCTGCCCGACATCTACGTACCTTGCGATGTCTGCAAGGGTAAACGCTACAACCGGGAAACCCTGGAGATAAAATACAAGGGAAAAAACATCCACCAGGTTCTGGAGATGACAGTGGAAGATGCCCGTCTCTTCTTCGACGCCATTCCGTCACTGGCCCGCAAGCTGCAAACATTGACTGACGTGGGACTGAGCTATGTCAGACTGGGACAGAGCGCCACCACGCTGTCGGGAGGAGAGGCACAACGGGTCAAGCTGGCCCGCGAACTCTCCAAACGGGATACGGGGAATACCCTGTATATACTGGATGAACCCACCACCGGGCTGCACTTTCACGATATCGAACAGCTGTTGAAAGTACTGCACCGGCTGCGTGACAGAGGCAATACCATTGTGGTCATCGAACACAATCTGGACGTAATCAAAACCGCCGACTGGATCCTGGATCTGGGACCTGAAGGAGGAGATGGCGGTGGCTCCCTGGTTGCGGCCGGCCCTCCGGAGAAAATCATAACCGCTCCCCTGTCGCATACTGGACGCTTTCTAAAACCCCTGCTGCCCGATCCATCCCTTCCTGTGGCCAAGGCCATCCCAACGTGACGTTTGATTATAGATCTGATCAAGAATATAATGGGAATCAGTTATACATTGATAAATTTGGTTTTTTTCTAAAAATGCAACAGGGAGACGTGCCGTGGGACTGTTCGACTTTGCAACGGAATTTGGCAAAAAGCTGTTTGGAAAAGATGATGATGCCGCCGAAAAAGTCCAGCAGAGTATTGAGGAAGACAATCCCGGCGTATCGGATTTAAGTGTCAGGTTCCAGGATGGCGTAATCACGCTTTCAGGTAAAGCAGAATCCGCCGAGGCGATGGAAAAAACCGTATTGATGGCCGGTAACGTGCAAGGCGTCCACACGGTTGAAGCAGATGCAATAGCTGCGCCCCAACAAGCCGTACGCATCGAATATTATACGGTTGTCAAGGGCGATACATTGTCTGGTATCGCCAAGCGGTTCTACGGTAATCCACAGGATTACCTATTCATCTTCGAGGCGAACCGCGAGGTCATCAAGGATCCCGATCTAATCTACCCGGGGCAGAAAATCCGCATCCCGGAAAAAACGCGATGATGCCTCTGTACCAACCGGACGGGAACCTATGCTTTCCGGATTATATTTGTGATTTTCAACTTATTGTAAAAATAGCCACGATACCGGCAAGACGTATGGACAATCGTTATCGAACAGTAAAAAATGGGCCACGATTCAGTTTCATGTCATAACGTTTCCCGGCGGGATGCAATACAGGATATTGTGCTCCCCGTGAAAAACGGAAAGTAAAAAAGAATGCCGGCAACCGAGCGGAGCGGGCGCAGCCCGTATGAAAAAGCAACCATGCTCGCAAGTTCGGGGGAGCGTGACTGATTTGTTTTATTGCAAGCAAAACCGAGGTAGGTCAAAAATGAAAATATCGAGTTCCTGGGGAAAAATCACTGTAGCAGCATCCGTTGCGCTACTCCTCGGCGCGTGCTCTCATGCACCAAGGGAGACCGCGTCGATTAGCCAAGAGGAGTGCATTTCCTGCTCCGCGAAACTGGAGGCATTGAAAGAGCGCGAGGCAGCACTGGCCCGCAAGGAACAAACCCTGCAGGAAAAAGCCGATGCACTGGCCAAAAAGCAGCAGGAAGCATCGGCACATGCGCCATCCCTGGCAGAGGGGGGAGACTCTATGCTTCCCCCTCAGGCCAAACCGGGCGAGTGTTACACTCGCGTATGGGTTCCGCCAAAGTACAAAGTCGTCAGCGAAAAAGTGGTCAAGAAAGAGGCGGGTACCCGCTACGAAGTGATACCCGCCAAGTACCAGAGGGTAAAAAAACGGGTACTGGTCAAAGAGGCTTCTGAAAAACTCAAGGTTATTCCCGCGAAATACAAGTGGGTAGAAGAGCGCGTTCTCGTAAAACCTGCGGAGGAGAGGATCGTCACTGTTCCTGCCACTTACGAAACCGTTACGGAAAAGGTGCTGGATAAACCGGCTCATACCGTCTGGAAAAAAGGGACCGGCCCGATTCAGCGCATCGATCAGACCACAGGGGAGATCATGTGCCTGGTGGAGGTTCCCGCTACCTATAAGACAGTCACCCGCAAGGTTCTGAAAACACCAGCAACGACAAAGACCGTTCAGATCCCGGCTGTCTACAAAACGGTGAAAAAACGGGTCGTTGCCGAGCCGGAGCATACTGTAAGAGTCGAAATTCCCGCCCAGTACAAAACCATTACCGTTACCGAGCTGGTGACTCCACCTCAAACGCAGGCCATCGAAATTCCGGCCGTTTACTCCACGGTAACCCGCCAGGAGAAAATCGCTGACGGCCACATGGAGTGGCGCAGCATTCTCTGTCAAACCAACATGACCCGTGATCGTATTGCCGATATTCAGCGCGCTCTGAAAGCGAAAGGTTTTGACCCCGGCCCGATTGACGGTGTCATCGGCTCCGGAACCATGGCGGCGGTCAATGCCTTTCAGCGGAAAAACAACCTTCCGGTGGACAAGTATCTGAACATTGCCACCGTCAAGGCGCTGGGAGTATCTACGCATTAGCACGCATTGACGGAAGGCCGCTGCAAGGCGGCCTTCCGTCAATAATACTTGTAACCACCCGGTACAATGTCACACTCGCGCTAACGGCTCAAATTGCCCTCAAAATCCGCCCGTATCGAAGCGAAAAACGGGAAATTACAACTGTAAATGCCATTTTTCAGCACAGAAATGGCGGATTTCATGGACGAGCCGGGTAGTTGCGCCCCTTTAGATTCGGGACAGAAAGGGATGAGAGACAGAAAGGGTACATTTTCAGGATAAACCGGTAGTTGTTCACAATCCAATCTCAAAGGAGAGTAAAAAATGGGCATGATACAGGAATTCAAGGAGTTTGCCGTCAAGGGGAACGTGGTCGATATGGCGGTTGGTATCATTATCGGCGCTGCCTTCGGAAAAATCGTAAGCACGCTGGTGGAAGGGGTGATCATGCCGCCGATTGGCCTGCTGATGGGAGGGGTGGATTTCTCCGATCTGTTTATCAATCTGGGCGAGGGAACGTATGCCACACTCGCAGCAGCCGAGGAGGCAGGAGCACCGGTCATCAAATACGGCCTGTTTGCCAATGAGATCATCAGCTTCACCATTGTCGCTTTTGCCGTGTTCATTTTGGTAAAAGTCATCAATAAGCTGAAGAAACAGGAAGAGGAGAAACCGGAAGCTCCCGCCGAACCCAGTGAAGACATTCTTTTGCTGAGAGAAATAAGAGATCAGTTGAAAAAATAGTCAGCCCCGTACAGGCGATATCAACCCGGCAGAAGAGTCACGCCTTCTGCCGTTTTTTTGTCCGGCACCAAAATGACAACTTGCCAAACCGGTATATTCAGCTGCGAATACCTACTCCGCGATCCAGCAACAGCAACGCACCCCCAAAGGCAGCCAGCACCATAACCCCAATCAGGGCAATTGCTGCGGTAATATCAATATCCGATACACCGAGAATCCCGTAGCGGAAAGCGTTGACCATGTATAGCACGGGGTTGGCAAGAGAGAGCTTGTACCACAACGGTGACAACATATCGATGGAGTAAAACACACCACCCAGATAGGTCAACGGTGTCAGCACGAAGGTTGGAACGATGGAGATATCATCAAAACTTTTGGCAAACAGTGCGTTGATAAACCCTCCCAGGGAGAACAACATGGCGGTCAGAATCACGATAGTTACTGTGATCCAGGGGTGTTCAATCTTCAGATCGGCAAAAAACAGCGCAGTCAGCGTGACCAACACACCAACCATCAGGCCGCGCGCCACGCCTCCCAGCGTATAGCCCAGCAGGATAATGTAGTTCGGCATCGGCGACACCAGCATCTCTTCGATGTTGCGGTGGAATTTGGAGCTGTAGAAAGAGGAGACGACATTGGAATAGGAGTTGGTAATCACCGCCATCATCACCAGCCCCGGCATGATAAATTCATTGTAACCGATGCCGCCCATCTGCCCGATCCGCGGCCCAATCAAACTCCCAAAGATAATGAAATAGAGTGAAGTAACGACCACTGGCGGCAGCAGCGTCTGTAACCAGATCCGTGAAAAACGCAACACCTCGCGGATTACAATGGTGGTCAGGGCAATACGGTTATTCATTTCGAATCTTTCACCAGACGCAGAAAAAGCTCCTCCAGACGATTGACCTTGTTACGCATACTCAATACGTGAATTCCCTGCGCCGTCAACTGCCCAAACAGTGCATTGATGCTTCGCTGACGGGAGATCTCCACCTCAATGGTGTGGCTGTCGACCAAACTCACCCTGCAATCACCCAGTATGGGCGCCTCATCAAGTTGCTCTCGAATGTTCAAGATAAAGGTTTCCACATCCAACTTGCCTATCAGTTCACTCACCTTGCCATGCTCCACAATCTCCCCGTTGTTGATAATAGCCACCCGATTACAAAGCGACTCCGCCTCTTCCAGATAGTGGGTGGTCAAGATAAGGGTGGTTCCAGAGTTGTTCAACTCGGTCAGAAACGCCCACATGGAGCGCCGGATCTCGATATCCACCCCGGCAGTAGGCTCATCCAGAATCAGCAGTTTTGGCTGATGAACCAGCGCCCTGGCGATCATCAGCCGCCGCTTCATCCCCCCGGACAGCTCGCGCGCCGATCCCCGCCGCTTCTCCCACAGGCCCAACCGCTTGAGGGCGATACCGGCCCGTTCACAAGCTTCCCGGCGCGGAATGCCGTAGTATCCCGCCTGATTGATTATTATCTCCTCTACCGGCTCGAAGATGTTGAAGTTAAACTCTTGCGGAACCAGGCCAATACAGCTTTTGGCCTGCACAGGCTGCCGTTCGATATCCATGCCAAATACTTCGACACGACCGGCGGATTTACCGATGAGTGAGTTAACAATACCGATGGTGGTGGATTTCCCTGCTCCGTTGGGTCCGAGCAGGGCCATAAAATCACCCTGCTCCACATCCAGGTCGATTCCCTTGAGAGCCTGAAAGCCGTTGCCATAAACCTTTTGCAGATTGCGGATGGAGAGCGCCCTGGTCACGCAGCACGAACCTTCTCTATCGCAACGCTGCGCCTTCGCCGCAACGCATCAGAAATGGCACCCCCTTTCAACCCTTCTGCCACCAGGTCAGATGGCCTGACCGCTGCCGCTGCCTCGTAAGCCGCATGGAATATATCCAGTTGAGGCGGTCTTCGCTCCTCATAACCAAACCGCCCTCTCGAGTCCGCCTCGCAGGCGACAAGAAACTGTTCAAACCGCTGTGGCCGCCGGAATGCATCCAGTTTCTGCAACAGATCCAGCATTGTCGTGCCACGCAACTCCGCCGCACGATGAAAATAGAGATGATAACGGGTCACCAGCAGCGCCAGCTCACGGTATTTTCCGGGTACACGCAGCCGCTCGCAGAACTGTTTCACCAGCGGGACGCCCCGCTGTTCATGGCCCACATGGCGTGGCCACTGGTCGCGCGGCGTGGTGCCTTTACCCAGGTCGTGCACCAGGGCAGCAAAACGCACCTCCCGATCGGCAGTCAGCCTGGCAGCCTGATTTACCACCAGCAGGGTATGAACACCTGTATCGACCTCAGGGTGATATTTCTCCGGCTGCGGGATACCAAACAGCCGCTCAATCTCCGGGAAAATGCGCCGCAGGGCGCCGCACTCACGCAGCACTTCAAAGAACCGGGCAGGCGCCGTCTCGCCAAGCGCCCGCCGCAATTCCACCCAGATCCGCTCCGGCACCAGCGCATCCACCTCACCGGCTTCCACCATCTTCCTCATCAGCTCCATGGTTTCCGGAGCGATGCGAAACCGTTGGGCGGAAAAGCGGGTGGCAAGGCGGGCCACACGCAGTATCCGCACCGGATCTTCCACGAAAGCCGGAGAAACATGGCGCAGAATACGTTGTTCCAGATCACGCCGCCCCCCATAGGGATCGATGATCTTGCCATCCGGAGTCATCGCCATGGCGTTGATGGTCAGATCCCGGCGGGCCAGATCCTGCTCCAGTTTTACATCCGGAGCAGCATGAAAAGTGAAACCGGCATAGCCCGGCGCCACCTTGCGCTCGGTACGCGCCAGCGCATACTCCTCATGGGTTTCGGGGTGGAGGAATACCGGGAAATCCCTGCCCACCGGAACAAAGCCCCTGGCAACCATCTGCTCCGGCGTAGCACCCACCACCACCCAGTCACGGTCCGTAACCGGCAGGCCCAGCAGCCGGTCACGCACTGCCCCGCCTACCATGTATATCTTCATTCACTGTCTTCCCGCATTCAAAACCAGTCGCCCATCCGATACATTCAGTTTATCATCTTAGCATTGGCTCATCGCACATCAAAAACAGGGGGAACACAGATGGCATTTGAATCGATCAACCCGGCGAACGGGGAACTGCTGGCGACTTTCCCTGCGTGGGGATCGCCTGAACTGGAGCAAGCGCTATCCCGGGTGGCTGCCGCCACACCGGCATGGGCGTCAAGCCCGCTCGAACAGCGCTGCACACTGATGCGCAGCGCCGCACAGGTGTTGCGCAACCGCCGTGACGAACTGGCCAAACTGATTACCCTCGAGATGGGCAAGCTGTTCACCGAAGCCAGGGCGGAGATAGAAAAATGCGCGCTCGCTTGCGACCACTACGCCGACAACGGCCCCCGCTATCTCGCCGATGAACACATCCGCAGTGACGCAGCGAAAAGCTATGTTGCTCACCAGCCACTGGGGACGATATTGGCGGTAATGCCGTGGAATTTCCCTTTCTGGCAGGTATTTCGCTTCGCCGCTCCCACCTTGGTGGCAGGCAACACCGGCGTGCTCAAACACGCCTCCAACGTTCCGCAGTGTGCCCTTGCCATCGAACAGGTGTTTCAACAGGCAGGATTTCCGGACAATGTTTTCCGCACCTTGATGATCCGCGCCTCCCAAGTCAAAACCGTCATTGAAGACCCCCGTATTCAAGCCGTTACGCTGACCGGCAGCGAACCGGCCGGGCGGCAGGTAGCGGCAGCCGCGGGGGCGGCGCTGAAAAAATCCGTACTGGAGCTGGGTGGCTCCGATCCCTTCATCGTACTGGAGGATTGTGACCTGGAAGAGACTGTCGAACAAGCCGTCGCCTCCCGTTTTCTCAACGCGGGACAGAGCTGCATCGCGGCCAAACGGTTCATCGTGCTGAACCCGGTCGCCAACATTTTTCTGGACAAATTCAAGGCCGCGGTGGAATCGCTGCGCCCGGGTGATCCCCTGGACGGCAACAGCTCCCTCGGCCCCATGGCGCGCAACGACCTGCGTGACGAACTGCATCAACAGGTGAGTGACAGCATCTCGCAAGGGGCTGTCGCCCTAACAGGCTGCGCGCCCCTTGATGGTCAGGGGGCTTTCTATCAGCCGTCCATTCTGGACCGGGTGGCGCCTGGAGCAAGAGCCTACGATGAAGAGCTGTTCGGACCGGTAGCTACCGTCATTCGCGCCAGGGATGAAGAGGAGGCTATAAAGATAGCCAATGGAAGCAGATTCGGCCTCGGCGGCAGCATCTGGACGGCGGATACTGCACGCGGAGAGCGGCTGGCACGCAAACTCCAGTCGGGCTGCTGTTTCATCAACAGAATGGTAAAAAGCGACCCACGACTGCCATTTGGCGGTATCAAAGCCTCCGGCTACGGACGGGAGCTATCATGGAACGGCATGCACGAGTTTCTGAATATCAAAACAATCTGCATAGAATAAGGTAGAGCCAACCAGATGCAGGGGTGGGCGATACACTATTCCGGCAGATGAGCCGGCGGGAGCTTGCCACCACAAGTTGGCTGTCGTTCTCAAAAAGATATGTTCGTTCAATCCTGACAACAACCCGCGTGACCTGCTATGGCTTTATCTGCGCTGCAGCAACCCAGCGAACTGCAAGATTTGCCCGGCCGGTTCGGGCTGATCATGATCATCTCCGAAGCTGTTCCAGCAGCTTCTGCACAGCCTGAATCCGTTGCTCCCTTTCTGGAAGGCTCTGGGTGATACGCAGTTTGTCCTGTCCATCCAGCTTGTAGCGCTGGGGCTGTTGCTGGATCAGCTGGATGATCTTCACCGGATCCACATTGGGTTGCTGGTCGAAAATGATTCGTCCACCCTGTTCTCCCATATCGATTTTGCGAATGCCCAGTGGCGTGGCCTTGAGCTTGAGTTCGGTGATCTGGAACAGGGCCTTGGCGGCGTCGGGGAGCAGTCCGAAGCGGTCGATCATCTCCACCTGCAGTTCGCTTAGCGCTTCGCGGTTTGCCGCGCTGGCGATCCGTTTGTACATCACCAGCCGGGCGTGGACATCCGGCAGGTAGTCGTCCGGGATCAGGGCGGGGAGGTGCAGCTCCACTTCGGCACCGTGGTCCAGCGGGCGGTCCAGCTCCGGCTGTTTGCCCGCCTTGAGTGCCTTGACCGCGCGCTCCAGCAGTTCCGAATAGAGGCTGAAGCCGATCTCCTGCATCTGCCCACTCTGTCCTTCACCCAGCAGCTCACCCGCGCCGCGGATCTCCAGATCATGAGTGGCGAGGGTGAAGCCGGCCCCCAGATCCTCGATGGACTCCAGCGCCTCCAGCCGTTTCAGTGCGTCGGCGGTGATCAGCTTGCGGGACGGGATGATCAGATAGGCGTAGGCGCGATGGTGGGACCGGCCCACCCGGCCGCGCAGCTGGTAGAGCTGCGCCAGACCGAAGCGGTCGGCGCGGTCGATGATGATGGTGTTGGCGCTGGGGACGTCGATGCCGGTCTCGATGATGGTGGTGCAGACCAGTACGTTGAAGCGTTGGTGATAGAAATCGGCCATCACCCGCTCCAGCTCCCGCTCGCCCATCTGGCCGTGGGCGATCTCTATCCGCGCCTCGGGCACCAGTTTTCCGATGGCGGCTGCGGTCTTTTCGATGGTTTCCACCTTGTTGTGCAGGAAGTAGACCTGGCCGCCGCGCTTGATCTCGCGCAGCAGTGCCTCGCTCAGCAGGGTGTCGCTCCATTCGCTGACGAAGGTCTTTACCGGCAGCCGCCGCGCCGGTGCGGTGGCGATGACGGAGAACTCACGCAGCCCCGAAAAGGCCATGTTGAGGGTGCGTGGGATGGGGGTGGCGGTGAGCGTGAGGATATCCACCTCGGAGCGCAGCGCCTTGAAACGCTCCTTCTGGCGTACGCCGAAACGGTGCTCCTCGTCGATGATCACCAGCCCCAGCTGTTTGTATTTCACCCCTTCCTGAAGCAGTTTGTGGGTGCCGATGATGATGTCAACGGTGCCGTTCTCCAACCCGGCCAGCACCTGCTGCTGCTCCTTGCGGGAGCGGAAGCGGGAGATGGACTCGATATTGACCGGCCAGTCGGCGAAGCGGTCCTGGAAGCTCTGGAAGTGCTGCTGGGCCAGCAGGGTGGTGGGCACCAGCATCGCCACCTGCTTGCCCCCCTGCACGGCAACGAAGGCGGCGCGCATCGCCACCTCGGTCTTGCCGAAACCCACGTCACCGCACACCAGGCGGTCCATCGGCTTGTCCGAGGCCATGTCGGACAGCACGGCGTGGATAGACTCCAGCTGGTCGGGGGTCTCCTCGAACGGGAAGGCTGCGGCAAAGGCGGCGTACTGATCATCGACGGGGTAGGCGTGCCCCTGGCGCGCCTCGCGCCGGGCGTAGATATCCAGCAGTTCGGCGGCCACGTCGCGGACCTTTTCGCCGGCCTTGCGTTTGGCTCGCTCCCACTGGCCGCTGCCCAGTTTGTGCAGCGGGGCATTTTCCGGGGCGGCGCCGCTGTAGCGGCTGATCAGGTGCAGCGAGGCAACTGGCACATAGAGTTTGTCTCCGCCGGCATACTCCAGGGCCAGAAACTCCGCTTCGGTTTCGCCCACGGTCAGCTTCTGCAGGCCGAGGAAGCGCCCGATGCCGTGGTCTTCATGCACCACCGGCGCGCCCTCCTGCAGCTCGGCCAGATCGCGGATGATGGCGTCCGCCTCGCGGTGGCGGGTGCGGCGCCGGCTGCGCTGGATGGCATGGGCGCCGAACAGCTGTGCCTCGGTGACCACGGCGACCGCGGGCTGATCCAGCACCAGTCCCTGTTCCAGCGGGGCGACGGTGATCCCGACCGGCGCTTCCCCCTGCAGAAATGCGTGCCAGCTCTCATACAGGGTGGGGTGGATGTCGTCGGCTTTCAGCAGCTCCAGCAGGGCTTCCCGGCGGCCGGTGCTCTCCGCGGCGAGCAACACCCGGCCGGAAAAATCCTGCAGATAGTGGCGTAGCGCAGCACTGCCTCTTGCCGTGGGGCTGTTCAGATTGAGATCGGCCGGTGCAGCGGTAGCGTAGTTGATGCCCTTGTCGATCTGCTTGAAGTGGTGCAGGCGTATCTGGCTGAAACGGCCGACAGCGGCAAACAGCTCGTTGCTGCGCAGAAACAGCTTCGCCGGCGGCAGCAGGGGGCGTTCGATATCGTGACGGCGGCTCTCGTAGCGCTGTTCCGCCTCCGACCAGAACTGTTCGGCCGCCTCCTGAACCCCCTCGGTGACGAATACCAGGCCCTTCTGCGGCAGGTAGTCGAACAGGGTAGCAGTCTGCTCGAAGAACAGCGGCAGGTAGTATTCGATGCCGGGTGGGGCCAGGCCATCGCTGACGTTTTGGTAGATGAGGCTGCGGGTTAGCTCGCCCTCAATTTGATCCCGGTAGGCTTGACGGAACTGCTTGATCGCTTCGGGCGTGAGAGGGAACTCGCGCGCGGGGAGCAGATGCGCCTTCTCCACCTTTTCCAGGGTGCGCTGGGTCTCGGGATCAAAGGTGCGGATACTCTCGATCTCATCGTCAAAAAGGTCGATACGGTAGGGCTGTCTGCTGCCCATGGGGAACAGGTCAATCAGACTGCCGCGCACCGCAAACTCGCCGTGCTCCATTACCTGGGAGACACAGTTGTAACCGCTGTTTTCCAGCCGTTGACGCAGCCCTTCCAGATCCAGCCGTTGCCCGGTATCCAGCATCAGGGCATGGGCATCCAGGTAGTGGCGCGGAGGGAGCTGCTGCATCAGGGTGGAGACCGGCACTATCAGAATCCCGTTACTCAGCTCCGGCAGACGGTAGAGCGTGGCCAGGCGCTGGGAGATGATCTCCTGGTGCGGGGAGAAGATGTCATAGGGCAACGTCTCCCAGTCGGGAAAACTGAGTACCGGCAGGGGCTGTTCTGCACCGTGATTGAAAAACTGCAGCTCCTGCTCCAGCCGCAGGGCGGTCGGGGTATCGGGGACAATCGCCATGGCCGGTGCGCCGTGCCGGGTTGCCGCGGCATGGATGGCCAGGCCAAAACTGCTGCCGTACAGCCGCCCCCAGTCCAGGCGTGCGCCGGGTTTCGCAGGCAGTTCAGGTAGCAGCGGTGAAGGGTAGTCCGTCTGTTTCATGATTGAGTGACGCAAAAAAAGCGCTATTCTACCCTATCCGTCAATAGTATCCGGCGGGATGCGTTAATACTTCCAAATATTACAACTCGCTGGGTGGTTGCTGTATGTGTAATGTTGCCGGGTTAATCAATACGCAAAGTAACTATTCAGATTGCCGGCTTGTTTCATACTGTGCTGAATAATTACTACGCAAAAATATTTTTATGTCCCAAGTGTCGAATGGAGATGCCTTTTGGTTTTTATCCGTCGCTGTGATTGGCTTGATCTGTCATGTGAGAAAAGATCGCTTCGATATCTTTTTCCCAACGGTTGAATATTTCATCAGCAGACGCTTCGTCAGACAGGAATTCGCGAAAGGTTGATGGGTTGACTGTTACCATCAAGGTGCTGTCTCCTTCAGCAAATATGGCAATACGCAAGGGCAGATAGGGAACAAGTTGGGGGTATTTGCGGGAAAGCGCTTCTATCTCGCCAGCTTTGCCAAAAAAAACAGCGCGGTATTTGTTGCTGGTATAGCCCATGCCAAGCAGACCGATGTTGACCATATCCACCCGGGCAACGGTGTATCCCTGTTGTTGAATGGTCTGTTTTAAATTGCCCAGCGCGGAAGCAAGCGGCTGGTGGGCGCGAACCATGAGCAAGTGATCTGCCTGCAGCGGCAGGGCCGCCAGCATCAGCAGAATGAACAAAAAAATGCCACGCAGAGCAAATGTTGTTTTCATTCTGAAACCTCTTCAAGAATAGCGGAATAGATTTGGTGCAGTTCTTTGGATGTGTGTTCGAGATTGGCATTATTGAACAGGTTTCCAAAGCGCAGCGGGTTGACTGAAGTGACGATAACCTTGCCATCCTCCTGTTCCAGGACGGTGATGCGGTTGGGGAGAAACAGCCCCATCCGCGGATCAATCGCCAGCAGGGTATTTATCTGCTGGATATTGCCAAAGTGAATGATCAACTGCTTTTTGTTTTCCTTCCCCTGCGCAACCAGACCGTCATCAAGATGGTGTTGCCGGATAATGCGTAGCCGCCTGGCGGAAATGGCTTGCTTGATGATATCCACAGTCTCGGCAAAGGGTTTTGCTGATACCGTAATCAAGGTAGGTTCGACGGGTGTTGCTGCCTTTTTATCCGCCTTCTGAACCTGTGTTTCGAAGCTGCGAATGAAGCTGACCACATCGTCGACATCCTGACCGCTGAGGCCCATTTTTGCGGCAGGTAACATTGGCGTTCCCCGTCTCCCTTTCAGCAGGGTTGTTCGGATAATCTCGTCCGAGGCAGCGGCAAGATAGCCCGGATTGTTCAAAGCCGGTGCAACAATGGGGACATCGTGCAGACGGGTGAAGTTCACCCCGGTACCTGCTCCCCCCTTGCCCAGCGGTCCATGACAACGGGCGCAGTTTCTGGCAAAAATATCCCTGCCTTTTTCAGCGTTTCCCGCTGCGCCTCCAGGCACAAGTTTTACCTCTTTACGTCCCCAGCTGCGAATGTGTTTGACAATGGCATGGGTCTGTTCATCGCTGAGATGCTGGAAGGCGGGCATGATCCGTCCCGGCCGGCCAAGACGGATCGTCCGGAAAAGGTAATCATCCGTGACGCTGGTGAGAAAATCCGGCAGTGCGAGGGGAATACCAATCCCGCCATCACCTTTATCACCGTGACAGGCAGCGCAGTGTATAGCGAACAGCTTGCCGCCGTCCGTCCCGGCATTCGCACTGGTTTCTGTTGCAACAAACAACAAAAACAGGGCTATGAATAAACGTAACTGATTGCGATCGATTTGCATAAAGATCCCTTTTCGTGACATTTCTTCAGGGTTATATACAACTTTAGTACACAATAGCAGGTTTTCAGCTTTCGTGGCGAAAAATGCTGGTTAAATATGTAGTTAAGGAACTGCGGCTGCTGCAACCTTTATGTATAATGGACAAAAAATTTTACCGTACAGGAGTCACGGATGCATTTCAGCGGACGGTTGAGTATCCGGTCAAAACTGGTCATTCTGCTGTTGCTCGCAAGTTTCGTCAGTATTGCCGTGGTTGGTTATCAGGGATTCCGCTCCGCCAGGGATGCTCTGGATGAGGCGGTATACAAAGAGCTGACAACGTTGCGGGCGGCCAAGACCCAGCAGGTGCAGGCTTATTTTTCGGATATTCATGATCAGGTATTGGCGTTTGCAGAGAACCGCACCATTATCGAGGCGCTGAACGAGTTTCGTACCGCCTATCATCTGGCCGAACGTGAATCTGTCCCGGAACCCCAAAAACAGCAGCTGGTTGAGTACTATCGCAGAGAGTTTGTCCCGCGGCTGAAAGATCGCATGGGTGGTGAACCGGAGGTGAAACACTATCTCCCGGATGATGCTGCCGCCGCCTGGTTGCAGTATCACTATATTGCCGCCAATCCCAACGATGTGGGCAGTAAAGATGCGTTGATGCGTGCGCCGGGTGATGATGGTTATTATGCCCAGGTGCATGAGCGTTATCATGAAAGCCTGCGCAGTCTGATTAAAAAATTTGGTTACTATGATCTGTTTCTGATCGATCCCGAGAGTGGCAATATTATCTATTCGGTGTTCAAGGAGACCGATTTCGCCACCGGCCTTTTGCATGGTCCCTACGCCTCCAGCAATTTTGCCCAGTTGATCAAAGAGGTGATGCGCACCAAGGAGCGTGGCCGGGTACGATTTCAGGATTATGATATCTACATACCTTCCTACGGCGCACCTGCTGCCTTTGTTGCGGTGACGGTGTTCGACGGCAGGGATATTGCGGGCATTCTTGCCCTGCAGGTTCCCAGTGATGAGTTGAACAATGTCATGACCAGTAATCAGGAGTGGGAGAAGAGCGGGATGGGTGAGACGGGTGAGGTGTATCTGGTGGGACGCAATCATCTGATGCGCTCCGACTCCCGTTTTCTGCTTCAGGACCGCGAGCACTATCTGCAGCTGTTGCGCGGGATCGGCATGCCGGCCGACGAGATTCAGCGTATCGAGAAAAACAACACCACCATCCTGTTTCAACCGGTGCATGGCGAGACGGTGGATCTGGCGTTGAGCGGCAAAACGGGAACGCGGGAGGTGGTGGATTACCGGGGTGTGCCGGTGATGAGCGCCTATGCGCCGCTGCGTGTCCGCGGGATGGACTGGGTCATTCTTTCCGAAATGGATATTGCGGAAATCAAGCAGCCGATCGACCGCTTCCGGCGTCACGTAATCGTTTCAGCCACTATTCTGGGGGTGGTAATTACCCTGCTGGCGCTGCTGCTGGCGAGCTACATTACCCGGCCGATTCACGCTCTGGTGGCCGGAATGCGGCGGGTGGGCGCCGGAGAGTCGGATGTTCAGGTAAAGGTTGACAGCCGGGATGAGTTTGGTGAACTGGCCAACTCGTTCAATACCATGGTCGAGGGCATCCGCCAGCAGAAGCAGATTATCGAGGACAAGGAGCAGGAGAATGCCCTGCTGCTGCACTCTATTCTGCCGGAGTCCGTTGCACAGCGCATGAAGGCGGGGGAAGAGCAGATTGTCGATCGGATTCCCAATGTCTCGGTGATTGTCACCCTGTTGACGGGATTCAGCCACCAGGGTGAGGAAGAGAATCCTGAACACGCCATCGCCCGGCTCAATCACCTGATAGCGGAGCTGGATGAGTCTGCCGCCGGACATGGCGTGGACAAGATAAAGACCGTGGGTGATGACTATATCGCCGCCTGTGGTCTGCTGACCCCTCGCCTGGATCACGACAAGAGGGCGCTGGAGTTTGCGAAGGAGATGATGGCGATCGTACGGCGTATCGGCCAGGAGTATGGACTGGATCTTGAACTGCGTATCGGCATCCACTCGGGGACCGTGTTGGCGGGCGTCATTGGCCGGCACCGTTTCGCCTATGATATCTGGGGCAGTACGGTCGATCTGGCCAGCGAGATCTGTTTCGCCGCCGCCCCGGGGTCTATCTGTATCTCGGAGCAGATGTATGCACAGCTTCATGATAAGGATGAGTTCAGCAAGGCGGGCCAGGTCAGGGTGGATGGTGAAGAGAGTGTACAGATCTGGTGCTGCAACCTGAGCGGGGAGGAGTCCTCCCGTGCTTGACTGGTTGCTGCAGGAGAGCTGGCTTGCCTGGGGTGTCGGGCTGCTGATCGGGTTTCCGCTGCTGACTATCCTTTTTGGGGAGATGCTCTACCGTATCGAAAGCGGTGGAGAGTCGCGAGCCTCGCTGGGAAAGGCCCTCTATTTTGTGCTCCCCAGTCTGGTGGTCTGGATGCTGCTGACCAACGTTCTGGAGCTTGATAGCAGCAATGTCTGGGTACGAACTGCCGCCACCCTGTTCTGGATTAGCCTTATCTATCTCACTCTTTCGGCATTTAATCTGTTCTGGTCTGCGCACAGTGCGGAAGATGGCTGGCAGAGCCGCATTCCCTCTCTGGTGCTGAATATCGCCCGGCTGTTTTTTATTCTGCTGGGGGTTGCCTTTGTCATGTCATCAGTATGGGGCATCGACCTGGGCAAGATGCTGGCGGCACTGGGTGTCGGCTCCATTGTGCTGGGTCTGGCGCTTCAGGACACCCTGGGAGGACTGTTTGCCGGTATTACCCTGATCTCGGCCCGGCAGTTCAAGGTGGGGGACTGGTTGAAGACCGGCGATGTCACCGGGCAGGTGGTGACGGTCAACTGGTACTCGGTGACCCTGAAGACGCTGGAAAATGATCTGCTGGTGATTCCCAACTCGGTGCTGGCGCGGGACACCTTCCGCAACTACAGTCAGCCTACGCCGGTTCACATGGAGCGCGTTATTATTCAGTTCTGGGAGGAGCATCCCCCCAATCTGGTCAGAAAGGCACTGCTGGAAGCGGCCCGCGCTACCCCGGGTGTGCTGGAGGATCCGGCACCCAGGGTGATACTGCGGGAACTGGCCGATGATGCCGGTGCCTACGAGGCACTGCTCTATTTCGGCGATTACGGCAGGATAGATGAGATCCGGGATGCCTTCCTGACGCATGCCTGGTACGCAGCCAAACGCTACAACATTGTGTTCCCCTATGAGGACTATCAGCTCTATCATTTTTCCGGCTCGGAGATGAATCTGGGGAGTGACGATCTCGTCGCCCCTGATGCGCTGGTGGATAAACTGATGCAGCTGGAGGTGTTTGCGCTGTCCCGGGGAGAGATGGAGAGCATCACTCGCGGAGCACGTATTCAGCGGTTTGGCGCCGGGGAGCAGATCATTCGTGCCGGGGTGGAGTACGGGAAATTCTTTATTGTTTTATCCGGTAGTGCGCGCAAGTATCTCATGGACCATACGGGGTGTGAGCAGAACATGGGAACGGCTGATCCCGGCGATCTGATCGGGGTAGTGGCGGCGATGCGGCACTGCAAGAACATGATCACCGTGTATGCCAACAGTGATGTCCAGGTTGTCGAGTTATCATTGGAATCGGTCGAACAGGTACTAAAATCCAATCCGCAGTTTGCCCAGGAGCTTGAGGAGGCGATCGAAACCCGTCTCGAGACCATTGATTCAATACTGCAACGCAGTGACCGGGCTGTCCGTGGCGATGCTGTTCAACCCTCGAATCTCAGGCAGTTGCTGGGCGGACACAGACACCGTCGTCCACCACAATATTAACCCGGCCACATAATATGTCGTGTTCAGAGCCTCAGGCCTCTCCCCTGTCAAGGCGCGTGACGCCGGCAAGGGTCGTTCCCTTGGCAAGGCACGCAACGCCGAGAGGGGGAGGTCTGAGGCTCCTAACTCATTGACTCTAAAAGACAGGCCGTGCTGTGCGCGATATATTATGTGGCCGGGTTAATAAATAGTCATTTGTGGCCGGTGCCTGCTACTCCGGCGGCAGAGCAGAATCGACGATCGCTTTTGCCTTGCGGTAATTGTTCAGGACAAAGGTATCCCAACTGTTTTCAATCTCCGCCTGTCTGCCGGTTACGACATCCGTTGCTTTCTTGCGCTTTTGGGTGAATCGGGAAGCAAAATGGGGATCTCCTGCAGTTAACTCATCAATCGGAATCCGGTTGATCAGATCACGCGCGCGCGCCACCGCGCCGGCGAGGCCGGGGTGCGGCTGGTGTGTGGACTGTATCAGTGTTTCGGCTCGCTGAACGGACGCCATTGCTGCGCGCAACTCATCCAGCCGATAGCTGATCATGACATCAAACAGAGAGTTGACCACGTTATAGCGCCGTCGGCTCTTCAATACATCGAAAGCAACATGGGCGCCCAGCTCACGGGCGCTATAGGGACGGGGAAAATAGTCCGGCAGGTCATTTTCCAGATAGGTGGCCGGCCGGATTGGCAAGCGGCTGATCTCCGGTTTCAGCAGTAGCTGCTGCCCCTGGGGAGAGAGCAGAAACTCGATAAAACGTTCGGCCAGCTCCGGTCGGGGCGCCTCTTTCAGAATGGCGATGTTTGCCGGAACCAGAACCGTTTCAGCCGGGTAGGTGAACTCTACCGGGGCTCCCTCCGCCTTCGTCATCAATCCATAAAAATCGATCACGATGCCAATTCCAAACTCACCCGAGGCAACGCCGGCGGGAACGTCGCCACTTTTCACGGTGATCGTCTTTGCATTGGCAGCCATTGCCTTGATCAGTGCCCAGCCGCGTTGCCAGCCCCTCAACTGCAGAATCGCTTCGACGGTGAGATGGGTGGTGCCGGAACGTGATGGCGCCGACAGACCAATATGGCCCTGGTACTCCGGCCGAGTGAGATCGATCCACTCTCTGGGCGCCGCCAAACGGTGGGTCTGCAGATAGTCCCTGTTCCACATGACTCCATATCCGGCGGCGGCAAAACCGCTGTAGTAGCCATCCGGATCATTGACCGGATAGCCACTCAGCCGCCTGGGGATTCCTTCTGCCCGTGGCCGATATCTCTTCAACATTCCCTTCTTTTTCAGAACTTCAAACGCATCCGGTGCTGATACCCAGAACAGATCGATGCTGTTCCTGTTTTTATCCAGATATTTCAGCCCTGCGGAGGTTTTTTTGCTGATGATCTCAACCATTGAACCGGGGTTACGCCGTTCGAAGGCGGTTTTGAATACCTCGGTCATCTGCTCTGGAAATGAGGTTACGATAACGAGCCGTTGCCCGGAGTGGGTCGCAGTAGCATGTATCAGGCAAGGGAAAAACAGCAGGACATACAACACCGCCCGCCATTTTGCAGGTTTTTTTTGGCAGGGTTGCGGGTGTTCATAAATCCGTGTCATTTCTAGATCGGTAACAGAAGGAATGACACATGTAAAACGACAGAGGGTGTTCAATCGCCTGTATCAGGGCCGGTTTTCAATGAGCGATATGCTCTTTCCGGACTTCCGTCAAAATGGTATTGCCGGTTGTAAAGGAGTCAGGTACCGGTTTTGCGCAGGGTGCGTCCTGCGGCACCCCCCCGGGACCTTCGGTATAGCCGCACAGAGCAGCTACAACAAGCTGTCCTCATTGGCAACGCCACCCTTGATTGAAATCCAGACCATGATTATTGGTAACTATTCAGCAAAGTATGAAACAAGCCAGTGACTGTTCAGATTGCCCCTGAAATCCGCCAGTTCAAGGCGAAAAACGGCCGTTTACGGGTGTAAATGACCATTTTTCAACGCATAAGCGGCGTATTTCAGGGGTAAGCTGAATAGTTACGATTATTGTAGCGAGCCAACAGGTTAGTAGATGGTGTGTTCGCATATAACTGCACACCCAATCACCTGTTTGTCATTGCCCTCCAAACGTCAGAGAACTCTATCGCTCAATGTCCCCTTCAGGTTCCAAATCAGCCTCCACCGGCTTTGGTCGATCGACCAGCTCGACATAAGCCATCGGGGCTTTATCCCCGGCGCGAAACCCACACTTCAATATGCGAAGATACCCCCCGGGGCGGGCCTGGTATCGGGGTCCCAGTTCGTTAAACAGCTTGGTTACCATCTCCCGATCACGTATCCGCGCATATGCGAGACGCCGGTTCGCCACAGAGTCCTTCTTTGCCAGGGTAATCAATGGCTCCGCGACCCTGCGCAGCTCTTTCGCTTTCGGGACCGTCGTCCGAATAAGCTCGTGACGAAATAACGATGTAGCCATGTTTTTGAACATAGCGCGACGATGGCTGCTGTTCCGGTTCAGCTGTCGCCCTGTTTTACGATGACGCATAGCGATAACACCTAATAGAATTAAAGAAAAATGAACAGCCCTATCTCAGGAACAGTATAGAGCCGCTGTCTGCGGTATCGAGATAAAACGGCACCCGACCCAGAACCAATGCTTTCCCCCGACATCCCGAGAAATATTGCCCGGTTATCTTCGCAAACCAACCCAGCAGCGCCAGCCCAACCTCAAGCCGTCGATTGCTCTTGCTCCTTTTCTCCCAGATTTGGCGGTGGCCAGTTTTCCAGTTTCATGCCCAATGATAATCCGTGGGATGCCAACACATCCTTAATCTCGGTAAGCGATTTCTTCCCAAGATTCGGCGTCTTCATCAACTCGACTTCGGTGCGCTGAATCAAATCACCGATATAATAGATATGCTCGGCCTTGAGGCAGTTAGCAGAGCGTACGGTAAGCTCAAGATCATCCACAGGTCTCAAAAGGATAGAGTCAAACTCAACCTTCTGCTCTTCCTCGCTGATTTGATCCTGGTGCTGCAAATCCACAAAAAAGGACAGTTGATCCTGCAAAATGGTAGCAGCAGCGCGAACTGCATCTTCTGGATCAATCGCTCCATTTGTCTCCAGGCTTATGATTAGCTTGTCAAGGTCGGTACGCTGCTCAACCCGCGCACTGTCAACCGTATAGGAGACGCGCTTTATGGGACTGAAACTGGCATCCAGCTTCAAACGCCCAATAGGTCGATCCCCTTCCTGATCAAAAAGGCGCTGATTGGCAGGCCGGTACCCCCGTCCAGCCTCCACCCACAAGGTGATATTCAGCTCCCCGGCCTTGCTGAGATTGGCAATGACATGATCCGGATTGATCACCTCAATATCGTGATCGAGCTGGATATCCGCGGCTGTAACCACACCCGGACCTTTCTTGCTAATGGTCAGCGTCGCGGAATCACGATTATTCATACGCAACGCCACACCCTTCAGGTTTAGCAGGATATCGATAACATCTTCCTGAACACCCTCGGCGGTGGTATATTCGTGAAGCACGCCCTCTATTTCAGCCTCAACGATCGCTGCTCCGGCCATGGAAGAGAGCAAAATTCGCCGCAACGCATTGCCAAGAGTATGACCAAAACCCCGTTCCAACGGCTCCAGCGTTATCTGTGCGTGCAGCTCATTGAGTTTACGCACCTCGACCAAACGTGGCTTAAGAAATTCACTTGTTGAGCCCTGCATGAAACCCTCTTTGAAAATTCGCTGTTGTTGGATAGAAGCTTACGATAAACCAAGCGGTTGACTATTTGGAGTATAGCTCGACGACCAGGTGTTCCTTGAGATCCGCTGGTAGTTCGCTCCGTTCGGGAAGCGTCTTGAAAACACCCTGTTTACGCTTTGGATCCACCTCCAGCCATTCGTCAAACCCACGCTGTTCTTGCATATCCAGCGCAGCCTGAACCCGCAACTGGTTTTTAGCCCGTTCGGAAACAGCGATCAGGTCGCCTGGCCGAACAAGGTGTGAGGGAATATTCATCTTTTTCCCGTTAAGAGTAATTCCGTTATGCCTGACCAGCTGCCTTGCTTCGGAACGGGATGCTGCAAACCCCATCCGAAAAACAACATTGTCCAGCCGGGACTCCAGCAACTGCAGAAGGTTATCGCCGGTCGACCCCTTCAGGCGATCCGCCCGTTTATAATAGATGCGAAACTGCCTCTCCAGAACGCCGTAAATACGCCGAATCTTCTGTTTTTCCCGCAATTGCAACGCGTAGTCGCTCAAACGTGTGCGGCGCTGGCCATGTTGCCCGGGGGGGAAGCCGCGCTCCTCAATGGGGCAGCTGCTGGAGAAGCATTTCTCGCCTTTCAGGAAAAGCTTCCCACCTTCTCGGCGGCATTGACGGCATTTTGGTCCAATATACTTTGCCATTACATCTCTCCGGGGTTAAACACGACGCCGCTTGGGGGGCCGGCAACCATTATGCGGAATGGGGGTTACGTCTTCAATGTTGGTGACTTTAAGTCCTACATTATTGAGCGCCCTCACCGCGGATTCGCGGCCGGGACCGGGACCCTTCACCAAAACTTCAATGTTTTTCATCCCGAACTCCTGCGCCTGATTTCCGGCCCTTTCCGCAGCAACCTGGGCTGCAAAGGGTGTGCTTTTACGTGACCCCCGGAATCCTGACCCGCCCGAAGTGGCCCAACACAGGGTATTCCCCTGTCGATCGGTTATAGTCACAATGGTGTTATTGAAAGAAGCATGAACATGCGCGACCCCATCGACGACATTTTTTTGAATGCGCTTTCGCGAACGTGAACCCGACTTAGCTTTTGCCATTTTCAAATATCCAATATTTCTTACTTACGAATAGGCTTGCGCGGTCCCTTGCGGGTGCGCGCATTGGTCCGTGTGCGTTGGCCATGCACGGGCAATCCACGACGGTGCCGCAGCCCCCGATATACACCCAAATCCATCAGCCGCTTGATATTCATCGATACTTCGCGGCGCAAATCGCCCTCAACGGTAAACTTGCCGACCGCATTACGAAGTGAATCGAGCTGCTCTTCAGTCAACTCTTTGACTTTACTATCGCACTTTATCTTTGCCTCTTCGCAAATGCGCTGTGCACGCGTGCGCCCGATACCGTATATCGCGGTCAGCGCGATTACGACATGCTTCTGTACAGGAATATTAACTCCGGCAATACGAGCCATACGGCATAACTCCTAAAACTTCCCAACAAGCCCACGTAAACGATCGATTATACCGGCCACGCAGGCAAAAAACAATCTACAACATCGCTATCGGTGCATAATTCCGATTAACCTTGGCGTTGCTTGTGTCTGCCATCCGTACAGATGACCCTGACAACGCCCCGGCGGCGAACGATTTTACAATTACGGCACATTTTTTTTACGGAAGCACGAACCTTCATAACAGATCTCCGTTTATCTCCTGCCAGAACCCCCACGCCCATGGGTTCTCAGATTGGTTTTTTTCATAAGCCCCTCGTATTGATGAGACATCAGGTGGGCTTGTACCTGCGCCATAAAATCCATCACTACGACAACGATAATCAACAGCGATGTTCCGCCAAAATAGAAGGGCACATTCCAATATACAATCAGAAACTCCGGCAGCAAGCATACGGCTGTAAGATAAATAGCACCTGCCATGGTCAGACGTGACAGAACTTTATCGATATACTTTGCTGTTTGCTCACCTGGTCGAATGCCAGGAACAAAAGCACCTGAACGTTTCAGGTTGTCCGCCGTCTCTTTTGGATTGAACATCAACGCGGTATAGAAAAAAGTAAAAAACAGAATAGCCAACGCATACATCAGCACATAGAGAGGCTGCCCGGGCGAAAGTGTTGTTGACAAATCCTGCAACCAGCGCAGCCCCTCGCTGCTGCCGAACCATCCCCCTAGCGTGGCCGGGAAGAGGATGATGCTTGAAGCAAAGATAGGGGGTATTACACCAGCCATATTCACTTTAAGCGGCAAGTGGGTGCTCTGCGCCGCCAAGACTTTGCGCCCTTGCTGCCTCTTGGCGTAGTTTACGGTAATCCGCCGCTGCCCCCTTTCGACAAAGACCACAAACGCGGTTACGGCCAGCGCCAGCGCAAACAGGATAATAATCAGGAAGGCACTCAGCTCTCCGGTACGCCCCAACTCCAGCGTTCCTCCGATAGCGGAGGGTAGTCCGGATATGATACTGGCAAAGATAATCAATGAGATACCATTGCCAATCCCTCTTTCCGTAATCTGCTCTCCCAACCACATGAGGAACATGGTGCCGCAAACAAGCGTTAGTGCGGCGACCATACGGAATGCCATGCCCGGATCGATGACAACCGGTATACCGCCGGCGCTCTGCGCCTCCAATGCTATCGCCACGCCAATTGACTGGAAGGTGGCAAGAACCAGTGTAAAATAGCGGGTATATTGACTGATTTTCCGCTTTCCGGCAGCGCCCTCCTTGCTCAGTTGCTCCAGCTTCGGCGATACCTTGGTCAAAAGCTGCACAATTATCGAGGCCGATATATAGGGCATAATACCCAGGGCGAATACGGTCAGCCGCTCGAGAGCCCCTCCCGAAAACATGTTGAACATATCGATGATGGTTCCACGCTGCTGCTCGAACATCGCTGCAAGCGCCACCGGATCGATACCCGGAACGGGGATATGTGCGCCGATACGGTAAACAATCAACGCCCCTAATACAAACAACAGGCGTTGCTTCAGTTCTACCAGTTTACCGCCTCCCAAGGCATTTGCCATGGCCGCTGCTGATTTGGACACCGCCCGTCGCTCCTGTGTACTACTCGGTTATCGTACCGCCCGCAGACTGAATGGCATCCCTGGCACCCTTGCTCACCCCCAGCCCTCTGACATTAACGGGCCTGGTGATCTGCCCGGCCAGTATAATCTTGACATGTTTTACTTTCTGGCCAACCAAACGGGCGCTTTTCAACACGGACAGATCAACCTGATCACCTTCCAGTTTTGATAAATCATCCAAACGAATCTCGGCAGTAAGCGGAGCCTTGCGCGAACGGAAGCCGATTTTCGGGAGGCGTCTTTGCAGAGGCATCTGACCCCCTTCAAACCCCGCCTTCACCCTACCGCCGGAGCGGGATTTCAATCCCTTGTGGCCCCTTCCGCAGGTTTTTCCAAGTGTCGATCCAATCCCGCGTCCGACGCGCTTACGGCTCTTTCTTGCACCGGGAGCAGATCTAATAGTGTTCAAACGCATATTAGCTATCCTTCAACCTCAAGCAGGTAAGAAACCTTATCAATCATGCCCCGCACCGCGGGCGTGTCCTCGACCTCTACGGTGTGGTGCATTCGACGCAAGCCCAAACCGGAAACGCAAGCTTTGTGCGACGCAGTACGATGTATGGGGCTGCGCACCAGGGTAACCTTGATTTTTTTATGACTGGCCATGGCTATTCCAGAATCTCGTTAACGGATTTTCCTCTTTTTGAGGCGATGGATTGGGGATCTTGCATTGCGGCAAGGCCTTTCATCGTGGCACGAACCACATTGATGGGGTTGTTACTGCCTATACACTTGGCCAGTACGTTACGGACACCAACCACGTCGAACACCGCGCGCATGGCTCCCCCGGCAATAACTCCAGTGCCTTCAGATGCTGGCTGCATAAAAACCTTGGCCGCCCCATGGGTAGATGTAATTGGATACTGTAACGTGCCATCTACCAGCCGAACCATCTGCATATTCTTGCGCGCCGACTCCATCGCCTTGGCGATAGCAGCGGGGACTTCGCGAGCCTTGCCATAGCCAAACCCCACCTTACCTTCCCCATCTCCGACTACCGTCAATGCTGTAAAACTGAAAATACGCCCGCCTTTTACCACCTTGGCCACACGATTTACGGTTACCAAACGCTCTTGCAGCCCATCACCAGCCTCTGCAGTTTCAAATGCCGCCATAATCTCTCAACTCCTAAAATTCCAGTCCACCTTCGCGTGCTGCGTCTGCAAGCGCTTTCACCCGCCCGTGATATTGAAACCCCGAGCGATCGAAGGCGACCTTAGTAACTCCGGCGGCTTTCGCTTTCTCGGCTATTTTTTTGCCGACGGTTGATGCCGCCTCACTATTGCCAGTATATTTCAGCCCTTCCTTGATATCTCCCTGCAAGGTGGAAGCAGACGCTATAACGGAGGAGCCGTCCGGATCGATAATCTGCGCATAGATGTGCTTGGATGTTCGATGAACCGAGAGACGGTGAATGCCCAGCTTCTTGATCCGGGCGCGCACCTTCCGTGAACGCCTTATACGGGATAATTTCTTGTCCATCACTATTGCCTGCTACTATTTCTTTTTCGCTTCTTTACGAACCACATGTTCGTCGGCATAACGAACACCTTTCCCCTTATACGGCTCGGGAGGCCGAAACGCACGTATTTCAGCAGCCACCTGACCCACTTTTTGTTTGTCAACTCCCCGAACCACCACCTCGGTCTGACTGGGGGTTTCTATGGTGATTCCTTCCGGGATAGGGTAGTCAATAGGATGGGAGAAGCCCAGGTTAAGGTTAAGATTCTGTCCCTGAGCCTGCGCCCGATACCCGACACCGATGAGCTGCAACCTCTTCTCGAACCCATCGGCAACACCTGTCAGCATATTCTTGAGAAGTGCGCGGAGGGTGCCCGTCATAGCCACGGCTTTCCGCCCTTCGTTACGCGGAGAAAAAAACAGCAGACCGCCATCCGAAGACACATCAACCAGAGGGTGACCTGCCTGCTCCAGCACACCCTTGGAACCTTTTACGGATATTCCCTGCTCGCCAATAACCACATCTACCCCCGCTGGAACGGATACGGGATTTTTCCATGCTTTAGCCATAGCTGCCCCCTAGAAAACGAAGCACAACACTTCCCCGCCATGACCAATTCGACGGGCGGCCCGATCGGTCATAACACCGGCGGAAGTAGAAACGATAGCGACTCCAAGCCCCCCACTGACTTTGGGTAGTTCATCTTTCCCTTTATACTGCCTGAGACCTGGGCGGCTTACCCGTTTCAGTCGCTCGATAACGGGCTTGCCTTGATAGTATTTCAAACGAATCGTCAACGTTGGTTTACCATTGACATCCAGAACGGAAAAATCTTCGATATAACCTTCATCCTTCAAAACCTGACAGACCGCCGCCTTGATCTTGGAAGAAGGCATTACCACCTCCTTTTTTGTTGCCGCCAGCCCGTTTCTGATTCGGGTCAACATATCCGCGATAGGATCAGTCATGCCCATGCTGTTTGCTCCCAGTTTAACTCAATCACCAGCTTGCCTTGCGGACACCGGGGACATCACCCCGCATCACCGCCTCCCGCAGTTTGTTGCGCCCCAACCCAAATTTACGGTAATAGCCATGAGGCCGCCCGGTTAACCGGCAACGGTTCTGCTGCCGAACGGGACTGGCATCGCGAGGAAGTCTTTGCAGCCGGTGTTGCGCTTCCATCCGTTCTTGATAACTGAGATTGACATCCTTCACCTTCGCCTTCAATGATGCCCGTTTCTCAGCAAATTTTTTAACTGTGTGAGCCCGCTTTCTCTCCCGGTTGATCATGCTAACTTTGGCCATATCTCTTCCTTCACCCTTTTAACGGGAATTTAAACGCCTTCAATAGGGCACGTGCTTCTTCATCGTTTCTGGCGGTTGTAGTAATGGTAATATCCATCCCGCGCAACGCATCAATTTTATCGTAGTCTATCTCCGGAAATACTATTTGCTCCCGAACACCCATACTGTAGTTCCCCCGTCCATCGAAAGATCGGGAATTCAATCCGCGAAAGTCCCTGATCCGGGGAATAGCTATACTTATCAGCCGATCCAGAAATTCGTACATCCGATCACGGCGCAGCGTAACTTTACAACCAATAGGCCACCCATCCCGGATCTTGAATCCGGCAATGGATTTGCGAGAGCGGGTAACTATCGGCTTCTGGCCGGCAATCCGCGTCATATCTTCCACCGCTTGCTGTATCACCTTCTTGTCAGCCACGGCCTCGCCCAGACCCATATTCAGCGTGATCTTGCTGATGCGGGGCACCTGCATCGGGCTACCATACTTAAATTGCTCACTCAACTGCTTAACCACAGTATCCCGATAAAATTCCTTCAGTCTTGCCATAGCTTCACCAGATTTACGCATCTACGGCTTCGCCGTTAGATTTGAAAACACGAATTTTCTTTCCATCCTCAAGGCTCTTGAAACCCACCCTGTCACCCTTTTCCGTTGCCGGATTGAACAGGGCCACATTGGAGATGTGTAGCGGCATTTCCTTGTCTATAATGCCCCCGGGAACGCCGGCGTTCGGGTTGGGTTTTTGGTGTTTTTTCGCGATGTTCACATTCTCCACATACAGCCGCTGATCATCCAGCACCCGCAAAACCAACCCCCGGCGTCCTTTATCTTTGCCGGCAATAACAATTACCTCGTCGCCTTTCCTGATTTTTCGCATGACGATATACCTCTTAAAGCACTTCAGGCGCCAGGGAAACGATCTTCATGAAATTTTCGGCACGAAGCTCACGAGTAACGGGACCGAATATCCGTGTTCCAATTGGCTGGTTTTGATTGTTCAATAACACCGCTGCGTTACCATCGAAGCGTATCAACGAACCGTCACTGCGCCGGACGCCTTTTCTGGTGCGCACGACGACAGCACTGTATACCTCCCCCTTTTTGACTTTGCTACGGGGAATCGCCTCTTTAACACTAACCTTGATAATATCCCCGATACCTGCATAGCGCCGCTTGGATCCCCCGAGCACCTTAATGCACTGAACGCGCCGAGCCCCGCTGTTATCAGCCACCTCCAGGTTCGTCTGCATCTGTATCATTGGCTGGTCTCCAAAACCCTCTACTACTCTACCCACAATCTAGTCGATTGCCCTGAAAAAAAGACAAACACCCCGCGAAAAGACGAAGCATGTTATCACAAAAAACAGCTTACCCCAAGCCTTTTTGGTGCTCTACGCAAAAGAAAACAGGGCGCCCGAGAACGGAAAAACCATCAATTACCGCTGGTACGAATGGGGCAACGGCCGGGTCGGCCAAGGCTCAACCCGTCAAGCTTCAACCTGGATCCGCAAGTTCAGGGCGGATACGGAGTGCACGACAATGATTTCACTGCGGAATCAAAAATTCTGGCTGCACCCACCGGTTATGCGGACATTTTGTGAACCGCTATGGAATCAAAAGCTTGTGCGATGTGCCGGTATGAACTACGGATTCAGGTTCAACCGCTGGACATTCTTTTTCAACGTAAGCGAGAACCTGCGCGTCTTTAACCTGATTTACCCCAAACCATTCCCCTCAAGAGTGGCAACAACCCGCGTCGCTCCCCTTCTCATCTCCCCGTCTCGCAAAGAAGCCATTTTGCTGCCGGGGTAGATTGGAACAAAGGGATCAAATGGTTTCGTTACCCGCTAGCGTCATTTAATCCGCAGCAGTACCAACAACATCCACCAGGCGCCAGGTCTTGGTTTTTGAGAGCGGCCGGCATTCCTCAATCGTTACCACATCCCCTTCTTTACAGGAGTTGTTTTCATCATGCGCGTGCAGTTTGACAGAGCGCTTGATGTACTTTCCATACAGCGGGTGCGCCACCTTGCGCTCGACCATCACTGTGATTGTCTTATCCATTTTGTTACTAACAACACGCCCACGAACGGTGCGGGAAGCCTTTGTCTGCTCACTCATTTCGCTTCGCCTTCTTTGAGAATCGTTTTAATGCGAGCAATATCCCGGCGAATTTGTTTCATTCGATGGGGTTTCGACATCTGCCCGCTAGCTCTTTGCATCCTTAGATTGAACTGCTCTTGCAGAAGGGACAGAATCTCGTCTTTCAGTTCCATGCCGCTTTTTTCTCGTAATTCACTTGCTTTCATCTACAACACCGTTCGCGTTACAAAGGTTGTCCTGACAGGCAGTTTGGAAGCGGCCAGCCGAAAGGCCTCCCGGGCAATCTCCTCGGAAACCCCCTCCATTTCGTATAACATTTTGCCCGGCTGTATCTGGGAGACCCAGTATTCCACCGAGCCTTTCCCCTTACCCATGCGAACCTCCAACGGTTTCTTGGTAATGGGTTTATCGGGAAATACGCGAATCCAGATTTTACCACCCCGTTTTATATGCCGGGTCATGGCCCGGCGCCCCGCTTCTATCTGGCGTGCAGTTATCCTGCCCCGGGTTGTCGCCTTAAGGCCAAACTGACCAAAGCTGACTTTGTTCCCGTTGGTGGCCAGCCCCCGGTTGCGGCCCTTCATCTGTTTGCGAAATTTCGTCCTTTTTGGTTGCAGCATATTTGCTTACCTCTTACTGACTGGCAACGGTTTTCTCTGTTGAACTCGCAGATTCCCGGCTCGCCTCCAGTACTTCACCCTTGAATATCCACACTTTGATCCCGATGACACCGTAGGTGGTATTGGCTCTTGCCACGCCATAGTCGATATCCGCTCGTAAGGTATGGAGTGGAACACGCCCTTCCCGGTACCATTCGCTGCGTGCTATCTCCGCACCATTCAGCCGTCCGGCAACATTGATTCTTACCCCTTGAGCGCCCAAACGCATAGAGTTGCTTACCGCCCGTTTCATGGCCCGCCGAAACATAATGCGCTTCTCCAGTTGCTGGGCAATGCCTTGTGCAACCAATGTAGCATCAAGTTCGGGCTTGCGAATCTCTTCTATGTTGATATGCACCGGGATACCAACCATTCTCCCCACTTCCCTTCGCAGCTTTTCAATATCCTCGCCTTTCTTTCCGATGACGATGCCCGGCCGGGCGGTATGAATCGTAATTCTCACATTCCGCGCAGGCCGCTCAATCTGAATGCGGCTTACCGAAGCCCTGGCAAGTTTTTTCTGCAAAAAATCCCGCACCTCCAAATCGTTATTAAGTAGCTCCGGGTAGTTTTTTGAATCTGCATACCACTTGGATGTCCAGTCCTTGACAATCCCAAGACGCATTCCGGTTGGATGTACTTTTTGACCCATGCCTGACTCTCTGTTATCTGTCGGACACAACCACGGTGATGTGGCTGGTTCGTTTTAAAATGCGATTACCTCGCCCCTTGGCCCTGGCACGCATGCGCTTGTAGGTCGGACCCTCGTCTACATAAACTTTCGAAACCTTCAGTTCATCAATATCCGCACCTTCATTGTGCTCTGCATTGGCTATTGCGGATTCAAGAACCTTTTTGACGATAGCAGACGCCTTTTTTGTGCTAAAAGCCAGCGTCTGCAGCGCACTATCCAGCTGCTTTCCGCGAATCATGTCGGCTACCAAACGAGCTTTCTGCGCAGAAACCCGCGCAAATCTCAGTTTTGCTACTGTCTCCATCGAACTTCACCCTATCTGGACTTTTTATCTGCCATATGGCCCCGGTATGTGCGCGTGGGTGCAAACTCGCCCAATTTGTGGCCAACCATATTTTCGGAAATCAAGACGGGAATATGCGCCCTCCCGTTATGAATCGCGATGGTCAACCCAATCATGTCCGGCAGAATCATGGAACGGCGTGACCAGGTCTTAATCGGTTTCTTACTGTTGGAAGCCTTGGCTTCCTCCACTTTTTTTGCCAGATGCAAATCAACAAATGGCCCCTTCTTTACTGAACGCGGCATACTTGCAATTACTCTTTCAGTTACTTGCCATAACGGCGACGAACGATCATCGAATCGGTGCGTTTGTTGCTCCGAGTCCGATACCCCTTGGTTGGTGTACCCCAAGGTGAAACGGGGTGACGCCCCCCTGAGGTGCGGCCCTCCCCGCCCCCATGGGGGTGATCGACGGGATTCATGGCAACACCGCGCACGGTGGGACGAACGCCCCGCCAGCGCTTGGCGCCGGCCTTGCCCAATTTTCGGAGTCCGTGCTCCGAATTGCTGACCTCACCAACGGTGGCCCGACACTCCGCCAGAACCTTGCGCATTTCGCCGGATCGGAGGCGAAGGGTGGCGTGCCGCCCTTCTCGTGCCACCAGTTGGGCAGACGCACCTGCACTCCTGGCCAGCTGGGCCCCTTTGCCCGGCCGCATCTCCACACAATGCACGGTGGTTCCCACGGGGATATCCTGCAAAACCAGCGTATTCCCCGGTTTGATAGGAGCCCCTTGCCCGGAAATAACCTGGCTGCCTGCCTGAACCCCTTTGGGAGCGATAATATAACGACGCTCCCCGTCTGCGTATCGTATCAGGGCAATGTGAGCACTGCGATTTGGATCATACTCGACACGCTCAACCTCACCGGCAATGCCATCTTTATTCCGTTTAAAATCTATGAGGCGGTATTTCTGTTTGTGGCCCCCGCCCTGATGGCGGCAGGTAATGCGCCCATGGTTGTTACGCCCGCCCGTTTTGCTCTTCTTCTGCAACAGGGGATCATAAGGCTTTCCCTTATGTAGCTCCGGAGTAACCACCTTCACCACAAACCGGCGGCCTGCCGATGTCGGTTTTGTCTTGACGACTGCCATAATCCTGTTCCTTTAGCTCAACTCTTCAGTCATAAAGCCAATATCCTGGCCGGGTTTAAGGGTAACATACGCCTTTCTGACACCACGGCGGCGACCCAGGCGGGCACCAAAGCGCTTGCTTTTCCCCTTGATATTACAGACGTTAACGGACTGCACTTCAACTTCAAACAGCTGCTCGACAGCTTTCCTGACCTCCGTTTTGGTAGCATCAGGCGCAACCTTGAAAACCACCTGATTGTACTTCTCTGTCGCAATGCTCGCCTTCTCTGAAATATGAGGAGCAAGCAGCACCTTTAGCAAACGGCTCTGATTCATGCGAGTCTCTCCTCGATTCTCTTGATGGCTCCCTCGGTCACCAGCACTTTCTCATACCCGACCAAACTGACGGGATCGATGGATTCCACATCACACAAGCCCACACCATGAAGGTTACGTGAGGCAAGAAAAGTATTTTCATCCAGCTCTTCGAGCACAATCAGCACATCCTTTACGCCGATGCTACCAAGCTGTTTCACCAGTTCTCGTGTCTTGGGGACGTCCATGGTCAGCTGATCCATAATCACCAACCGCTCCTGACGAACCAGCTCTGACAGTATGGAACGCATCGCAGCCCGGTAGGCCTTGCGATTCACTTTCTGCGAATAATCCCGAGGCGATGCGGCAAACGTCACTCCTCCGCTGCGCCACAGAGGACTGCGAATCGTTCCGGCCCGGGCACGCCCGGTTCCTTTCTGCCGCCAGGGCTTGGCTCCGCCGCCTCTGACTGCAGCCCGGTTTTTCTGCGCTTTACTTCCGGCCCTTGCTCCCGCCATGTAGGCCGTAACCACCTGATGAATCAAAGCCTCGTTGAACTCTTTGGCGAATACGGCATCAGACAATTCGATCGAACTCGTCGCTCCGGACGTGGATGACAATTTCACTTCCATCACAATCTCCTAGGAACACGCCTTTACAGCAGGCCGGACAAGAACATCACCCCCCTTCGAACCAGGCACGGCCCCTTTTACCAGCAAAAGATTACGTTCAGCATCCACACGCACGATCTCCAGATTCTGCACGGTAACACGCTTGTTGCCCATCTGGCCGGACATTTTTTTGCCCTTGAACACCCGCCCCGGACTCTGGTTTTGCCCTATCGAGCCGGGGGTGCGATGAGACAAGGAGTTGCCATGGGTCGCATCCTTACCCCGGAAATTATGCCGTTTTATGGTTCCGGCGAACCCCTTGCCAATGGAGGTACCCGTTACATCGATTTTTTGGCCGGCAGAAAAAATATCCACCTTAATCTCTCCGCCTGCCGCCAGTTCCACCTCTTCGCCATCACCCAAACGAAACTCCCACAGTCCTCGACCGGCGGCAACGCCTGCCTTGGCAAAATGGCCTGCCGCCGGCTTCGTTACACGACCGGAACGACGGGTTCCGGTGGTCACCTGAACCGATCTGTAACCATCGGATTCCATGGTCTTGACCTGGGTTATGCGGTTAGGCTCTATTTCAATAACGGTTACGGGGATTGATACACCTCCCTCGTCAAAAATGCGAGTCATGCCGGCTTTGCGCCCTACTACCCCAATACTCATCTCAATTTAACCTCTAAATCACTTCAATCGCGTCAACCCGGCCTTTCCGGGGTTGGTGGCAACCGCACTCAATTCAATTTAATCTGCACATCGACCCCGGTCGCCAAATCAAGCTTCATCAGGGCATCAACCGTCTTATCCGTAGGATCGATAATATCCATCAGTCGCTTATGGGTACGCAGTTCGTACTGATCCCGCGCATCCTTGTTGACATGCGGCGATATCAACACGGTAAACCGCTCGATTTTCGTAGGTAACGGGATTGGGCCGTTCACCTGTGCACCCGTACGTTTGGCCGTTTCCACAATTTCACTTGCCGACTGATCGATCAAACGGTGGTCAAACGCTTTAAGGCGTATCCGTATTCTTTGATTGCTGGTTGCCATGTTCTATTACTCGATAATCTTCGATACAACGCCTGCACCCACAGTGCGACCACCCTCCCGGATGGCAAAGCGCAAACCCTCTTCCATCGCTATCGGCGCTATCAGCGATACCACCATGTTAACGTTGTCCCCCGGCATCACCATCTCCGTCCCCTCCGGAA
>WFVH01000039.1 GCA_015491735.1 Gammaproteobacteria bacterium
GCTGGAGCAGGTGCAGATCAATGATGCGGCACAGCGCATCAACGAATATCCGCACCGCCTCTCCGGCGGCCAGCGCCAGCGGGTGATGATCGCCATGGCGATGGCCTGCGAACCGGATCTGCTGATTGCCGATGAACCCACCACCGCGCTCGATGTTACCGTGCAGGCGGAGATCCTGCAGTTGATGAAGCGGCTGCAGCAGCGCTGTGGCACCAGCATCCTGTTCATCACTCATGATTTCGGCGTGGTCTCCCAGATGGCAGACCGGCTGGCGGTGATGCGCAAGGGGGAAATTGTCGAGGAGGGGCCGCTGCGCGAAGTGCTGAGGGCACCGAGCCACCCCTATACCCGCCAGCTGCTTGCTGCGCTGCCGGAGAATCTTCCCAGGCCAGCCTCACCGGAGCCGGTTGCCACAAACCAGGCCCCGCTGATCGATGTGCAGGGGTTGCAGGTCTATTTCCCGATCAAGAAAGGCGTGTTGCGCCGTACCGTCGATTACGTTCGTGCGGTGGATGGTATCGACATGAAGATCCCGGCGGGGCAGATCCTGGCGCTGGTAGGGGAGTCCGGTTGTGGCAAGACCACCCTGGGGCGCACCATCCTGCGTCTGATTGAACCCACCGGCGGCAGGATCCAGTTCAGCGGGGAGACCATCAGCGAACTGCCCCGCCGGGAGCTGCGGCCATTCCGGCGTCAGATGCAGATCATCTTCCAGGATCCCATGTCATCCCTGAACCCGCGCCTCACCATCGCCCGCACCCTCACCGAGCCGATGGCGGTACACGGCATCGGTGAGAACGCCGAAGAGCGTCTGGAGCTGGCCCGGCAGACACTGGAACAGGTGCAGCTGGATCCGGACTATGTCTGGCGCTATCCGCATGAATTCTCCGGCGGCCAGCGGCAGCGCATCGGCATCGCCCGTGCGCTGGCGCTCAATCCCCGCTTTATCGTTTGTGATGAAGTGACCAGCGCGCTGGATGTGTCGGTGCAGGCGGAGATCCTGCAACTGCTGCTGGAACTGCGCCGCAAGCACAACCTCACCCTGCTGTTCATCACCCACAACATCGGGGTGGTGGAGTATGTGAGCGACGAGATGGCGGTGATGTACGGCGGCCAAATCGTGGAGCGCGGCCCTACTGGAGAGGTGTGCGCCAGTCCACAGCACGAATATACCCGGACACTGCTGGCGGCGGTGCCGCGGGTCAGGTTCTTCTGACCCGGCCACATAATATGTCGTATTCAGCGAGGTTGAATCCCGAACCCTCATCCTCCCCCTGTTTTGGCAGAGGGAAGAATCGGCCGTTTAGCCAGGTTGATGACCCTATCGGCTCTTCCCCGGATGGCTTGGCGAAAAGGGGTAGATCATCCTTGTCAGACAGCCCCGGCGATCCTCTCATGGGGGTCAAGGGCGTGACGGACACCCTGCCTGGCGGTGACTGGCCCTTTTCCCACGCCATCCGGGGAAGAGCCACTATATCAACAGGGGCTTGTTCACCTCATCCAACCCCAGCCGCCCGTGCCGCAGAGCGATCAATGAGGAAATCTTTTCCTTGAAAGTCTGTTTTTCAACATATTCAACCTCAACGATATCGGCGGTTTCACGCGCCGCCATAAGATAATCATCACTGGTGCACAACTGGTCGACAAGCCCCAGCTCCAGCGCCCGGCTGCCGAGCCAGTGCTCGCCGGTCGCGATTTTCTTCACATCCAGCCCGTTGCGCTGGCGTTTGATAAAGTCCTTGAACAACCGGTGAACCTCATCCAGTTCCTGCTGCACCTTCTCCCTGCCTTTGTCGGTATTTTCACCAAACAGGGTCAAGGTCCGCTTGTATTCACCGGCGTAGAGCTGTTCGAAATCCACGTCATGCTTCTTCAAAAGCCGATTGAAATTGGGGATCTGGGCCAGCACTCCGACCGATCCAATGATGGAGAATGGCGCTGCAATCAGCTTGTCCGCCACACATGCCATCAGGTATCCGCCGCTGGCGGCCACCTTGTCCACGACGACCGTAAGTGATACATCGTGATCGCGGATGCGTTGCAGTTGTGACGCGCCAAGCCCATACCCGTGAACCACGCCACCGCCACTTTCAAGCCGTATTACCACCTCGTCGCCAGGAGCCGCCAGTGTCAGAATGGCGCTAATCTCTTCGCGCAGACGGTTGACAGCGGAGGCCTGGATATCACCTTCGAAATCGAGTACAAACAGGCGTTTCTTGCCTGATCCATCCGTACCCGCCTTCTTCTTGAGTTTACGCGCCCTGCTCTCCTCTTTTTTGCGCTGCTTCTGAAGCTTGTTCTTCTGCTTGATCTCCTCTTTGGACAGCAAGGATTCAGCCAGCACCTGCGACATCTCCTCGTATTTGCTGTTCAGGCTGCGAACTTCAAGATGCCCCCCCTCTCCTTTGCGGTGACGGGAAGAAATGGCTACGATAGCGCCTGCCACCACCAGGATGGCGGCGACAACGGTTACCGCCTTCGCCAGAAAAAGACCATATTCAGCCACAAACTGCATTGATTACTGCCTCCCGGATCCAAAAACGGTTGCCGTGCATGGCGCTGTCGACGAGGATTTTCGCTGACCACTATGATGCAGGTTGAAGAAGAAAAGCAACCCGCGCCGCAAGCACGGGTTGTTTCTGTATGGCGTCCCCAAGGGGATTCGAACCCCTGTTACCGCCGTGAAAGGGCGGTGTCCTAGGCCTCTAGACGATGGGGACAAACTTGTTGGCTGATACTGTCATCAACCTTTCTTGCAAATTGGTGGAGCTAGGCGGGATCGAACCGCCGACCCCTTGCATGCCATGCAAGTGCTCTCCCAGCTGAGCTATAGCCCCGAAAGAGCGCGCATTTTACGCAGCCCAGCCACTGAGGTCAAGTACCCTGCGCTTCGATCCACGCGATAGCGCGCTCGATCCGTCGCAGGGTACGCTCCCGGCCCAGCAACTCAAGGGTAACATCAATCGGCGGTGAAACCGGGCCACCGGCAACCGCGACCCGCAGCGGCTGCGCCACCTTGCCAAGCTTCAATTCGCGCAGCTCGGCAGTCTCCTTTACCACCTGATGGATCGCTTCCGCTGTCCAGTCCGGCAACGCCCTGAAATTGCCAAGCATATCGGTCAGTGGTTCCAGTGCAGCCGGTTTGAGATTTTTGCGTGCAGCCTTCTCGTCATAGCCGTCAAAATCCCGGTAGAAGAAAACGCTGTTCTGCGCCATCTCTACCAGTGTCTTGGTCCGCTCGCGCTGAACCTTGACCACCTCCACCAACGAAGGACCATTGGCGGGATCGATATCCAGCTTACCCATTTGATAGCTCAAATGATGAGCCACATGCTCCGGCCCGCTATTCATAATATATTGGTGATTCAACCACAACAGTTTCTCGCTGTTGAAAGTGGAAGCCGCTTTGTTGACATCCTTGATATCGAACAGCGCAATCATTTCATCCAGGGAGAACAGCTCCCGATCCCCATGGGACCAGCCCAACCGCACCAGATAGTTAAGCAACGCTTCGGGCAGAAATCCATCCTCCCGGTACTGCATCACGCTGACAGCACCGTGACGCTTGGAAAGACGCTTGCCATCATCACCAAGAATCATCGGCACATGCGCATACCTAGGCGGCTCCGCCCCCAGCGCCTTGAGAATGTTGATCTGGCGCGGGGTATTGTTGATGTGATCATCTCCGCGGATTACGTGGGTTATCCCCATATCCAGGTCATCCACTACCACCGTTAAATTGTAGGTGGGCGTACCATCAGAGCGGGCAATGATGAGATCATCCAGCTCACCGTTGTTGAATACAATCTTGCCACGCACCATATCGTCGACAATAACCGCCCCCTCCGCAGGATTACGGAACCGGATTACCGGATCCACCCCTTCCCGGGGTTCGGCGCCCGGACGGCAGCGCCCATTGTAACGGGGCTTCTCCTTGCGCCCCATCTGCTCGGCACGCATCTGCTCCAGCTCCTCCCTGGTGCAGTAGCAACGATAGGCATTTCCGCTGTCCAGCAATCGCTGGATGACCGCCTTGTAACGTTCAAATCGCCTGGTCTGGTATATCGGTCCCTCATCATACTCCAGCCCCAGCCAGGTCATTCCCTCCAGAATCGCATTGACCGACTCGACACTGGAGCGCTCAATGTCGGTATCTTCAACGCGCAAAATAAATTTTCCGCCATGCTTGCGCGCATACAGCCAGGAAAACAGTGCCGTGCGCGCACCACCAACATGCAGGTAGCCGGTGGGGCTGGGGGCAAAACGGGTACGAGTACTCATATAATCCTTTCATTCCAGTCGGAGAAAGGGGCTATTCTACCCGCCCCTCACCGTTCTGTGAATTGACGGCCGCCCTTCTCAACCGTAGAATCCGGATCTCGAAGGGGCGATTAGCTCAGCGGGAGAGCACTGCCTTCACACGGCAGGGGTCGCTGGTTCGAACCCAGCATCGCCCACCAATCGAGTCAATCGGGTGAAGAGCGCAGCAAGTGAACACTCCACCGGCCAAAGACATGATGTTTTGACCCGCCCAACTTCAACGAACGAGGGTTATGTTGGGGATGGGAACTATCTCCTGACACAGATCCACATCACAGAACCACATTGAGTGAAGGGTTTCTCCGTCATGGACAAAGCGTGGAAATGTAGGCAATACATGACCAACTTCGGAGAACACGTCAGTTTTATCTGGTCCATCGCGGAAATTCTGCGCGGTAACTACAAGCAGTCGGAATACGGCAAGGTGGTGCTGCCTTTCACCGTCCTGCGCCGTCTGGACTGCGTGCTGGAACCCACCAAGGACAAGGTGCTGGAACAGCTAAAGACCCTGCCTAAAAGCGTGGATCACGAAATGCGCGAAACCATGCTGAACATGGCGGCGGGGCAGAACTTCCACAATATCAGCCCCTTCACCTTTGAAAAACTGCTGGATGACCCGGACAACATCGCCGCCAACCTGAACAACCTGATCAACGGCTTTTCCGATGATGCGCGGGAAATCTTCATAGAACGCTTCAAACTGCCCGAACAGATCGCAAGGCTGGACAAGGACAACCTGCTGTACATGGTGGTCGGCCGCTTTGCCCAGGCCGACTTGCACCCCGACAAGGTCAGCAACCTGCAAATGGGCTATATTTTTGAAGAACTGATCCGCCGTTTTTCAGAGCAAAGCAACGAAACGGCCGGGGAGCACTTTACCCCCCGTGAAGTGATCCGCCTGATGGTCAACCTGCTATTTCAGGAAGACGCAGACGCGCTAACCAAAAAAGGCGCTATCCGTAAACTGTATGACCCGGCCTGCGGCACGGGCGGGATGTTGAGCGTGGCGGAGGAATACCTGCGCGAGCTGAACCCCGACGCCCATCTGGAAGTGTACGGGCAGGAACTGAACGATGAAACCTACGCGGTCTGCAAGTCCGACATGATGATCAAGGGGCAAAACCCCAAAAACATCCACCCCGGCAACAGTTTTTCCGAAGATGGCCTTCCCGATGACGAATTTGACTACATGCTATCCAATCCGCCCTTTGACGTGGAGTGGAAAAAAGTAGAAACTGAAATCAGGGAAGAAGCCAATACCCTGGGTTATCGCGGGCGCTTTGGCGCGGGCCTGCCCCGAGTCAGTGACGGTTCCCTGCTATTTGTGCAGCACATGATATCCAAGTTCAACACCAACGGGGACGTATCCCGTCTGGCGGTGGTGTTGAACGGCTCCCCCTTGTTCACCGGCAGCGCCGGCAGTGGCGAAAGCGAAATCCGCCGCTGGACCATCGAAAACGACTGGCTGGAGGCCATTGTCGCTCTGCCCACGGACATGTTCTACAACACCGGCATTGCTACCTATATCTGGATCATCACCAACCAGAAAACCCCGCAACGCAAGGGCAAGGTGCAGTTAATCAATGCCGTGGATTTTCATACCCCCATGCGCAAGAGCCTGGGCAGCAAGCGCAAGCAGATATCCGATGAGCAGATCAATACGATCACCCGGATATTCGGTGAAAACTCCGCAGGCGAATACTGCAAGCTGTTTGATAACCGCGACTTCGGCTACCAGCGCATTACTGTGGAACGCCCGCTGAAACTGAATTTTCAGGCCAGCGATGAGCGCATTGAAAACCTGCAAGCCACCAAAGCCTTTGCCAAACTAAAAGGCCAGCAACAGGCTGCCATTATCCATGCCATTAAAACGCTGGATCAGACACATCTGTATAAAAACCGCGAAGCGTTTATCAAGGCATTAAAAGCCGCTTTCAAAGCCGCCGAGCTGGATATTAAAGCCCCCATGCTAAAAACCATCTGGCAGGCACTAAGCGAAAGGGACGACACGGCCAATATCTGCCTGTATCAATCCGGTGCCAATAAAGGCAAGCCAGAGCCGGATACCGACCTGCGCGACTATGAAAATGTACCGTTGAAGGAAGATATTGACGACTACTTTAAGCGCGAAGTGCTGCCCCATGTGCCCGATGCTTGGATTGACTACGACAAAACCAAAATAGGGTATGAAATCCCCTTTAATCGACACTTCTATAAGTATGTGCCACCCCGTTCACTGGAAGAAATTGATGCCGATCTGGATAAGGTCAGTGCGGAAATTATGCAGATGTTGCAGGAAGTGCATGTATGAGATACGAGGAATATACAGACTTTAAAAACAGCCATTTAGAATGGCTTGATGTAATACCATCCCATTGGGATGGTGGACGATTACGTTGGTTTAGCCACATATATGCTGGTGGGACACCTTCAAAAGAAAAAGAGGAATATTGGGCTGATGGTACAGTGCCGTGGCTAAATTCGGGCGCGGTAAATCAGGTATTAATAAACGAGCCTTCTGCGTATATTACGGAGTCTGCGTATGCAAACAGTAGTGCAAAATGGATCCCTAAAGGCGCACTTGTAATGGCTTTAGCCGGTCAAGGTAAGACTAAAGGCATGATTGCACAGTTAGCGATTGATACAACATGCAATCAGTCAATGGCGGCTATTGTTCCAAACAATATGTACAACGCCAGATATCTATATTGGTGGTTAAATTCAAACTATCAAAATATACGAAATATGGCAGGTGGTGATCTACGTGATGGCCTTAATTTAGATATATTGGGGAACATACAATGTCCAATCCCAAGTAATGAAGAACAAACCCAAATCGCCACCTTCCTTGACCGCGAAACCCAAAAAATAGGCCGCCTGATTGAAAAGCAGCAACAACTGATCAAACTGCTACAGGAAAAACGTCAGGCAGTGATTTCCCATGCCGTCACCAAAGGGCTAAACCCCAATGCAAAAATGAAAGACAGCGGGGTTGAATGGCTGGGGGAAATTCCTGAGCATTGGGAAGTGAAACGCCTAAAGTATGTATGCAGTCTAGTAACAAAAAAGATTCCTACAGACAACTTAAAGGTTATCGCACTTGAAAATATTGAAAGTCAAACAGGAAAATATATTCAAACAGAGTCAATTTATTCAGGCGAAGACGTAGGGTTTGTTGCTGGCGATATTCTTTTTGGAAAATTAAGACCATATTTATCAAAAGTCTATATGGCGGATGAAAGTGGTGTGGCATTTGGTGATTTGTTAGTTTACCGCCCCACTAATAAGGTGTCATCAGAATATGCCTTTTATCAGATGATATCTGATAGTTTTATTTCAACTGTGGACAGTTCAACGTATGGTTCTAAAATGCCAAGGGCAAGTGTTGATTTTACAAATGATATGCCTTTTTTGGTTCCGCCATTGAAGGAGCAAGAATCTATATCTAATTTTTTGAAAACAAAAATAAGTATGTTTGAGAAACTGATTGAAAAGGCTAACAGAGCTATTAAGTTGTCAAAAGAACGCCGCACAGCCCTGATTTCCGCCGCTGTCACAGGCAAAATAGATGTAAGGGAAGCCGTCAATGGCTAATCCCGTCCCCACCAATCCAAAGATTTACCATATTGTGCATGCGGACAAGTTGCCATCCATTATTGCGGATGGGTGTTTATGGTGTGATGCTGAAGTTGTACGACATTCACCACCGGGTACATCCATTGGGATGGGAAAAATTAAAAGGCGACGACTGAATGAATTAACACTGGATAGTCATCCTGACTTGCATGTGGGTGATTGCGTGCCTTTTTATTTTTGCCCCCGTTCTATCATGTTGTATTTGCTTTGGTGTGGTAATCACCCGGAACTGGAATACCGAGGTGGTCAGCAACCCATCATTCACCTTGAGGCGGACTTGCAGACGGTGGTTAGTTGGGCAAATGAAAACGGCCAACGCTGGGCATTCACGTTATCCAATGCGGGTGCTTATTATTTTGAAGACCGTAATGACCTGGCGTATCTGGATGAAATAGACTGGGCAGCGGTGAATGCAACAAACTGGCAAGGACAAAAAGAAGGTAAACAGGCGGAGTTTCTGCTTGAAAATAACTTTCCATGGCATTTGATTGAACGAATAGGCGTTATAAACGCAAATGTATATACCCAAGTGATGCATACCCTTACAGGGGCACCGCATATACCAGTAGTGGAAGTCAAACGTGACTGGTACTACTGAGGAGGAGCAAACGATGATTGAATATAAAACTGGAGACCTGTTGGCAGAAGACGCAGAAGCCATTGTTAATACGGTGAATTGTGTCGGCGTTATGGGGCGCGGTATCGCCTTGCAGTTCAAAAAGGCCTGGCCGGAAAACTTCAAGGCATATGCTGAAGCCTGCAAGCAAAAGGAAGTTGGGCCGGGCAAGATGTTTGTTTACGAACTGGGCGAATTGACCAATCCACGTTATATCATTAACTTTCCTACAAAACGCCACTGGCGGGGCAAGAGCCGCATGGAAGATATTGAAACGGGTTTGGAGGATTTACTGCGTGTTATTCAGGAAAAGAATATTCAATCCATTGCCTTGCCCCCCTTGGGAAGCGGTCTGGGTGGTCTGGAATGGCCTGCTGTGCGTTCGCGCATTGAGCAGGCTTTCAGCGACATAAAGGATACCTGTGTAATCGTTTATGAGCCCAAAGGTGCACCGGTGGCGGAAAAAATGGTGCGTAACCGTGAAGTGCCAAATATGACAACGGGGCGTGCAGCACTGGTGGAATTGATAGATCGCTATTTGCGTGGCTTGCTTGATCCGTTTATCAGCCTTCTGGAAGTGCACAAACTGATGTACTTCATGCAGGAGGCAGGTGAACCTTTGCGTCTTCAGTATGAAAAAGCCCCTTATGGCCCTTATGCAAAAAACCTGCGCCACGTACTGAATGCCATTGAAGGGCATATGATTTCAGGTTATGCCGATGGAGGAGATGATCCTGAAAAACCACTGGAAATCGTACCGGGTGCGATAGATGAAGCAACTAAGTTTTTATCTGAACATACTGAAACCCGTGAACGTTTTCATCGGGTGAATGAACTGGTTGAAGGTTTTGAAACTCCGTTCGGGCTTGAACTGCTGGCAACCGTGCATTGGGTAATGAAGTATGAAAAAGCGGCTTCGCATGAAGATGTTGTAAAACACACCTATGCATGGAATTCACGTAAAAAACAGTTTACAGAAAGGCAGATTGACCTTGCGGTGAATGTATTGACCCATAAGGGGTGGGCTACCCCGTTGGGAGCTTGATGAGCTATGACCCGCGTTGCCGTCAATCCCGAACTGTTGAACTGGGCGCTTGTCCGCGCAGGCTTGCATGCGGATGGATTATTCAAACAGTTCCCCAAAATCAATGACTGGCTGCAAGGCGAAGTACAGCCCACCATGAAACAGTTGGAAGATTTTGCACGTAAGACACATACCGCCATTGGTTATTTCTTTCTGCCCGAGCCACCCGTGGAAACCTTGCCGATTCCAGATTTTCGTACGCTTGCCGACAGGCAACTGACGCAATCCAGTCCGGATCTGCTGGATACGCTATATGCAATGCAACAGCGGCAAGCCTGGTTGCGGGAAGATCGCATTGGATGTGAGGCGGAGCCACTGGATTTTGTCGGTTGTGCAACCCAAAACGACGAACCGGAAGCCGTGGGCAGGGAAATGCGGCGGCTTGCAGGTTTTGAAGAAGGTTGGACTTCCAGTGTCGCTAGTTGGTGGGATGCGGTCAGTGTCTTGCGTCGCGCCATGGAAATGCTTGGCATTATGACCGTGGTCAATGGCGTGGTGGGCAATAGCACGAACCGTGTTCTGAATGTGGAAGAATTCCGTGGTTTTGCCTTGAGTGATCCTTACGCGCCGCTGATTTTCGTTAATGGCGCCGATGCAAAATCCGCCCAGATGTTTACCCTTGCCCATGAACTGGCACATATCTGGTTGGGCGAGAGTGCACTGGATGATGTGGATCCGGCATCGAAGCTGACGCAGCAACTTGAAGTCTGGTGTAATCGTGCCGCAGCCGAATTTCTGGTTCCTGAAGTGGAGCTTAGAACCTACTGGCATGAAGTCAGGCATGACCCGGCGCCATTCGAGGCCATTGCCCGCCATTTCAAGGTCAGCCCCATTGTTGCAGGGCGGCGCGCCATGGATCTGCGTCTGGTGGATCGCGCTGTATTCTTTGATTTTTATCAGGCCTATATCAAGGCAGAACGAAAGCGGAAGAAAAAAGCATCCGGGGGTGATTTCTACAATAATCAAAACACCCGTGTAGGCGAATTGTTTGCCACACAGGTGATACGGGCGGCAATGGAAGGCCGCGTTGGTTTCAGGGAAGCATACGACCTTACCGGGTTACATGGCGGGACTTTCCAGAAATATGCGCGGCGGCTGGGATTTGATTTGCCATGATAGCCGTCCCATTCTATATCCTTGATGCAGACGTATTGATAACAGCAAAGGTAACTATTCAGCTGAGAAACTGAAAAAAGCGAAAAAAGTACTTGACAAGGTTTTATCATCATTTTCTCGATTTCATTGATGATGGAGCGAGCTTTGCTATAGTCTATCCCTGGCGCCACGGGAGGCCCGCCAAAGGCTTTCCTTGCGCCCCGTGATCACGGGGCCTGATTATATTTTTCAACACCTCAGATCGGCTCACAGGAAGCAAAATGCCGTCCTGAAAACCCGTGCGATAATGTCCGTATTCAAGGTTAGCCGAGTGCGGGCAATTGAAGATGGAAAACATTGACGTTGATGCATCAATCAACGCTGTCAAAGACCTTCTCGAGAAAGAGAAAGACCTCTCTCCTGCGCTGCGCTCGGCACTGGAAGTCTTGCTCCTGCTGGTGGCCTTGTTGTTGAACCGCCTCACCCTCAACAGCAGGAACAGCAGCAAGCCACCCTCCCTGGACCCCAATCGGAAGAGGTCCTGCAAGAAGAAAGGTAACAGAAAGCCGGGCGGCCAGAAAGGCCATAACGGAACCACCCTGGAGCCGGTGGATGATCCGGATGAAGTGACTGAGATCTCGATTGACCGTCGCACCCTGCCCAGGGGGCCACGGTATCGGGAGGTGGGCCATGAAAGCCGCCAGGTCATCGATATTGATATCTCGCGGTTTGTCACCGAATACCGGGCTCAGGTTCTGGAAGACGAACAGGGCAACCGGTTTGTCGCCGCTTTTCCGGAAGGCGTCAACCGGCCGGTGCAGTATGGTCTCAACCTGAAGGCAAGCGCAGTCTATCTGTCGCAGTTCCAGCTGATGCCCTATGATCGGGTCCGGGATCACTTCCGGGATCAGCTGGATATTCCGCTCAGCGCGGGTTCAGTCTTCAACTTCAACAAGGAAGCCCATGACCGGCTGGAGCCTTTTGAGCGATGGGCAAAAACCGAGCTGGCCAAGTCCACGCTCATGCATGCCGATGAGACCGGCATCAACATTGGTGGCAAGCGCCATTGGCTACACTGCACACACATGGGGTCAGGTCTTGTGCACACACATGGGGTCACACACATGGGGTCAGGTCTTGTATTTTGCCTTTTGTTGCCGTAATCTTGGCACGTATGGTCAGACCCTTACGAATAGAGTTTGCGGGTGCGCTGTATCATGTCACATCACGAGGTGACAGACGGGAGGATATCTATCTGGATGATGAGGATCGGCAACGGTTTTTGGAGGTGCTGGAAGCCGTTTGCGAGCGATTCAACTGGGAGGTGCATGCCTACTGTCTGATGTCCAATCATTATCATTTGCTTGTTGAAACGCTGGACGGAAATCTGTCCCGGGGCATGCGTCAGCTCAACGGGGTTTATACGCAGCGGTTCAACCGACGGCATACAAAGGTGGGACATGTATTCCAGGGGAGGTACAAGGCAATTCTGGTGCAGAAGGAGAGTTACCTGCTGGAGCTGTCCCGATACATTGTCCTCAACCCGGTAAGGGCAGGCATGGTAAGAGCCGCAAAGGATTGGCGCTGGAGCAGCTACCGGGCTACGGCGGGTCTTGTGCCATCTGAGCGGTGGTTGACCATCCGTTGGCTGTTGGCTGGATTTTCCCGTCGCAAGATAGAGGCGCAGCAGACTTATCGCAGATTTATTGCCGAAGGCAAGGGTCAAGCGGGGCCGTGGCGGGAATTACGCAGCCAGATCTATCTGGGCGATGAGGGCTTTGTTGAAGAGATGCAACGCAAGATTTCACCTGATACAACATTAAGCGAGGTGCCAGCATCTCAACGAAGGCAGGTGGCGAAGCCGCTGGCGTATTATCAAGAGCAGTACGGCGATAGAAACACGGCAATTATCGAGGCATACGAAAGTGGGGCCTATACCATGAAGGAAATCGGAGACCACTTCCGGCTGCACTATTCGCGTGTTAGCCGGATAGTGAATGCAAAAGACAAGACCTGACCCTATGACCTCAGTTTTACTCACCTCCCATGTTTATGACTCAGTACCGGTATCGACTGCGTGCGACCACTCTATCTGTGCTCAGCATGCTTCCGCTATCGGCCTGCCTCGATAACGGAGGGCCAGACTGGGTTATTCCCGGCCACACCGTCAGCACAAATGCCGGGGCAGGAGGAGGCATCAGTCCGGCAACTGCAGCTGTCGAACATGGAAGCCGCATCAGTTTCAACATAACCCCGGACGAGGGCTACAGCATCACCCAGGTGACCGGATGCGGCGGTTTATTATCGGGAACCACCTATACCAGCGGCGCTATCGTCACTGACTGCACAGTCAACGCAAACTTCAGCATCAGCAGCCACACAATTACTGCCAAAGTTGGGGTTGGTGGCAACGTCAGTCCACCAAGTACCACCATCAACCACGGCAACAGCACCAGCTTCATTGTGACCCCTGATACCGGCTATGACATCGACCGCGTGAAGGGCTGCAACGGCTTATTGTCAGGCACCACCTACACCACCGGGCCCGTTACCGAGGAGTGCACAATCACCGCCAACTTCGTCATCAAAAACCATACCGTCACCGCCAGCGCTGGAACCGGTGGCAGCATCACCCCAACCAGCATCTCTGTCGCGTACGGCGGTACCCTCAGCTTCACTCTGAATCCAGACAGCGGCTACAACATCAACAACGTCACCGGCTGCAACGGCTCATTGTCAGGTACAACCTACACCACAGCAGTTATCACCAGCGACTGCGCAATAAGCACAACCTTCATCCGAAAGCCGCCGGCAACAGCCGCAACGCTTTCCCTGACATTTATCCCGACAAAAAACTTCCGTTTCAGCTGGACGGATGTGGCCGATGCCACCCACTATCGACTGCTGGAAAATCCGGACGGCAGCTCCGGCTACGCCCAGGTTGGCGGTGATATTCCCGCTGGAATCCAGAACATCAACCATTACGCACCGCTGCATGCCCGCATCAACGGCCAATACATTCTGCAAAGCTGCAATGATGGGGGATGCACCGATTCACCCATCCTATCAGTCAGCGGCACCCTGACCGAGAGTATCGGTTATTTCAAGGCCAGCAACACCGGAGCAAGCGATCAGTTTGGCTATGCCGTCGCCCTGAGCGGAGATGGCGACACCCTGGCTGTCGGAGCCCCCGCCGAAGACAGCAACACAACCGGCGTCAATAATGGCAGCAACAACTCTGCAGCAAATTCGGGAGCGGTATACATCTTTGCGCGCAGTAGCAACAGCTGGAGCCAGCAGGCCTTCATCAAGGCCAGCAATACCGGCGCGGGAGACCGGTTCGGTTATGCCGTTGATCTGAGCGACGATGGCAATATTCTGGCAGTAGGGGCCTACAGGGAAGACAGCAACACCAGTGGCATCAACGGGGTGGAGACAAACAACTCAGCCACCGATTCCGGAGCTGTATATCTGTTCACCCGCAACGACAGCGGCTGGACCCAACAGACCTATGTCAAGGCCAGCAACACCGGTGCGAATGACAATTTTGGCTACACCGTCGTACTGAGCGGCGACGGCCACACCCTTGCGGTAGGAGCACCAGCAGAGGACAGCGCCACTACCGGTGTCAATGGTGATGAAAACAACGATTCGGCTGCCGATTCCGGAGCGGTATATCTGTTCACCTACAGTGGCGGCAACTGGAGTCAGCAGGCTTATATCAAGGCAAACAATAGCGGAGCAGGAGACCAGTTTGGCTCTGCGATCGATCTGAGTAAGGACGGCAACACCCTGGCGGCAGGTGCCCTTGAGGAAGACAGCAACGCTACCGGGATCAATGGTGACGAGAACAACAATTCAAGATCAAACTCCGGGGCCGTTTATCTATTTACCCGCAGCGGAAACAGCTGGAACCAACAGACCTATGTAAAAGCGAACAACGCAGGGGCCGGAGATGGATTCGGCCATGCCGTTGCCCTGAGCGGAGACGGCCGCACCCTGGCGGTAGGCGCCTGGGGAGAAAACAGCGCAGCCTATGGCATCAACGGCGACGGGAGCAACAATTCAGCAGCCGATAGCGGTGCCGTATATCTGTTTACCGGCAACAGCAGCAACTGGCAGCAACAGGCCTACCTCAAAGCGGGCAACAGCAATGCAGGTGACCGCTTCGGCTGGAGCATCAGCCTGAGCAGCAACGGGGACACCCTTGCGGTGGGGGCTCGCCTGGAGGACAGCAACGCCACCGGCATCAACGGTGACGAGGCAGACAACTCGATGAGCGGTGCCGGCGCAGCTTTTCTGTTCACCCGCCGCAACGGCGGCTGGAACCAACAGAGCTATATCAAGGCCAGCAACACCGGGACAGGAGACCAGTTTGGCCGGGCCATCTCCCTCAGTGATAACGCTGACACACTGGCAGTGACGGGATACAGGGAAGACAGCAACGCCACCGGCGTTAACGGTGACGCAGCCAATGACGCAAGATCAAACTCCGGTGCAGTATATCTGTATTAGACTGTAGTAGAGCCTGTTGACGTTTCGTTCTAAGGTATTGAAATAAAAAAGCAAACTCGTATTATTTGTTTTGCCAAAAACAACAATAGAGTTTGCTTTTTTATTTCAATACCTTAGAACGAAACGTCAACAGACCCTAGCTTCCGTCTCAATATATTTCTATCGGATCTTCCGGATGGTGACTTGAAACCGGCCATCAGACATCCCGAAAATGAGACATCCGATGCCCATGGCTACCTTGAGTTGAAGCGGATGGATCCCCATCTATAAGAAGTACTGCTCCACAGCGGCGGCAAACTACTCTTCCTGTTACGCCATCCACGGCAAGGAGGTCCACATGAAAATCACCCTGAGTGTCATCAAGGCCGATATCGGCTCCATCGGCGGACATATCTGCCCGTCGCAAGAACTGGTGAAAACGGTAGGCGGCCACATCGAGAAAGCTGCGGGAGGCTTGATCATCGATCACTATCTGAGCTTCACTGGTGACGATATTGCCATTCTCATGACTCACACCCACGGCTCAGGGCATGACGAGATCCACAAGCTGGCCTGGGATGCCTTCCAGGCCGGAACCGAGGCCGCCCGTGCGCAGGGGCTATACGGCGCGGGGCAGGATCTGCTCAAGGAATCCTTTTCGGGCAACGTGAAGGGGATGGGTCCAGCGGTGGCGGAGCTGGAGTTCGAGGAGCGGCCCAACGAGCCCTTCCTGTTCTTCGCAGCCGACAAAACCGACCCCGGAGCCTACAACCTGCCCCTCTACCTGGCATTTGCCGATCCCATGAATACACCGGGGTTGATCCTCGCGCCAGGAATGTCCAGGGGTTTCCGTTTTGTGGTCATGGATGTCAGCCACACCGAGGGGGATCGGATTATCGAGCTGAACACCCCCGAGGATCTCTACGACCTGGCCGCCCTGCTGCGGGATCCGGAGCGCTACGTGGTCGAGTCGGTCTGGTCCCGGGACACCGGCGATCAGGCGGTCGTTGCCTCCACCTCGCGGCTGCACAACATCGCGGGCAAATACACCGGCAAGGATGACCCGGTGATGCTGGTGCGGGTGCAGAAGATGTTTCCCGCCACCGGGGAGATTCTGGCCCCCTACGCCATCGGCCATTTCGTCGCCGGCGGCATGCGCGGCTCGCACCAGATGCCGCTGATGCCGGTGGGGCTGAACTCCGGGATAAGCTATTTCGACGGCCCGCCGGTGGTCAGCTGTGCGGCATTTGCCATGCACGATGGTCGCATCACCGAGGCGGTGGACGCCTTCGCCCACCCATTCTGGGACAAGGTGCGCGACCGGGTCTCCGACAAGGCGATAGAGATGCGCCGCCAGGGGTTCGTTGGCACCGCCATGCTGCCCATGTCGGAGCTGGAGTACACCGGCATTATGGAGAAGCTGGACACCCTGCAGCCCCGCTTCTCGGTTCGCAGATAGCGGACGCTGGCCCGAATGGAACTGCTCAAACGTAACCAACTGATCCAATAAGCAAAAAGGCTGCCCAGAATGGTAACAAAATGGTAATGGCAAACCACCACTTACCAGCAAAGGGCAGCCTCACCGAGTCGGACCTGTCGTGCGGCAGCACATCAGCAAAAACGCTCTCGTCAGCACGTTACGAACAGCGATTCCTTCAGCTTTTTCAATCTTATAACCAGCCCCGATTTGTCGGGTCAGATCAAATCACTGCTACCAAGAGGCATCGAGAACGACTGGTTCCACCGGCAGAGAGCTTGTCAATGTTTCTGGCGCAGACCTTGAGCGCAGTTTGTTCATGCCAACAAACAGTGAATGAGGCGGCTCTCAAACGCAAGATAAATGCCTGTCTGTAATGCAAAAGCATAATAAGGCCCCAGCATGAAAAAAAATATCCTCGTACAAAAGAATATAAAAGCGGGGGGCGTGCATCTGATGTTTGTAAAGCGCGCTTACTGTACATATGCCAACAGCATACGCAATAACTCATCCACAAACTTAGGATGTTTTAGCAGTTCAGGTTCATTATCTACTGCAGCATGAGTAACACTAATTACAAGTTGATAGCTAATGCGTGCGGCGAGTGGAATATCGAGACCAGGTCGAAGGCTATCTTTATGGGCATAAAAAAATTGTTCGAGCATTTTGCGCACTGAATGTGAGCTATTATCATCCTCACTTAAATTCAAACTGGGGGCTTGAGTACTAATAACTCGGTGTAATTCGGGGTCAATTTGGTGCACCTTGATTGTAGACTCTAATAGTAAACGACTTGCTGCTTCAAAGGATAAGCCCTCTATCTGCTGATAGGCCTTGTTCATTTCATCCCGCGCCTTTTTAAAGTGTTGTCGGTGTAGCTCAGCGATTATGGCTTCTTTATTGGGGAAATATTGATAAAGAGATCCGATACTGATGCCTGCTTTGGTGGCAACATAATTAGTGTTTAATTGGCTATATCCTTCTTCTCGTAGAATATGAGCAGCAGATTCCAAAATGATATTCATGGTAAAGCGTGCGCGCTCTTGAAGGGGTGTTTTTCTGGGATTAATAGATAATTTTTTGATAACGATAACTCCAATACCAAAGCGAGTAGAAAGTGAGTGATTGCTCGCGTAACATATTAGCATATAAAGCATACAGTATTTGCATTGTTAATAAATTATTGAAACCAAAGAACGCAGGTGAAAAAAAATGGATAATTACCAACTATTAAAATCCATTCACTTACTTGGCGTAACAATCTTTCTTGGAAATATTATTGTTACTGCTGTCTGGAGGATGCTGGCTGATAGAACAAGATCACCTGTTATAGTTGCATATGCGCAACGTCTGGTAACGATTACTGACTTCTGTTTCACCGCTGTCGGTGTTCTGTTGATATATCTGTCTGGGCATTTATTGGCTCCAATCTTTGGTGGTATTGGTGCTGTTTACTGGCTTAGCTCTGGGTGGTGGCTTTTCATAGCATCTGGCATTATCTGGGTGTTAATACTGATCCCTTTGCAAATAAAACAAGCTAAATTAGCCAAAGATTTCGCTACAAAAGAAGAAGTACCAAAACTCTATTGGACGCTATCCAAATATTGGGCAATTTTTGGAGCTATTGCCACCATACTGACATTAGCCAATTTGTATTTCATGATATTTAAACCAACATAGGTTCTAATGCTGTTATCCATTTGCTATTGAATGCACCTAAAACATCCATCGCGCCAATCAGCCTGGGCGGCCAACTTACTAAGGATGTTGAATATGCTAAAAATTATCATATACACAATTGTGATAATATCCGCTTTGATGGGCTGTAGTATTGCCTCATCTCAAGACAGCATCAAATATATAAGCGTGGATAAACCCCAACACCATACTAAGGGCGGGTATCAAAATCATCCATTTGTTGAAACAGCGGCGCCAAAAGGTTTTCTTTTTTATATGCGGAGGGTTTGGGGATCGGTTTTTACACCTGAAATTCCAGAAGGGCATGCAATTTCTCCCGAAGAATCCTTAAGTTTACTTGGTTCAGTTAAAGGCGATCGGATCAGTTGGTTAGGGCATGCCACATTTTTAATAAATATATCCGGAAAAACGATTCTTACCGATCCCTTATTAAGTGAATTTGCCAGCCCTGTTTCTTGGGCGGGTCCCAGAAGATATGTTGATCCTGGTATTTCCGTAGAAAACCTTCCACAAATTGATATTGTGCTTATCTCACATAGCCATTACGACCATCTGGATGAAGAAACCATAGAGAAACTGAGTGATAAAAACAGAATTCATGTCCTGGTTCCTTTAGGGCTAAAGCCATTTTTTATAGAGCGTGGCTACAAAAATGTGACGGAGCTGGATTGGCATGAATCAACGACTATTGAGGGCATTAAAGTAACCTCATTGCCCTCTGTACATGACTCTGCCAGAAGTACAAGCGATCATAACAAGACTTTATGGGCTTCTTGGGGAGTTGAAGGTGGGGAACGCAAAATATTATTTATTGGTGACACAGGATATTCAGAAGAAATATTTAGAGATATCGGAAATCAGTATGGTCCTTTTGATTATTCAATCTTGCCGATTGGTGCATATGAACCCAGAGAGTTGATGTGGATGTCCCACATTACGCCTGAAGAAGCTGTAACCATAGGTATAGAGACCAATACAGCAACTTTGGTGGCTTCACACTGGGGTACTGTTAGCAGCCTGTCGGATGAACCACCATTCGAGCCTCCGGTTCGATTTAGGGAAGCTGGTATAGAAAATGGGTTTTCGGATAATGAACTCTGGGTTTTGAAAGTGGGTGAAACCAGAGCAATGGTACAAAAAACAAAATCTAACAAGCTCCACCGTACAGTTCAAAGTGGCTGGCGGACTGCCAGGTTGTGCAGTACGCAGACAGGAGACTCTATAGCCGGCCCCGACAGCAATTACGTCCAAAGATGCCGATGATGTGACCTGCGTGGCCGTGGTAACGGCCCGTCGATACAGCTTTTTTACCGGGCGCCGATCATCAAATGCCGTAAAAGTTCCCTCGTTTTTCCGCCAGATCGCTGATTCCACTGCTTGTTTCTCAGGGATTGACCAGATTATGACCCCGTTCAGCCGTGTTTTGAAGATTGACAATTTTCAATGATTTTTCCGGTTTTAATCATTAGCCTCAAGACCAGTGAAAAACCGCTGTGGCGATAGCAGAGGCTATTATGACCAATACAACCAGTTTTATCTCTATCCTCCGGGACTACCCCTGGATCGGAATGATATTGGGGCTGTTGTTTTTCTTTTTTATGTTTGGCGTAAAAAACATCATGATCTACCTTTATTCACGAAGATCGGGCAACCCTACAGATCTTCCGGAGTAGCAAATAGAAGGACAATTAGCGGGAAAGAAAAAACCCGGACGAATGGACCGTTTTACCCGAAACTACACCTTTTTTATTGCAGCGGTTGTAACTGCGCTATTCGTCTGGACACTCTACGAAGACCCGGAGGTATCAAAGCTCAACGCCTTACTGCAGGCGGACGAGGTGCTGGCGAACTACCCCTACCCGTTTCGTGTACTGAGGCTGGAAAATGGCACCGCGACGCTCAGCTCACCCCGGTCAGTAGAGTTCCCTGTTTACCGGGCGTTGGCAATACTGTTTCCTCGTCTGGCAGGGCGCTCCCCGGACGACCCTGAACTGATGGAGGCACAGCAGGAACTGGCCCGGATCCAGCAGAGAGTTCACGCAATCGTCATGAAAGCACCCGGCGTCAACAGGGTAGTGTGGGAGCTGGATAAAAACTGGCTGACAATGCGCGGGGCGCAAATCACCACTAACTGACAATCTGCAAATTTACCCCTCAGCCAGCGGTCCATCAAAGAGCGACCAGCCATCGTGGACCACCGCTGTCGCATCACTGATTGGAGGCTGGACACGATTATCGGCAAGGGCCACTCGGGTGTGCTGGTTTCACCGGCAGAGCGCAAACCCCGTCTGACGCTGCTGGCCAAGGCACCCGGCAAGACAGCCAAGGCCGCGCGCAAGGCGTATGCAAAAATCCGTGGAGTTTCTATCGTTCTAACAGGCGCTGTGCCCAAGATAGTGATTGATCAGCCCGTTTGTTGATGAATCATAACTGTCTACCGGCTCGCGGCTTTCCAGATCCGGCAGAATCTGTCCCGCCATCTGCTTGCCAAATTCCACTCCCCATTGGTCGAACGAATCGATACGCCAGATGATGCCCTGAACGAAAATCTTGTGCTCATACAACGCAATCAAGGCGCCCAGGGTGGCGGGAGTGAGTTTGGGTATGACCAGGGTGTTGCTGGGCCGGTTTCCCGGCAGGACCTTGTGCGGAACCAGCGCCTCCAGCTCCGCGCCGCTCATGCCACCGGCCATCAGCTCGGCGCGCACCTCATCAGCATCCTTGCCCCACATCAGTGCGCGGGTCTGGCCAAAAAAGTTGGATAACAGGATACGGTGATGATCGCCCAGCGGGTAGAAGCTCTCCATCGGCGCAATGAAATCGGCAGGTACCAGCCGGGTGCCCTGGTGCAACAGCTGGAAATAGGCATGCTGCCCGTTGGTTCCCGGTTCTCCCCAGATGATGGGGCCGGTAGCGTAGTCGACCGGCTCTCCATCCCGCTGGACACGCTTGCCGTTACTCTCCATATCCGCCTGCTGCAGGTAGGCGGTCAAACGGTGCAGATACTGGTCATACGGCAAGATGGCGTGACTCTGCGCACCAAAAAAATCATTATACCAGATCCCCAGCAAGGCGAGAATGACCGGCATGTTCTGTTCCAGCGGTGCGGTACGGAAATGTTCATCCATGCCGTGCGCACCCGCCAGGAGCGCCTCGAACCGTTCCATGCCGACATACAGCGCAATTGGCAGACCAATGGCAGACCACAGCGAATAGCGCCCCCCTACCCAATCCCAGAATCCGAAAACATTCTCGGGCAAGATGCCAAATGCCTGCGCCGCCTCGACATTGGCGCTCACCGACACGAAATGCCGGCCAATTGCGGCCTCATCCCTGGCGACAGCCAGAAACCACTGGCGGCAGCTCAGCGCATTGGTCAATGTCTCCTGGGTGGAGAAGGATTTGGACGAAACGATAAACAGCGTCATCTCGGGATCCACCCGGTTGAGAATCTCCTGGACGTGGCTACCGTCGATATTGGACATAAAGTGCATGGTGAGACCACTATCGCGGCCGTAGGGGCGCAGCGCCTCGGTTACCATTACCGGCCCCAGATCGGAGCCGCCAATACCGATATTGACGATATCGGTTATCTTTTTCCCCGTGTAACCCTTCCACTCACCGCCGCGAACCTTTGCCACAAACGTACCCATACGCTCCAGAACCTCGTCGACGGCCGGCATCACATCCTCGCCATCCACCCGGACGGGGCGGTGACTGCGGTTGCGCAATGCCACATGCAGCACCGGGCGCTGTTCGGTAAAGTTGATCCGCTCACCACGGAACATCCGGTCCCGCCACCCCTCCACATCCGCGCTGCGGGCCAGCGCATGCAGCAGATTCATGGTCTCCCCGGTTATCCGGTTTTTGGAATAATCAAGCAATATATCGTTGGATGACAGGCTGAACCTGTCAAAACGCAACGGATCCTGCTCGAATAAGGTTCGCATATGGACATCAGCCATCGATTTCCAGTGCTTTTCCAGCGCCACCCAGGCAGGAGATTCAGTTAGTTTCATCGTGGTTACCACTCTGTCCATCACGCTCTATCCTCATCATAACCGGTTCTTTGTCCAAACCATAAATAACGATGTCATATTTCTGACCTGATACGGCGTCCGCCACCGTTTTTTGGCGGAATATCAGCCAATTTATTGGCTTCCGGAACCCTATGCCGGTCAAAAACACCCCCTGTTCCAGACAGATGCAAGTTACATGCCTCCCTGTGCCGCGCAGTTTTTGTTAGAATTAGCGCCTTTGTTTCTATGCATCGCAATCAGCACCGGAAATTGGCATGACGAACAATCAGGCGGACAAGGCACTACGCTCCAGGGTCAAACTGTTTGGAACACTGCTGGGCAATGTACTGCGCACGCATGCAGGAAAGCATGTATTCGATGCGGTAGAGACCTTGCGGAAGGGATACATTTCATTGAGAAAAGAGGACAATCCCCGCAAGCGCAGACGGTTGCAGGCCGTTGTCCGTAACCTGGATGCCGATACCCTGAGCCATGTGGTGCGCGCATTCAGCATCTATTTCAGCCTTGCCAATATAGCGGAGGAGGCCTACCAGCACCGTCAACGGCGGCGGCGCATCCACGGTGGCGGCAAGCTTTGGGGAGGATCCTTCGATACCGCACTCCGGGAGCTCGAGGCGGAGGGCATCACCGCCGGACAGCTTCAGGCCATGCTGGATCAACTGCGCTACATGCCCGTATTTACTTCACACCCTACGGAATCCCGGCGCCGTATCGTGATGGAGCGTCTGCGCAACATCTTTCTCACCAGCGAACGGCTGGACTACCGCCGCCTGAACAGGGAAGAGAAACAGGAGATCATCGATTCACTGGAAACCCAAATCCAGATTCTGTGGAGTACCGATGAAGTCCGGGTATTGAAGCCACAAGTACGCGACGAGATAAAGAATGGACTCTACTATTTCCACAAAAGCCTTTTCATGGCGGTACCACAAACCTACCGCAACCTGGAAAAGGTCATCAAGCGAATCTACGGAAAACAGTGCAGCGGCGCCAACCCGGTATGCGTACCCAGTTTTCTCACCTTCGGCTCCTGGATCGGCGGCGATCGGGACGGCAACCCCTACGTCAAACCAGACACTACCCGCATGGCCGTCCGCATGCAGCATCAACAGGTGCTGCGTGAGTATCTGCGCCGGGTCAGCGAACTGAATCTGCAGCTTACCCACTCCAGCCGTTTGTGCCAGCCCAGCCAGCCCTTTCTGGACAGCCTTGCCCGCGATGAAACACAGTTTCCCGGCATCTTCCGGAAGCGGCCCAACCGCTACAGCCACGAACCCTACCGGCGGAAACTCTATATCATGCGGCACCGCCTGAAGGATAATCTGAAGCGGGTGGACGATCTGATTTACGATACCGGTGACACCACGCCCCGCGAATATGCCTACACCGATGAGCAGGATTTTCTCAATGATCTGAAGCTGATCCACGATTCGCTGTACAGTCATGGCGATGGACGCTGTGCCGATGCAGAACTGAAAGATCTGATCCGGCTGGCGGAAACATTCGGTTTTTTCCTGATGCGCCTGGACATCCGTCAGGAATCTACCCGCCACGGTGAGGCGGTAGCCGAGATTCTCTCTTTGCAGGCGGACGCTACCGATTATCTGCATCTGGACGAGAAACAGCGGCTTGTCTTGCTGGGCAGCTTGCTGGACAAACCCCACAAGCTGAACATCGAGCCTGAACGGCTCAGCGAAAAGACCAGGGAAACGCTCGAAGTATTCTCTGTAATGGGCCAGATGCGCGAGGAGATCAGCCCCAATGCGTTTGGCGCCTATGTCATATCCATGACCCACCATGCCAGCCATATTCTGGAAGTCATGCTGCTTGCCGCGCTGACCGGGCTTGCCGGACACAAAAATGGCCAGTGGTTCTGCGATATTCACGTCTCGCCGCTGTTTGAAACCATCGACGATCTCGAACGGATTGAACCGGTCATGCAGGAACTGCTGGCCATTCCGGTCTACCGGAGTCTGCTGGCCAACGCCGGCAACTTCCAGGAGGTAATGCTGGGGTACTCCGACTCCTGCAAGGATGGCGGGATCGTCTCCTCCTCATGGCAGCTATACAACGCCCAGAAACAGCTTACCGATCTGTTACGGGAGAAAGGTATCGCCTACCGGCTGTTTCACGGCCGGGGTGGCACCATCGGCCGGGGTGGCGGCCCGACCCATGAGGCTATCCTTTCCCAGCCGCCGGGGACGGTACATGGGCAGATCAAGTTCACGGAGCAAGGTGAAGTGCTGTCGTACAAGTACAGCAACTATGAAACCGCAGTATACGAACTGACCATGGGCGTCTCCGCCCTGCTGAAATCCAGCCGCAGTATGGTTCAGCCATGGCAACCGTTCTGCGAAGAGTACCTGGCGATCATGAACAGCCTGTCGGCGAGTGGTGAACGGACTTATCGCCAGCTCACGGATCGGACGCCCGGCTTCCTCGATTATTTCTACGAGGCCACGCCACTCAACGAGATAGGTTTGCTCAATATCGGCTCACGGCCATCGCATCGTAAAAAAGGGGACAGGTCCAAATCATCGGTTCGCGCCATCGCGTGGGTTTTCAGCTGGGCGCAATCCCGGCATACACTACCCGCATGGTTCGGTATCGGCACGGCGCTGGAGTCCTGGCGCGACGATACTCCAGCCCAGTTGGTCAAGCTGCAGAAGATGTATGAAGAGTGGCCTTTCTTCCGCGCCCTGATCAGTAATGCCCAGATGGCGCTGTTCAAGTCGGACATGGATATTGCCGAACAGTACGCCAAATTGTGCCAGGATCAACAAACGGCCATGCAGATTTTCCGGATCATCCGTGATGAGTACCGGCGCACAGTCAAGCAGGTGCTGGAGATCTCGGGAAACCACTCCCTGCTGGAAGACAATCCGCCACTTCAACTGTCCCTGCTGCGGCGGGAACCCTACCTGGATCCGCTGAATCATATCCAGATAACCCTGCTGCAACGCTGTCACAATGAAGCGCTGAGCGAGGCGGAGCGGGAAAAATGGCTGACTCCACTACTCCGATCCATCAACGCCATCGCCGCCGGAATGCGAAACACGGGTTAAGGATACAGCCAGGCCGCACGATGATAATAATCCAGCAACAACCCGCGTATGTTGACCCGCTACTTCAGATTTCAAAAACCGGGGGAAACAAGGCGCAGCCCACAGGCAATGGTTGCCTCATCGCCAAAAGCGGCGACGCCGGGCCAACAACAGGAAAGCTGGAAAATGAACCAAACGTACAGCCGGGAGTCTGTCACCTGTAACTTGCAGGAGTTCCGGGCAGATTTTTTGACGACTGTTTTAGATAGTACTTTGAGGGGAAACACATGAAGATCATGGTAACGGGCACCGCCGGGTTCATCGGTTCAGCGCTGGCGAAACAGCTGCTGGAACGGGGAGATGAAGTCATTGGCATCGACAACATAAACGACTACTACGATGTAAATCTGAAACTGGCGCGCCTGGAACAGTTCAAAGACCACCCTGGCTTCACGGATCTCCGCATCGACCTGGAAGACCGGGAGGCCATTCTCGCCGCCTTCGCAAAATACCGGCCACAGCGCGTTGTCAATCTGGCCGCCCAGGCCGGGGTACGCTACTCCCTCGAGAACCCCTATGCCTATATCGATACCAACATCGTTGGTTTCATCAACATACTGGAAGGGTGCCGCCAGAATCAGGTGGAACATCTGGTCTACGCCTCCAGCTCCTCGGTCTATGGCGCCAATACCGATATGCCCTTTTCGGTTCACCAGAATGTTGATCACCCCCTGAGCCTTTACGCAGCGAGCAAGAAAGCCAACGAGTTAATGGCGCACACCTACAGTCACCTGTACGGAATACCAACCACCGGCCTGCGTTTTTTTACCGTTTATGGCCCTTGGGGGCGACCGGATATGGCCCTGTTCATGTTCGCGAAAAACATCTTTGCCGGTGAACCCATCGAAGTGTTCAATCACGGGAAACACCGCCGTGACTTCACCTATGTCGATGATATCGTTGAAGGGGTCATCCGCTCCTTGGACAGGGTTGCTCAACCCAACCCCGACTGGTCCGGCAATACCCCGGACCCCGCAACCAGCACCGCCCCTTGGAGGGTCTACAACATCGGCAACAGCAGCCCGGTGGAGTTGCTTCGTTATATTGAGGTGCTGGAGGAGTGCATCGGCAAAACAGTGGAAAAAAAGCTGCTGCCGATGCAGCCAGGTGATGTCCCGGCAACCTGGGCGGATGTACAGACGCTGTCAGATGATGTAGGTTACAAACCGTCCACCCCAATTGAACAGGGAGTGGCCCGCTTTGTCGCGTGGTACCGGGATTACTATAACGTATGAGAAACTACCCCGGGGAGTGAGCCGGGTAGTTGCCAACCTGCTGCTCCCACTGCCCGGTGGAACCGGTAAACAAACGGAACGTGACAAAGCGTTGCTGTTAGAGAGCGGCCCGGATATCATGCACACAATGCGAACAGCGATCCCTGTTATCGGTTTTGCCGCTTTCAGTGGCACGGGAAAGACGGCACTGCTGGAACAACTGCTGCCGATTCTTTCTCATAGCGGTGTAAAAGCCGGTGTCATCAAGCATGCTCATCACCCCTTTGACATCGACATACCGGGAAAAGACAGCTACCGCCTGCGCAAGGCTGGCGCCATCCAGACACTGGTCGCCTCCAGCCAGCGCTGGGCGTTGATGACGGAAACTCCCGTCGAACGCGCTCCCCGGCTCGCCGAGCTGATAACGCATCTCGACCGAAAACAGCTCGATCTCATCCTAGTGGAGGGGTTCAAGCAGACCTCTTTTCCCAAAATTGAGCTGCACCGTCCCGAACTGGGCCACCCACTGCTGTTTCCGGCGGATGAAAACATCATCGCTATCGCCAGCGATTCACCCCTGGAAATCGACACTGATCTTCCCCGGCTGAATCTCAACCGGCCAGAGGAGATCGCCAATTTTATCCTGGTACACTATCTGGAGCTGGACGAATGACTCACTCTCCCCTTCTCTCTCTCGATGAAGCCCGGACTCGAATCAAACACGCCGTTCAGCCGATCAGGGGCAGCGAGCGGGTCGTCCTCAACGCCGCCCTCGGACGCACACTTGCCGAAAAGATATTGTCGCCGATCAATGTTCCTGGCGATACCAATTCAGCAATGGATGGCTACGCCGTAGCCGGAAGCGATCTCCCCGTGTCGGGGGAGATCACCTTGACAGTAGTCGGAACATCCAGTGCTGGTCATCCGTTCAAACGCGAGATAACGTCTGGCCAGGCCGTACGCATCATGACCGGAGCCGTGCTGCCGCCAGGAGCAGATACGGTTGTCATGCAGGAGCATGTAGAGCGTGCCGGAGATACAGCACGCATTGGCGCAGGCCACAGACCCGGCCAGCATGTGCGCAACGCCGGTGAAGATCTCTCCATCGGCCAGCCGGTACTCGATCCGGGAAGAGAGCTGATCCCTGCCGATCTGGGTTTGCTTGCCTCGCTGGGCTTTGGTGAAGTCAGTGTCAAGCGCCGGTTGCGGGTCGCCTTTTTCTCTACGGGTGACGAGCTGCGCTCCATCGGCGAACCACTGGCAGAAGGCGAAATCTACGACAGTAACCGTTACACTCTGCGCGCCATGCTTGTCCGCCTGGGGGTGGATCTTGTGGACATGGGCATTGTCCCTGATCAACAGGAAGCCATTGAGCAGGCATTTCTCGACGCCGCGGCCATCGCTGACACCGTCATCACCTCCGGTGGGGCATCGGTTGGCGAAGCGGACTACATCAGCCAAACCCTGGGAAAACTGGGTCAGGTAGAGTTCTGGAAAATTGCCATCAAGCCCGGCAAGCCGCTGGCCTTCGGAACCGTCGGCGATACCCTCTTTTTTGGGTTGCCGGGCAATCCGGTATCCGCCATGGTCACCTTTTACCAGATTGTACAACCCGCACTGCAACGACAGATGGGGCGGGAGGATACTGCATTGCTTCGCCTGCACGCAACATGCACCACCGACCTGAAAAAACGCCCGGGACGAACGGAATTCCAACGGGGCATACTCCGGCAAAACGAAGATGGAACACTTTCCGTGGCCAGCTGCGGCGCCCAGGGTTCCCATATTCTCAGCTCGATGAGCCGCGCCAACTGCTTTATCGTGCTCTCTGCTGAAAGCGCCGGGATTCGTGCAGGCGAGCGGGTAGAAGTTCAACCCTTTGCCGGGCTTATATAAAAAATGGCTCATTGCCCCCCACCCCGTGCACCTGACCCAGCCACCCCCTAATGGCCGCGGTCCCAAATGCCTGCCTCGCAGACAGTGCGCCGGGGGAACATCCTGTCCAGAAAGCATCTCTCCGCCAGCACGAGCTCCCAAGATGATAACAGCTATTATTCCTGTTAAAATGGGTTCTCGTGACAACATCAACCCCCCTCAGGAGCTATTTATGAATCGCATCATTATCAGTTTGTTTGTCGGTCTGCTTTCTCTCTCCCCCCTGGCTGTATCAGCGGCGGATGAACCAGCACATAAAAGTGTAGAGGAGCTTTATCAGGAAAAAGACAAACTCAAAGGGCAACAGGTGCAACTGCAAGGCACGGTGGTCAAGGTCAACAACGGCATCATGAACCGTAACTTCATCCATCTGCAGGATGGCAGTGGTAAGGAAGGTAGCAATGATATCACCATCACCAGTGACCAGACCGCAGAGGTCGGTGACGAAGTAACCGTGGTAGGCACTGTTACGCTGGATATGGATTTTGGCGCCGGCTATCTGTACCCGCTGATCGTGGAAAAAGCAACGATCACCAAAACCAGCAAATAACTGTCCCCGGACGGACCCCATTGCGGAACCTCTCGTATCGACCGATCCGGCAACGGCAGGGTAACTCATACCCCCGGGGCCTTGAGTATCCTGGCAAACAAGACGCTACCGGCGGAGGTTCCAGTGGCAAGCGGAAACAATCGGTAGTAGAGCGACCTTCAGGGCAACCCGGGCATCCCGGATCGAGGCGCGGCCCGCAGGGAATGGCTCGCCCTTTCCAAGGGCCGTAACGCCGGGCCGGGGCGCTTGGGCCGCTTCCTCCGGGCGGGCAGTTGGGCGGGAATCAAGGCGCGGCCTGCAGACAACCGTTTCTCCATTGGCATAAGCTGCTACGCCGTGCCGGCCTGTTCTTGAAACCCCTGACGATTTGATTGGAAAGAACAGACCGGCACACAACGGCTGAATACGATACATAATAAAACCCGTAACTATTCAGCATAATATGAAACAAACCGGTAACTGTTCAGATTACCCCTGAAATCCGTCAGTTCAAGGCGAAAAATGTGAGTTTACGTGTGTAAATGAGCATTTTTCAACGCAGAAATGGCGGATTTCAGGGATGAGCTGAATAGTTACCAAAACCCAAACCCCTTCATTCATCCATCCATTCCACGCCAGATGCACTCGCTGCCGCAAGACTTCTCGATAGCCCGCAACCGGTCGTCATGCCGGCGCACTTCATCTTCGTTGGCGCGTATCACTTTCAGCGCCGGACGTTTGCCGGCCAACCGACGAAGCCCCTCATTGACGCTACCTGTTTGCCCGGTATCGGCCGGCTGCTTTTCACTGCCGAGGGCAAGCTTCGTCTGGCCGCCGGTCATTGACAGATAGACATCTGCCAGAATCTCCGCATCGAGCAGCGCACCATGAAGATCGCGCTGTGAGTTGTCCACCTGATAGCGTTTACACAAGGCATCCAGACTGTTTCGCTGCCCGGGATGCAGCCTGCGCGCCAGCGCCAGACTATCCAGCACCGAACAATGATCCTCGACCCGGCCAAACTTTGGCCCCAAAAGAGCCAGCTCATGGTCGATAAAACCAACATCAAACGGCGCATTGTGGATTATCAGCTCCGCGCCCTCAATGTAATCCAGAAAATCTTCAGCAATATCAGAAAAACGCGGTTTGTCACGAAGAAATTCGGCAGTGATACCATGCACCTCCACCGCACCAGCATCGATCTCCCGATCCGGCCGTAAATACTGATGGTAGTTATTCCGGGTCAGGCGGCGGCGCACCAGCTCCACACACCCGATTTCAATGATCCGATGCCCTTCTTTGGGATCCAGGCCCGTGGTTTCCGTATCCAGTACAATCTGCCTCATACTTAACCTCACATCTCCTCGATAGCCCGATTGGCCAGCGCATCGGCCCGCTCGTTCTCTGGATGACCACTGTGCCCCCTGACCCAATGCCACTCTATGTTATGGCGCGCTATCGCCCTGTCCAGCCGTTGCCACAAATCGACATTCTTGACCGGCTGTTTGTTCGCCGTCTTCCAACCCCGCCGTTTCCAGCTCTCCATCCACTCCGTCACGCCCTTTTGTACATAACGGGAGTCGGTGGTAAGGGCCACATTACAAGGGCGCTTGAGTGTCTCCAACGCCACGATCGCCGCCATCAGCTCCATCCGGTTATTCGTGGTTTGCGGCTCCCCGCCCCATAGCTCTCTCTCTTTCTCCCGGTAACGCAAAACAGCTCCCCAGCCGCCCGGCCCCGGATTGCCCTTGCAGGCGCCATCGGTAAAAATCTCCACTGTTGCGCTCACATGACACCCTTGATTGTACTGAGGTGGCTATGACGCGCCGTCGGCTCGGGGGCGCCCCCTGGCAGCAGCTTGTTGTGAAAGCGCCAGCGGGGAGAGATGGGGGTCAAGGTCGCCAGCCGCTTTTTTGCCAGCAGAATATATACCGCTCCACCAAAAGGCTGAAAACGCCTGCCCAGGTGTTCGAATAGCCGTAGCTGACGTATCAGCGCCCCGTGCTGAACCGGAGGATAGTAGACAAAGGAGCGAACCATCAATGTGTCAAAACCCAATAAACCCAGCCAATCCTGCACCTTGGCTGAACTGTGAAAATGGCCGGACCAGGGCGGATTCCGTCGCCGCCATCCGACCCACCGCCATAGCGTCCACAAACTCCACGGGTTGAAACAGGTGATGATCACGTGTCCCTCGGGTATCAGGGTACGTTCAACCTCTCTCAGCACCTGATGAGGGTCAGTGGTGAACTCCAATACATGGGGCAAAACAATGACATCCAGGCTTTCGGCGGCAAAGGGCAGGGCGTCCGCCACGCCATAGAGATCACCGTGGTTCTGCCCTCCCCCGGTTCGGCGCGGAGACTCCAGCAACATAACGATGCTATGGCGGATACGGCTCGCTGCCAGCAGATCGATCCGGCCAGGACACCCCACCTGTAACAGATAGTATCCAAACAGATTCGGCAGCACGGACGCCATCTGCTCCCGCTCCTGCTCCAGCAACAACCGTCCGGCGGGAAAATGAAACCAGGCTCTTGCGCGACGCCACACCCGCACCGCCGCATCATGTTCTGACTGACGATTCATATAGCTTTTCGCCAACTACCGGAAAAATTCTGCACGAAGAGTATACTATACCCGCTTATGCTGGAAATAACCGCCCAACCCGCGCTGAAAGACAACTATATCTGGCTGCTCCGGAACGAAGAGTGCCGGTATGTGGTCATTGTCGATCCTGGCGAAGCCGGTCCGGTGATAAACACACTGATTGCCAATAGCCTCGAACCACTGGCCATCCTGATCACCCATCACCACCATGACCATACGGACGGGATAGCCGAACTGCTCGCCTGGCATGATGTTCCCGTCTACGGCCCGGCGAACGAGTCCATTCCGGCCCTGACTCACCCCTTGACGGAAGGTGATCGCGTCCTCCTGAAGGAGATTGGAGCCGAACTTCAGGTACTGGATATACCGGGACATACGTCAGGGCATATTGGCTACTATGGTGACGGCCTGCTCTTCTGCGGTGACACACTGTTTACCGCTGGTTGCGGAAAAGTCTTCGATAGTACGGCGCAACGGCTGTTCCACTCATTACAAAAACTGGCCACGCTGCCGGATGAAACACTCGTTTTTTGCGCCCACGAATACACAGAGGAGAACCTGCTTTTCGCCAGGATGGTAGAACCCGGCAACAATGCCATCATTCAGCGGCTGGCGAAAACCCGGCAGCTTCGTCAGGGGGGGGCCGCCACTGTCCCCTCCACGCTATCTGAAGAGAAACGAACCAACCCCTTTCTACGTTGCGGCAGGGCCGAGGTCATCCGCAACACGCAACGCTTTGCCGGCCGCCTCCTCAACGGTGCCGAAGAGGTATTTGTAGCGCTGCGGCACTGGAGAGATGTTGTCGACAGACCGACATAGCGCAACGCCCGGCGGCGGTTCACTGGGCAGGCCAGCGAGATCAAACTGCTGGAGCTGTTGGCCGGAAGTTCCGGGTGGCGAAGGCAGAGGGAAAATTTCGGCAGATCGACCCGCGCAGCCGGCGGCCTTGACTTCGAATCCCTTCAGCGCCAGACTTGAACCCATGTTTTCCCATCCCGGTACAGCCCCGATGGCCAAAAGGATACAGATGTGGTGGCTACGCCCTCGCTGCCGCCCGTGTCCCTGCGTTGGAGCAAGAAAGATGTACTGAACCGGATTGTTCGTTTACTGATTTGCCAAGGCCGCAGGCTCCATTCCGGACTGCGGCTTTTTTGTTTTTGTCGGGAGAAAAAAATGTCTGTGCCCGCCGCTTATGCAGGGGTCATCATCCTCTGGGCCACTACGCCACTGGCCATCAACTGGAGCGTGGCCGGCAGCAGCTATCTGTTTGGAATCACCGCGCGGATGGGGATCGGGCTGCTGTTCTGTCTGCTGTTGATTGGCTGGATGCGGATCCGCTTCCCTTGGCATATGGCGGCGCGGTGCACCTATCTGCTGGCGGGGCTGGTGCTGTATGGCTCGATGCTGACGGTTTATTGGGGGGCGCAGTATATCCCCTCCGGTCTGATTGCGGTGATTTTCGGATTGACGCCACTGGCGACCGGCATCATGGCCGCGCTGTGGCTCGGCGAACGCTCTGTTACGCCACTGAAGATATCCGGAATCGTACTTGGCATCGGCGGTCTGGCGCTCATTTTCGAGGCAGGCCGGCAGTGGGAAAGCAGCTCATGGCGGGGTATTTCGGCCATGCTGGTATCGGTGCTGATCCACTCTGCCGGGACAGTCTGGATCAAGCGCCTGGACTTCACCACCCAACTGCACCCGGTAGCGCTGAACGGGGGCGCGCTGGCGGTCTGTGTACCGCTGTTCCTGCTTACCTGGCTGCTGGTGGACGGCTCACCGCCCGAGCACATTACACTGCGGGCAGCACTCTCTATCGGCTATCTGGGTATCGTGGCAACGGTGGTGGGGTTTTCGCTCTACTACTATATCTTGCGCCATCTTTCTGCCGGCGTCATCGCCTTGATTACGCTGATTACCCCGGTGCTGGCGTTGCTGCTGGGAGAGTGGCTCAATGGCGAGGCGGTAGGCGCCAGGGTTTGGTGGGGCACAGCCATTATCCTGGCGGGACTGGGGCTGTACCAGACGGGAAACCGATCGGGGGAACGGGAACGGTGACAACCGGAACAAACAGCCATTGTGTTCAGGCAGTGGGTATTATTAACCCGCCGATCTTGTATCTGGATACTTTGCCCCTATTTTCACTACTTCTTGTAAAACGGAGTTGACCAGGGAGTCATTGATGAAAAACTGGGATCAGTTGAAGAAAGAGTTGTTCAAACATTGGTCGGTAATGAGCTTTTACGAGCGTTTTGAACATGTCGTGGCACTCATTCTTACCGGCCTGATCGCGATCATCATATGCGTGGCGCTCTGGCGGCTGGCCTACGAGGTAATAAACATGCTGGTTATGGGGGCGCTCGACCCGTTGAACCACGCCGTATTCCAGACCATTTTCGGAATGATCATGACACTGCTGATCGCCATGGAGTTCAAACATTCGATCCTGCAAGTGCTGGAACGCAAGGCGCATATCATCCAGGTTCAGACCGTGTTGCTGATTGCCCTGCTGGCGCTGGCCCGTAAATTCATAATCCTGGATGCCGCATACATGGAAGCTGAGAAGATGGCTGCGCTGGCACTCTCTGTCGTGGCGCTTGGCGGAGTCTACTGGATGGTTAGAGAACGGAACCAGTCCGGCAATACACAATAAACCTGTCTGCCTTTCGCCTGCGGCTGCGTGCCATCTGCCGCCGTGAAACTGCGTGCCTGGCGATGCCGCATTCAGGGCCTCAGAAACAGCCCGGTTTCGATCGCATGTGCGGAAACAGCAACACGTCACGAATCGAAGCGGAGTCGGTGAACAGCATCACCAGCCGATCAATACCGATCCCCTCTCCCGCCGTTGGCGGCATGCCATGCTCAAGCGCGGTGATGTAGTCCTCATCGTAATGCATGGCCTCCAGATCACCGCTCTCTTTCTCCACCACCTGTTTGCGGAACCGCTCGGCCTGATCCTCGGCGTCATTGAGTTCGGTGAAGCCGTTGGCTATTTCGCGCCCGCCAACAAAAAATTCAAAGCGATCAGTGACAAAGGGATCTTCGTCATTGCGCCGCGCCAGGGGCGATACTTCGGTTGGATAGGCAGTAATAAAGGTTGGCTGCTTGAGACGATGCTCCACGGTTTTTTCAAATATTTCGATCTGAATCTTGCCCAGCCCGTAACTCTCTTTCAAAGGGATTCCCAGCCCCTCTGCTATCCGGCTCGCCTGCTCCTGCGACGCCAGCTGCTCCGCCTTGATCTCCGGATTAAAATGGAGAATGGACTCCTTCACCGTCATGCGGACAAAGGGATCACCAAAGTTAAAGGTCTCACCCTGCCAGGTAACGTTAGTACCGCCCAGAATCATCTGCGCCAGCAGGCGCAGCATCTCTTCGGTGAGATCCATGAGATCATTGTAGTCCGCATAGGCCTGATAGAACTCCAGCATGGTAAACTCAGGATTGTGCCGGGTAGAGAGCCCTTCATTACGGAAGTTGCGGTTGATCTCGAACACCTTCTCGAAACCACCCACAACCAGACGCTTGAGATACAGCTCCGGTGCGATACGCAGATAGAGCTCCATATCCAGGGCATTGTGATAGGTGGTGAAGGGACGCGCCGTGGCACCGCCGGGGATGGCCTGCATCATCGGCGTCTCCACCTCGAGAAAACCGCGCTCGATGAGAAACTGACGGATGACGTTGACAATTTGTGAGCGCACCCGGAAGATCTCCCGGCTCACCTCGTTCATGATCAGATCCAGATAGCGCTGACGGTAGCGAATCTCCTGATCGGCAAGGCCGCGGAACTTGTCCGGTAACGGCCGCAGCGCCTTGGTCAACAACCGGGCCTGCTCCGCCCGGACCGACAGCTCACCGGTACGGGTCTTGAACAGGTTGCCCTCGATGCCGACGATATCACCAATGTCCCACCCCTTGAACGCCTTGTATACACCTTCCGGCAGCACGTCCCGCTGCATGTAGATCTGGATGCGTCCGGACATGTCCTGCAGGTGCATGAAACTGGCCTTGCCCATAATGCGGCGGGTCATGATCCGCCCGGCCACCTTTACCCGGACAGGCTGCTGCTCAAACAGCGCTGCATCCTTCCCGCCATATTCGGCATGCAGCTCACCGGCCATGACATTGCGGCGAAAGTCCGCCGGAAACGGGTTGCCCTGTTCACGCAACTGCGCCAGTTTCATGCGGCGCCGGGCGATCTGCTCATGTTCGCTCAGGGCCTGCCCGGGGGGGGATTTCTTGTCGTTCATTGTCAATATTACTCAGATGGCTACAGACCCTGCTTCAGGCTGGCCTCGATAAAATTATCCAGATCGCCATCCAGCACCGCCTGGGTGTTGCCGGTCTCCACACCGGTACGCAGATCCTTGATGCGAGACTGATCCAGCACATAGGAGCGGATCTGACTGCCCCAGCCAATATCGGACTTGGACTCCTCCAGCGCCTGCTTCTCCGCATTGCGCTGCTGCATCTCCAGCTCGTACAGCTTGGCCTTGAGCTGGTTCATCGCGTGGGCCTTGTTCTGGTGCTGGGAGCGCTCACTCTGGCACTGGGCCACGGTATTGGTGGGCAGGTGGGTGATACGCACCGCCGAATCGGTACGGTTGACGTGCTGCCCCCCCGCTCCGGATGCGCGGTAGGTGTCGATACGCAGATCAGCAGGATTGATCTCAATCTCGATGCTGTCATCCACTTCGGGATAGACGAACACTGATGCAAACGAAGTATGGCGGCGGTTGCCGGAGTCAAACGGGGATTTGCGCACCAGACGATGCACGCCGGTCTCGGTGCGCAGCCAGCCAAAGGCGTAGTCCCCCCCGAACTTGACGGTAGCGCTCTTGATGCCCGCCACCTCACCGGGGGAGGCCTCGATCAGCTCGGTCTTGAAACCCCGCCGCTCGCCCCAGCGCAGATACATGCGCAACAGCATCTCCGCCCAGTCCTGCGCTTCGGTGCCACCCGAGCCCGCCTGAATGTCGAGAAAGGCGTTGCTGGCGTCCAGTTCGCCGGAGAACATGCGCCGGAACTCCAGTTCGGTCAACTTCTGTTCCAGCTCCTCCAGATCGGCCAATACCGCCTCGATGGTATCTTCATCATCCTCCGCGGCAGCCAGATCCAGCAGCTCCTGCGTTTCGGCGAGGCGCGACGCCAGCTCGGTGATGACATTCACGATATCCTCGAGCCGGGAACGCTCCCGCCCCAGCTCCTGGGCGCGCTCCGGATTGTCCCAGACCTTCGGATCTTCCAGTTCCCGCTCGACCTCTGTCAGCCGTTCCTGCTTGCTGTCGAAGTCAAAGATACCCCCTCAGCGCCTGAGCGCGCTTTTGCATATCATTGATACGTGAATAGATTGGGTTGAGTTCCTGCATCCTGTTCCAGTTTGGTGAATCAAAAGGGGGGATAATACTAAATATGCGTCTTGAATACTATGAGTCCGCTCCGTAACCACCTCCCCCCGGTGTCCGGATCTCCAGACAATCGCCCGCCTGCGCGTCTATCGCCGCACTCGACCCCAGCGCACAGCGCTCCCCGTCGCGGCGGATCAGCCGGTTCCCGCCACACTGCCCCGGCTGCCCGCCGCCCATGCCGTAGGGCGGCACTCGCCGGTGGCCGGAGAGGATGCTGACGCTCACGGGTTGCAGAAAACGGGTGCGGCGTATCACCCCGTCTCCACCCCGCCGCCTGCCCGCGCCGCCCGAGCCGGCGCGGATGGAGAACTCCTCCAGCAGAACGGGAAAGCGCTGTTCCAGTATTTCGGGATCGGTCAGGCGGGAGTTGGTCATGTGGGTGTGCACCGCGCTGGCGCCGTCCCTGTCGGGGGTGGCGCCGGCCCCGCCGCACAGGGTCTCGTAGTACTGGTACTCCGCGTTGCCCCAGGTGACATTGTTCATGGTGCCCTGGGCGGCCGCCATTACCCCCAGCGCGCCGAACAGGGTGTCGACGATGCACTGGGAGGTCTCCACGTTGCCGGCCACCACCGCGGCGGGGTGACTGGGGTTGAGCATGCTCCCCTCCGGGACGCGGATCTCGAGCGGCTTCAGGCACCCCTCGTTGAGCGGGATGTTGTCCTGCACCAGGCAGCGGAACACATACAGCACCGCCGCGCGGGTGATGGCCAGCGGGGCGTTGAAGTTGCCGGGGTGCTGGGGGAAGGTGCCGTCGAAGTCGATCACGGCGCTGCGCCTTTGCCGATCGACACGGATGGTGACCCGGATCCCGCTGCCGTCGTCCATCTCGCAGCGGAAGGAGCCGTCGCGCAGCCGCTGGATGACGCGCCGCACCGACTCCTCCGCGTTGTCCTGCACATGCCTCATGTAGGCCTGCACCCCCGCCAGGCCGTAACTGGAGACCACCCGGTTCAGCTCCGCGATCCCCCGTTCGCACGCCGCCAGCTGGGCCTGCAGATCGGCGATGTTGCCGTCGATGTTGCGCGCCGGCCAGGGGCCGCCGGAGAGCAGCTCCCGCACCGCCTGCTCCCGGAACTCCCCTTCGCTTACCAGCCTGAAGTTGTCGATCAGGACCCCCTCTTCCGCGACGCTGCGGCTGCCGGAGGGGATGGAGCCGGGGGTGGTGCCGCCGATGTCGGCGTGGTGGCCGCGGGTGGCCACATAGAAGATGATCTCCCTTCCGCCCGGGTCGAACACCGGCTTGATCACGGTGATGTCGGGCAGATGGGTTCCGCCGTTGTAGGGCGCGTTGAGCATGAAGGCGTCCCCCGGCCGCATGCCACCGCGGTTGTGGCGAATCACCGCCTTGACGCTCTCGCTCATGCTGCCCAGGTGGACCGGCATGTGGGGGGCGTTGGCCACCAGGTTCCCCTCCGGGTCGAACAGGGCGCAGGAGAAGTCCAGCCGCTCCTTGATGTTGACCGACACCGCGGTCTGCTCCAGCACCGTGCCCATCTGCTCCGCGATGGACATGAACAGGTTGTTGAAAATCTCGAGCAGTACCGGATCCACCCGGGTCGCCACCACCTCCCGCCCGTTGCGCCGGGCCTGGTAGCGGCGCAGCAGCAGCTCCCCCTGCCCGGACAGCTCCGCCTGCCAGCCCGGCTCGATCACGATGGTCCCGGTCTGCTCCACGATGACGGCGGGCCCCCGGATGCGCTGCTTCGGGGCCAGGCTCTCGCGCCGGTAGAAGGGGGTCGCCTGCCTGCGCCCGCCCATCACGGTAGCGAAATAGAGGGGCTTGCCGGCGCTGTCCGGCGCCGTGCCGGCGGGCCGCCCGGGGCGATCGCCGGGGGCGATGGCCTCCACCTCCAGGCTCGCCACGATCAGCGGCTTCTGGCGCGGGACGAAACCGTAGTGCTGCCGGTGGAGCCGCTCGAACTCACGGCGGATGGTGGCGGCGTCGCCCAGCGGTACGGTCAGGGTGCTGTCGGAGCCGGCGTAGCGGCACGCCACCCTCTGCCGCGCGGTGAGGGGACCGGAGTCCAGCCCCTGCTCCCGGATCTGCCGTTCGGCCTCGCGGGAGAGCGCGGCGGCCTGTTCGCGCACCTCCTGCAGGGACGCTTCGTTCAGCTCCCTTTCGATGGTCACGTCGAGGATCCTGCGGATGTCCGCCAGCCCCATGCCGTAGGCCGACAGCACCCCGGCGTAGGGGTGCAGGAACACCTGCTTCATCCCCAGGGCATCGGCCACCAGACAGGCGTGCTGACCCGCCGCGCCGCCGAAACAGCACAGGGTGTACTCCGACACATCGTAGCCGCGCTGCACCGAGATCTTCTTGATGGCGTTGGCCATGCTCTCCACCGCGATGGCCAGACACCCCTCGGCGACCTCCTCGGGGGTGCGCGGCCTGCCGGTGGCGGCGGAGATCTGCTCCGCAAGGGCGGCGAACCGCTCGCGCACCACCACATCATCCAGCGGCTCGTCGGCCCGGGGGCCGAAGATGTTGGGAAACAGCGCCGGCTGCAGCCTGCCCAGCATCACGTTGCAGTCGGTGATGGTGAGCGGGCCGCCCTTGCGGTAGGCGGCGGGGCCGGGATCGGCCCCCGCCGAGTCCGGGCCCACCCGCAGCCGCGCACCGTCGAAGGTCACGATGGAGCCGCCCCCGGCGGCGATGGTGTGGATCTGCATCATCGGCGCGCGGATCCTGGCACCGCCGATGCAGCTCTCCAGGGTACGCTCGTAGCCGCCCCGGTAGTGGCACACGTCGGTGGAGGTGCCGCCCATGTCGAAGCCGATCAGCCGCTCGAACCCGGCCGCCCGCGCGGTCTCCACCATGCCCACCACGCCCCCCGCCGGGCCGGACAGGATGGCGTCCTTCCCGCGGAAGAAACCGGCCCGCGTAAGGCCGCCGCTGGACTGCATGAACAGCAGCCGGGTTCCCGGCAGCTCGGCGGCCACCCGCTCCACGTAGCGGCGCAGCACCGGGGAGAGATAGGCGTCGATTACCGTGGTGTCGCCCCTTCCAATCAGCTTGATGAGCGGGCTGGTGCCGGAGCTGGTGGAGATCTGGGTAAAGCCGATCTCGTCGGCGATCCGCGCCACCAGCCGTTCATGGGCGGGGAAGCGCCAGGCGTGCATGAACAGGATGGCGACGGCGCGCAGGCCGTCGTCGTAGTGGGCCTGCAACGCGGCGCGGATGGCGTCGCCGTCCGGCCGGCGCAGGACCTCGCCCCGGGCCATGACCCGCTCATCCACCTCCAGCACCGCGGCGTAGCGCATCTGCGGCAGTTCGATATCCAGGGCGAACAGCTCGGGGCGCTGCTGGTAGCCGATGCGCAGCGCATCCCGAAAGCCGCGTGTGGTGACCAGCAGCACCGGCTCCCCCTTGTGCTCCAGCAGGGCGTTGGTGGCCACCGTGGTGCCCATGCGCACGGCGCCGATGCGGGCGGCGGGGATCGGCTCGCCGGGGGCGATCCCCATCAGATCGCGGATCCCCTGAATGGCGGCGTCGGGATAGCGCCCGGGATTTTCGGACAGCAGCTTGTGGGTGACGATCGCCCCGTCGGGGCGGCGCGCCACGATGTCGGTGAAGGTTCCGCCACGGTCGATCCAGAACTGCCACCGAGCCTGTTTCACCGGATTTCACCTAGCGAGCCGAGACCGGCTGGACATGCTCCAGCAGCAGTTGCAGCGTACGCCGGTCACGATATTCGTTGATGTCCAGCCGGTAGGCGGCCTGTACACGGGTCACCTCTTCGGGCCAGCCGCTGTCCACCGTATTGAAGGCGATAGCGTCCAACACACCACCACCGCGGGGCGGCTTCAGCACCAGCTTCAAGTGCCGCTCCCCCACAATGCGGCGCTGCACAATCTCGAACAGACCATCGAATACCGGCTCGGGGAAACCCTGCCCCCAGGGGCCGCTGTTCCGGATCAGCTCGGCAAGCTCCATACTCAACTGCTCTGGCAGCAGCTCACCATCACTGTAGATACGGCCATAGAGATCCTGCGGCGTCAGATGACGGCTGACCTCCCTGTCGAATGCGTCCCGGAACGCTCCCAGATGTTCACGGTGCAGGGTCAACCCCGCCGCCATGGCATGACCGCCAAACTTGCTCAGCAGATCGGGATGGCTGGCGGCAATGGCATCCAGTATATCGCGGATATGCAGATCCGGCACCGAGCGGGCGGAACCCTTGAGCTCATCGCCCTCGCCGGGGGCAAAGGCGATAACCGGACGATGCAGCCGGTCCTTGAGGCGGGAGGCGAGAATGCCGATGACCCCCTGATGCCAGCTCTCCTGGAACAGGCACAGACCCAGCGGCAGATCCGCATCTTCGTCCGTATACAGCTCCTCCACGATAGCCAGCGCCTCCTCTTTCATCCCGGTTTCAATGGCGCGCCGCTCCCGGTTCAGACCGTCCAGACGTTTGGCCAGCTCCCGCGCCTCGGCTGCTGAATCCGCCAGCAGGCATTCGATGCCCAGCGACATATCATCCAACCGGCCGGCGGCATTCAGGCGCGGTCCGACCGCGAAACCCAGATCGGCGGCCATCAGGTTCCCTGGCCGGCGCCCCGCCGCCTCGATAATGGCGCGTATCCCCGCACAACAGTGGCCACGACGAATACGGGCCAACCCCTGCGCCACCAGAATACGGTTATTATGGTCGAGTGGCACGACATCGGCCACCGTGCCAAGCGCCACCAGATCCAGCAGTTCGGCCAGATTGGGTTCCTCCCGCCCCTGCCGGGCAAACCAGTCCGCCTCCCGCAAGCGGCTGCGCAACGCCAGCATCAGGTAGAATATCACCCCTACGCCAGCCAGGTTCTTGCTGGGGAAACCGTCTCCCGGCTGATTGGGGTTGACGATGGCGGCCGCTGCGGGAAGCTGCTCGCCGGGCAGATGATGATCGGTAATCAACACAGGGATATCGAAACGGCGGGCCGCCTCCACGCCCGCCACGCTGGAGATGCCGTTGTCCACCGTAACAATCAGGCCGGGCCGGCGCTTCACCGCCTCGGCGACGATCTCGGGGGTCAACCCATAACCGTACTCGAAACGATTGGGAACCAGATAACCCACTTCGGCAGCTCCCATCAGACGCAATGCCCGCACCGCCAGCGCCGTGCTGGTCGCGCCATCCGCATCGAAATCGCCAACAATCAGAATGAGTACGCGCTCCTCCAGGGCCGTCTGCAGCACAGATACCGCCTGTTCGATTCCCTTCAGGCCGCTAAGGGGCAGCAGATGACGCAGGGAATACTCCAGCTCATCCCTGGAACGAACGCCCCGGGCATTAAAAATGCGGGCCAGTACCGGATGCAACTCATCCGGCGACAGCTGCGGCTGCGCAGGAACTTCTCTCCGAACAACTATCTTGCTGGACATAGGTAACAAGCCACCTGGTATTTTATGACGACAGCATTTGATTGCCCTGGTTGGCGCAGTCAAGGTATCTGCCCGCCCATGGCCAGACACCGAATCCGCTCTGCGGCAAGAAAGGAGTCCACCGGAGTTCCCTCCTCGTCGGCGCTTTATCGATGCACCACGCGTTCATGGGGCAACGGGCGAATCATCTCTTGAGACCATATACGGGTTAGTAGTAACCCGGCCGCAAAACAGGAGCACAACGGCTCGACCAGCCCCTGAAACCCGTCGGTTCACGGCAAAAAAACGCGCGTCCAGCGTCTGGCTGAACGGTTACTTTCAAATTCCACAACTCACTGAGCAGCTATACAGACGCTTTCTCCGCCACCAACATCGCCTCATTGCGAAAACCCTGGCTGACATCACCCACCCGCCCTTCTTCACGGTAATAAAGCAGGTATAACGAAGAGAACAGACCCAGCAACTCATTTTTTCCAAGTCGGAAACAGCGGTTTTTCGGCCCGACGGTTTTGTCGATCGCTTCCAGCAGAAAGGTCTGGTAAAAAATTACGCCGCCGGGCCGCAGGGCCTCTGTCAGGCTGGAGACGAGCGAGCGCTCCAGAAAGCGGCTGACGACAATCACATCGAAACTTTGTGGCTCCGGTGGCCGGGACAGGACATCGCGCACCTCTGTGGTGACGGATAGCCCCCTGTCCAACGCCGCAGCACGCAGCCTCTCTATCGCTACCGGGCTGAAATCCCAGGCATGCACATCCAGCCCCCGGCTGGCAAGAAACAGACTGTTGGCGCCCGGTCCACAGGCCAGATCCAGCGCGCGGCCACGCAACGGTAACAGATGCGGGTTCTCCTCCAGCACCCGTGCCGGCCCGGTGCCGCCGCCCCCCTCCCGGTAACGTTGATCCCACCGTTCAGCATCCATCGGGCTACCGCCGCCAGAAAGCCGGCGTCAACAGCACCAGCATGGTAAAGATCTCCAGCCTGCCTAACAGCATGGCGAAACAGAGCATCCACTTGGCCGGATCATTGATATCCCGATAGTGCATACCCACCTCTCCCAGCCCTGGTCCCAGATTGTTCAGAGAAGCAGCAACTGCGGAAAAAGCGGTCACCTGATCCAGGCCGGTCATCATCAAACCCAACATGATAATGCTGAATATCGCCACATAGGTAGCAAAAAAACCCCACACCGCTTCGATGACCCGGGGTGGCAACGGTTTTCCACCAACCTTGATCGGGATCTGGGCAGTGGGATGAATCAGGCGTTTCAGCTCGCGGAGTCCCTGCTTGAACAGCAGCAGAAAGCGGATCACCTTCATTCCTCCCCCTGTGGAACCCGCTGAACCGCCGATAAAACTGATAAAGATAAGCAGAACCGGTAAAAAGCCCGGCCATGCGTAGTACTGTACAGTGGTGAATCCTGTCGTGGTGCCTATCGATACCACCTGAAACAGGCCATGATGCAACGTGTCGCCAAAATCGGGGAACGTGCCCATCAAGTAGAGATAGCCCACCGTCACCACACTGGCGGCCGCCAGGATCAACAGATAGGTTTTGCACTCCGAATCATGAAAATAGGGCCGGATGCTGGTAGAACGCCAGGCCAGAAAATGCAGTGCAAAGTTGATGCCCGACAGTAACATGAACACCACCGCCACCATTTCGATGGGAGTGCTGTGGAAAAAGCCGATACTGGCATCATGGGTGGAAAACCCGCCGATGGCCACGGTGGAAAAGGCGTGGGCGATGGCATCGAAAGGACCCATGCCGGCAAGCCAGTAGGCAAGGGCGCAGGCAACGGTGAGTCCCAGATAGATATACCACAACGCCTTGGCAGTTTCGGTGATGCGCGGGGTCAGCTTGTTGTCTTTCATCGGACCGGGGGTCTCTGCCCGATAGAGCTGCATGCCACCGACCCCCAGCATTGGCAGAATGGCGACCGCCAGCACGATAATCCCCATCCCTCCCAACCACTGCAACTGCTGCCGGTAGAACAGGATGGAGTGCGGCAGATTGTCGATACCGACTATCACCGTGGCTCCGGTGGTGGTCAGGCCGGAAATGGATTCAAAGACCGCATCGGTAAGCGACATATCCGGCAACTCCGACAACATCAACGGAATGGCACCGGAAACGCCCAGCACGGTCCAGAACAGCACCACCACCACAAATCCATCACGAAGACGCAGCTCCTTTCGCTGGTTCCTGACCGGGAACCAGAGTACCCCGCCGGTTGCCAAAATAAGCACGAAGCCCAGCAGAAAAGGGTATAAGGCGCCGTCCCCATACAGGAGCGCAACAACTGCCGGTGGCAGCATGGTGCTGCTGAACAACATCAGCAACAGGCCAATGATTCGTTGAATGACTGCAGGCTGCATGTATGGTTAGGCGCGGCTCAGATAAAGGTCACATCGACCTGGAACAACCGTTCCACCTCAGGAATATGACGCTTGTCCACCAGAAACAGGATAATGTGATCCTCGGGTTCGATAACAGTATCGTGATGGGCGATAATAACCTCGTTACCACGGACGATAGCGCCAATATTGGTTCCGGGGGGAAGCTTCAACTGGTCGACAGTACGCCCCACAACGCGGGACGAGCCGGGATCGCCATGCGCCACTGCCTCGATGGCCTCGGCCGCACCGCGGCGCAACGAGTGCACCACCACGACATCTCCCCGCCGCACGTGGGCCAGCAGACTGCCGATGGTGGACTGTTGCGGAGAGATGGCGATATCGATATCGGTGCTCTCCACCAGATCCACATAGGAAACCCGGTTGATCAGCGACATCACCTTGCGCGCACCCATGCGCTTGGCCAGCATGGCGGAAAGAATATTGGCTTCGTCATCGCTGGTCAGGGCGCAGAATACGTCAGTGTTTTCGATGTTCTCCTCCAGCAGCAGCTCTTCATCCGCAGCGTCCCCGAGCAGGACAATGGTCTTCTCCAGTGCCTCGGAGGCAACCCGGGCCTGCTCCGGATTGTGTTCAATTACCTTGACCTGAAAATTCTGCTCCAGCGCCCTGGCCAGCCGCTTGCCAATATTGCCGGCTCCGGCAATGATAATCCGCTTATACGGCTTGTCGAGACGGCGCAGTTCGCTCATGACGGCGCGGACATGCTTTCTGGCGACGATGATAAACACTTCGTCATCCACCTCAATGACTGTATCACCGTCCGGGATCACCGGCTTGCCACGGCGGAAAATGGCTGCCACCCGGGTATCCACCCCCGGCATATGTTCACGCAAGGTGCGCAGTGCGTGGCCTACCAGCGGACCACCATAATAGGCCCTGACCGCCACCAGCTGCACCAGGCCATTGGCAAAATTGAGCACCTGCAAGGCGCCCGGATGTTCGATGAGGCGTTGAATATAGTCGGTCACCAGCTGTTCGGGGCTGATAAGAACATCGACAGGCAGCGCCTCCTGGGAAAACAGGTCTTTCTTGTGCGCCAGATAACCGACTCCCCGCACCCGGGCAATTTTCGTGGGGGTATGAAACAGAGTGTAAGCAACCTGACAGGCAATCATGTTGGTCTCGTCACTGTTGGTTACGGCGATGATCATATCGGCATCATCCGCCCCTGCGCGGCTCAACACATCAGGATAGGAGGCCTCGCCCACCTCCGTACGGATGTCGAGGCGATCCTGCAGATTATGCAGTCGCTCGGGTTCGGTATCGACAACGGTAATATCATTGGCTTCACTGGCCAGATTTGCCGCCAGGGAGGCTCCCACCTGCCCGGCGCCAAGAATGATTATTTTCATTGTAATGGTTGCTCCTGTTCCCTGGGGAGGCGGTAGCGGAAGGTGAACCTGAGTTGCAGCACCCTTCGGGATCACACCTTCATGAGGACAATTACCTTGAAAGAGTACTGGTTAACCCGTCAACCCTTTTCCTCACATCTTTCCTGGCGCCTCCTGGCACATGGCTGTCCAGCCTGACCCTTCGCCCCGGCTCTTCCCCGTTGCGGATCATAAACCCAATCAAAACAGAGTTCACCCACCTTTTCTCCAGCCCGCCGATCCCGGTCGTCCGGATGTCATGTGCATACGTAACTACCCGGCGAATCGTAACATCTTGTGGTTACATTCATAGACAACGACCGGGTACAGGATATTCGCTGGCCGGGTCAGCTCGTTTCGGCGCCTTTTCCCGCCAGCTCTTTGTGATCGATACCCAAAGTGCGTAACTTGCGGTACAGATGGGTACGCTCGATACCGGCGATGCGGGCGACCCTGCCTACGTTACCTCCCATTTTGCGTAACTGATACTCCAGGTAGGCCCTTTCGAAACGCTCTCTGGCCTCCCGCAAGGGCAGATCGAAATCCGGCTGATAGGCCAGTATTCCGGCCGGATGTGGTGAAGCGGCTCCCAGAGCCACCTCGACCTCTTCCCGATCGATCTCGTCACCATTACCGACAATCAAAAGCCGTTGCACCAGGTTGGTCAACTCCCGCACATTTCCTGGCCAGGGATAGTTGCGCAGATAGTTTTGCGCCGCCACGGTAAAACTCCGATAAGGGAGGTTTTCTCTCGTGGCGAAAAAATCGGCGTAGAACGCCAGCAGCTCCGGCACATCCTCACAATGCTCGCGCAATGGCGGAATATACAGAGGCAGTTCATTCAGTTTGTAGAAGAGATCCTGGCGAAAACTCCCCTTGTTCACCTGCGACTCCAGGTCATGATGTGTGGCTGCGACAACCCGCACATCGGTTCGCACAGCGTCCTGCCCATTGACCCGGTGAAAACGGCGGTTTTGCAACGCGCTGTACAACCGGGCCTGGATCGAGGCATCCATTTCGGCAATATCCTCCAGAAACAGCGTTCCGCCATTCGCCTGTTCCAGGCGCCCGAAACGAACCTGGCCATTCCGCTCGCTGCCGAAAAGCTCTTCGTTGGCATCTTCCCCGGCGAAAGAGGCGACGCTTATCTCGATAAACGGCGCTTCTCTGCGTGAACTGAGTTCATGCAGATAGCGGGCGAACAGACGCTTTCCGCTACCAGGCTCGCCACTGAGGAGAACACCGCTCTCGTGTTTGGCAAAACGGGCAACACTCTCCCTCAACTGATGTATCAGCGCGCTTTTGCCCACCGGTTCGATCCGGTGATGCGAGTAGCGCCGCAGATCGATGTTCTCTTTCCGCAGTTTGTCAGTGTGCAGGGTGTTCTCCACTGTCAGCAACAGCTTCGCCAGCGACAGGGGTTTTTCGATAAAGTCATATGCTCCCAGGCGGGTCGCCTCGACAGCGGTCTCCACCGTCGCATGTCCGGACATGATAATTACCGGCATGTCGAGTCCGTTTTCGTCCGACCACTCCTTGAGCAGGGAGATGCCGTCGACATCCGGCATCCAGATATCCAGCAACACCAGGTCCGGACGCCTCAAGCGCCGCGCCTGCCGAGCCTGTTCGGCATTTTCAGCTACCGAGACTTCGTAACCTTCATCTTCCAGAATCTCCTGAACCAGATGGCGGATTTCAGGTTCGTCATCCACGACTAATATGTAAGGTGTACTCATGCTCGCTTCTCCCTAGTTACGGCTGAAACCGAAGATTGGCCGTCCGCGGCTGCCAGCGGCAGGCGAATGACAAAACTGGCGCCACCCGCTGGCAGGTTTTCCGCCCGTACCAACCCATTGTGCTCCTCTACAATCTTCTTTACTACAGCAAGTCCCAAACCCGTCCCTTTCGGCTTGGTCGTCATGTAAGGTTCGAACAGATGGTCCATGACATCGTCCGGAATACCCGGCCCGTTGTCTTCAATGCAAAGCTCCACAAAACGGCCATCATGTTCATCTTTCCAGCATGTATGGATAACGATTTTTGCGTCTTTTTTTCCTGCGACGGTCTCCAGGGCGTTTTTGATCAGATTGTTCAATAACTGCCGCATCCGTCCCGAATCCGCATCGACCAGCGGAATGTCTGCCTGCAGATCGAGCACGAATTCCGCCGTTGCACCCTCTCCCTGGTAGAGGTCAATCACTTCGGAAATCAGTTGATTCAGCTTCAACGGGCGCATATGGATTTCGGGCGACCGGGCATAGTCGGAAAATGCCTTGACCATCTCTTTCAAGGCCTCCACCTGCTGAACAATGGTGTGGGTCGAACGATCCAGAAGCCCGGCTTCCTCTGGTGGCATACTCGCAAGATACTTGCGCCGCAACCGTTCGGCCGAAAGCTGTATGGGAGTCAATGGATTCTTTATCTCGTGGGCCAGACGCCGCGCCACTTCACTCCAAGCGGCATCACGTTGTGATTTGATCTGCCGGGTGATATCGTCGAACACAATCACATGGTCGTGCAGCAAATCGCTCACGCGGCGCAACACCGTGGCGCGGCACATCAACACCTTTCTGCCAGCCGCGCCGAACAAAACCACCTCTTCACGCCACTCTGCCGCCCCTTTCGCCGAGAGATGCGGGAGCAGAAGAGAAGCAAATGGCTCGAGATGAGGGAACTGTTCCGCAATGGAGTCAAGTGTGCGCCCGGCCAGCGCCTGTACCGGAACATCGAGGACAGCCGCGGCGGCAGGGTTGGCCGTGTGCAAGAGACCATCGGTTCCAACCACGAGCACGCCGGAGGAGAGGCTTTTCAATATCGCCTCAAGGTAGGCTCGCTGTGTTTCGATATGGCGCTGGCTTCGCTGGGTCTCGTCACGGGCCTGCGAAAGGCGCTGGGTCATCTCGTTGAAAGAGCGGGCCAAATGCCCGAACTCATCGTGGCTGCGAACCGGCAAATGCCGGGCGTAGTCTCCCGCTGCTACCGCCCGGGTTCCCTTGACCAAGTCCCGGATCGGCGCCACCAGACGATGCGCGTAAACGAACGCCGCCCATACGGCCGTCAAGATGGTCAACAGCAACACCAGCGACAAGGTAAGGGTAAAACTGTATTTGAGCGGCTTGCGCAGATAGGTCAGCTCGGTATATTTGGTGTAGGCCTGCTGGACACTGGCGGCCAGCGTACTCATGCGCGGTGGAACCGTATACAACGCCTGCAAAAAACCGGCATTGCGAAGCGCCAGCGAAGCGGGCAGATTGACCGCTGTCCGGACCCGGGCCCTATCCTCCCTGAACGGCTCGAGTCCAACGTAGGATCGCCCCTGGCGCAGTTGAATCAGGATGGCCTCATTCGGCGGTGTCGGCGCCAACCGCTCCAGCTCTCTGAAACTTGAGGCGATCGCGCGGCCACTGGCGGTGAACAGAGCGAGTTCATCCGCCCCGCTGCGCTGCCGGAACTCGTTCAACAACAGGGCTACCGAGTGATTCTCCACATGCACAAGTTCATCCGCCATCTGCTCTGTGGCATGCAGCAGCTCCCGCATGCGCACGTTGAGTGACGCGCGGCTCAGCTCCAGACTGTTCTGTAACGCCTCTTCGACGGTTGCATCGAACCAGCTATCGACACCCCGATGAATGAACTCCAGCGAAAAGTAGTACATTACCGACACGGGGGTAACTGCCAAAATGGTAAACAGAAACACCAGCCGCAGTTTCATTCGGGAGCCTGCTGCATGATGCCGGTATTGCAGTATCAGCTGCTGTGACTGATAAAGAATCAGCACGAACAACGCGACCAGCGTTACCGCGTTCAGCACCAGTAACCAGCTGTAGTATTGGCCGAGCAGCGCGGAACTCTTCGCCGCACCGATCATCAGATACAGCGACGCAAGCAGCAAGACGACCAGCAAAATCAGCAACCGCGGCCCGGTGACAATCTGCCCGGCTTTCCGGATCAACCGAATCAAAGTTGTGGCTTCCATGTATACCACTCACTGGTCAACCGCCAGCGGGACGAGAGATAGGCCAGCAAGCGCAAGGGGGCCGGCAGGGATTCGATATCCAGGGCAACGCGCATGCGTGCTACATACTCCCCATCCGCAGGCAGCAGGTTCTGATCGAGCAGCGGGAGTTCTTTCAGCCGCCCGAGAGCCTCGAGAGCCGCCTCCAGCGTCTGGTAACTCGATTCGGTGCCCATGTTGAGATTGCTCAGAACATAATGCTGAGCCAGCGCAAAATAGCGTAAACGGTAGCGTTGTTTGATAACCGCGATGGTCTCGCCCCACCAGGGCCATTCCCGGTTTTTTATCAGTTCGATACGCAGCTCGATGGTCAGCGGCACGCTGTTGCGCAAAGCGTCGAGTACGGGTTGAGTAAGGCTGTAATGGATATCCGCGTTTACCAGATATACCTTGTTATCGAGATAGATGTGCGCACTGTGGACGGTAAAGGGCTGCTCCTGCGCATGAATCAACGTGGAAAAAAACAGCACGGCATTGATCAGCAGCACGCCAGCCACACATCGCACCGCCCCGATCCGGTGCAGCGTCACTCCTCCCTTGTCACTTTCGGCATCTCTCATCACGCAGTGGTGTAATCATGAAATTTCACTTCGACAAACCCCCAAACGCGTTCGCAAGAAGAGCAGCGGCCTCGGGGTCATTCTCGTTAACAAGACCGGCCGGTACGACAGTTCAAGATTCAGGCTCTTGAGCGGCCGGCACCACTGGGAAGAGAGCTTGTGCAGAACACATATATGCATCGAACATCGTCTGCAGGAGCGATATCAACCCCCGTTCAAGCGCGGCATCTCTTGTGCAGGCACGCGTAGTAGAAACCATCCATCTGCCTGTCACCGGGCAAAATCTGCCGCCCCGCAAGCATCGGCCGCCCCCATGGCTGATTCAGGGGCATCTCCCTGGCGTCGAGATGCCTGCCAACAAAATCCGCCACTTGCTGCGCATTTTCCTGTATCAAAACCGAGCAAGTCGCATATAAAAGGATACCGCCTGGCTTGAGCAAAAACCACAACGACTCCAGCATCTGTTGTTGTTTTACCACTAAACCCGGAATATCGTCGGCCCGCCGCAACACTTTGATGTCGGGATGACGGCGGATAACGCCTGTTGCCGAACAGGGCACATCGAGCAAAATACGGTCATACAGATCACCATCCCACCACCGGGAAGGATCGGCGGCATCGCCGATCTGCAACCGGGCATCCAGACCCAGCCGGGACAGATTCTGCTCGACCCGCTGCAGGCGCGACTCATCGATATCGACCGCTACCAACTCGGCGATATCGGGTTGTAACTCCAGAATATGTGCCGTCTTCCCGCCGGGTGCGGCACAAGCATCCAGCACCCGGTCACCCGGCTGGACATCGAGCAACTCCGCAGCCAGTTGCGCGGCGCCATCCTGCACTGAAAACTCCCCTTCCTGGAAACCCGGCAGCGTGGTGACGTCAACCGGCCGGGGCAGCACCACCCCGCTTTCAGAACCGGGCAGTTCAACTGCCTCCACCCCATCGGCCCGCAACCGCCCAATCCAGGCAGAGCGCTCGATGCGCCTGCGGTTGATCCGCAGCGTCAGGGGCGGTTGTTCATTATTGGCTTCAACAATCGCAGGCCACTGGTCAGGCCAGTCGGAGCGCAGCATATCCAGCAACCAGCGGGGATGGGCCGCGGCCACGGCTTCGTCACGATCGACAACAGGCAGGGTCTGCTCCTTGAAACGCAGGAATCCTCTCAACACGGCGTTGACCAGGGAGCGGGCCCAGGGCTTGCCGACAGCGCGGGTGAGCGCGACCGTTTCCGATACCGCAGCGTGATCAGGAACACGGAGATAGATCAGCTGATAAAGACCCAGCAGGATGATGGCCCGGAGATCGGAATCCTTGGCTTTTAACGGACGATTGAGATGGTGGGCAGCGCACGCCTCGAGACGTGGCAGATAACGCAACACCCCAAAGCAGAGCTGCCGGGCGAAGGCGCGCTCCCTGGAGTCGGAGACGGATTCAAGCGCTCCCGGTAACAGAGAAGATAGCGAGCGCCCCTGGCCCAATACCCGGTTCAGCACTCGCACGGCCGCGAGTCTTGGTTTCATCTCCCCAGCCGCGCACCGGGCTTGCGAAGTTGCGGATGTCCGTTGATGAACGCCCCGGCATCGAGCATTTTGCCACCAGCGCTCTGCAGGCACTGCAGGCGAAGCAATCCTTCACCTGTCGCCACATCGATTCCCTGCCGGCCGGCCCGCAGAACGGTTCCCGGCTCCTCGCTGGTCTCACCCGCCACCGGCGCCGCCTGCCAGATGCGAAGTATTTTCCCCTCCAGCCAGGTTTGTGCCACGGGCCAGGGGTTAAACGCGCGAATCCGCCGATCCAGTTCCCTTGCGGAAAGCTGCCAGTCCAGGGTCGCTTCCCGCTTGTCGAGCTTGTGCGCATAGGTGGCCGCATCTTCATTTTGGGGAACCGGACGAACCGAGCCATCGGCGATGAGTCCCAGGGTATCCAGTAACGCTTGTGCGCCAAGGGAGGCAAGCCGATCGTGCAGCGTTTGCGCCGTGTCGCCGCCATGAATCCGGGTGGACAGCCGGTAAAGTTCGGGACCGGTATCCAGTCCCTCATCCATCTGCATGATGGTTACCCCCGTTTCAGTATCCCCCGCCAGGATGGCCCGCTGGATGGGGGCTGCGCCCCGCCAGCGGGGCAACAAGGAGGCATGGATGTTGATGCACCCCAGGCGGGGCGCGTCCAGCACCGGCGGCGGCAAAATCAGGCCATAGGCCGCAACCACCATCAGATCAGCCTGCAAGGCTCGCAGTTGTTTCTGTTCGGGTTCATCGAGAGCACCCGGCTGATAGAGCGGGAGTCCATATTTGAGGGCTGCGGCTTTCACCGGGCTGGCTTTCAGCTTTTTCCCCCGGCCAGCGGGTCGATCAGGCTGCGTATAGACGGCACATATCTCATGCTGATCCATCTCCACCAGCGCATTCAGCGCGGCGACGGCAAACCCGGGGGTACCGGCAAAAACAAGTCTCAGACCTGTATTCATTCGGGGGAAATCGCCATTCACATGGCACGCCGCCGCTGCTTTTCCAGCTTCTTGCGGATACGATGCCGTTTCATTTCAGACAGATAGTCGACGAACAGCTTGCCATCGAGATGATCGATTTCATGCTGAATACAGACCGCCAGCATCCCTTCCGCCTCCATTTCGAACAGCGCGCCATCCCTGTCCAGCGCCCTGACCCCGATTCTGCCGGCCCGCTTGACCGGCTCGTATATTCCGGGCACGGAGAGGCAGCCCTCTTCGGTCTGCTCCTCACCTTCAAGGGAAACAAGCTCCGGATTGATGAAAACCAGCGGTTGGTTCTGCCGCTCGGAAACATCGGCCACCAGCAGCCGCAGGTGTACATCCACCTGGGTCGCGGCCAGACCGATACCGGGAGCATCATACATGGTCTCAAACATATCATCGATCAGTTTGCGAATCCCGGCATTCACTTCGTCGACCGGCCTGGCGACCTTGCGCAAACGCGCATCCGGGTAGTGGAGTATCGGTAACAGAGCCATCGGCAAAAAAATCCATATCGAGCCAAAACAGTTCGCGGTTAAGAATTATGATACTCGAACCGATATAGATTGTAACCCAACAACCCCAAAGGGACTGCAAACCGTGTTTACGTTCAGGCCAGTGGTATCGAAATCCGCAATTTTACTCTTGTCGCTGCTCCTCTGCTGGACAGGTTCGGCAATGGCTCAAGCCATCGCCCTGAATCCCAACCATCCCGATCGTTATGTGGTGGTCGAGGGGGATACGCTGTGGGCCATATCTGCGCGTTTTCTACGTGATCCCTGGCGCTGGCCCGAAGTGTGGCAGACAAATCCGCAGATCGCCAACCCACACCTGATCTACCCCGGCGATATCATCGCCCTGGAGATGCAGGATGGAAAGCCGGTACTCCGGCTTCAGCGGGATCGAAACGTTGTGAAGCTGTCACCCCGCATGCGCAAGCTACCGCGGGATCAGGCCATTCCGACTATCGACCCAGACGCAATACGCCATTTCCTGAAACGGGCGAGCGTGGTCTCGAAAGAGGAGCTGGAGCAGGCGCCCTATGTTTTGGGCGGCGTGGCAAAGCGGCTCATGGCAGGCACCACCGGCGAACGGATTTACGCCCGGGGCAAACTGCCGGAGTCGGTAACCCGCTATGGAATCTACCGGACTGGAGAGCTCTACCGCAACCCGGATGAGGAAAGGGAGGTGCTGGGCCGTGAAGTAACAAAAATCGCGGAAGCAGTGATGGAGAAACCGGGAGACCCCGCCACCCTGCTGATCACGGACATCGACCGGGAGGTGCGCGCCGGCGACCGTCTGTTGCCCATAACGGGTCGCCAAGCCCTCAATGAGTACTATTTTCCCCGCTCGCCCAAAACAGAAACAAAAGGCCGTATAATATCGGTTTTTGATGGCGTATCCCTGGTGGGGCAATATCAGAGTGTGGTATTGAATCTGGGGCGGCGGCAAGGTATCGAGACGGGTCATGTGCTGGCCGTCTATCAGGCGAATGGAACGATGAAAGATCCAACCACTGGCCAGGAGATTGAGTTGCCGGAGGAGCGGGCGGGTACACTGCTCGTGTTCCGCACCTTCGACAAGGTCAGTTACGCCCTGCTGATGAAATCAACCCGGCCGGTTCACGTTCTGGATACGGTTCGCACCCCCTGACCGCTCCCGCGTGACCACTCCAGCCACGGCAGAAAAGAGCGACTTTCCCCATTGGCTGGCGCTGTGGCGCGCCCCCGGCATCGGGGTACGGCTGTTTCTCCGGCTGCTGGAGCAGTTCGGCGAGCCGGCAGCCGTATTCGCGGCAACCCGGGAACGCCTCCGCGCTGCGGGAGTCACCCGGCCCGCCACACTCGACTACCTGCGCACGCCCGATCGGACAGCAATAGAGCGCGACCTTGCCTGGCTGGAGCAGCCGCACCATCACCTGTTGACGATTGACAGCGCAAACTACCCTCCCCGGTTGCGTGAACTGCCCGATCCACCCCCGCTACTGTTCGTGCTCGGAGAACCTGCCCTGCTGAGTCACCCCCAACTGGCTGTGGTAGGAAGCCGCAACGCTTCCCGTTCCGGCAGTGAAACAGCTTTCGATTTCGCTTGTCATCTTTCCGGCCACGGGCTGATCATCACCAGTGGCCTGGCGTTGGGGATCGATGCAGCCGCCCACCGTGGAGCCTTGAAAGGAAACGGCCTGAGCATCGCGGTAATCGGCACCGGAATGGACCGCGTCTACCCCGCACGCCATCGTGATTTGGCCCATGAGATTGCAAAAAAAGGGGCGCTGGTATCCGAGTTTCCAATCGGCACAGCACCAGCCCCTTCCAATTTTCCCCGCCGTAACCGCATCATCAGCGGCCTCAGCCTGGGGACGCTGGTTGTCGAGGCTACGATCCAAAGCGGCTCGCTAATTACCGCCCGGCTGGCCTCGGAACAGGGGCGGGAAGTGTTCGCCATCCCCGGCTCCATCCACAATCCGCTGGCGCGGGGCTGTCACCATCTGATACGTGAGGGGGCAAAGCTGGTGGAAACGGCCAACGATATCCTGGAGGAACTTGCCGGCCCGATTTCACTCCCCCTGGAGTGCACGGAACAGACGGAACATCCTGCCGGCCCCGCGGTCGAACTGGGAGACGACTATATCCAGCTGCTTGATATCATGGGGTATGATCCGGTCACGGTCGATGCCTTGGTTGAAAGGAGTGGATTGACGACCGAAGCAGTTTCCTCCATGCTGTTGGTATTGGAACTGCAAGACCATGTAGCATCTATGCCGGGTGGTTTATACAATCGGGTCGACAAGAGGACAAACCCATGAAAGAGACCGTACTCGATGTACTCATGTACCTGTTTGAAAACTATATCTATGAAGAGGTGGAGATAGAACCAGATGAAGACACGCTGCGCACCGAACTGAGCGCCGCCGGATTCCAGAACGGTGAAATCGACAAGGCGCTGGGATGGCTCGAAGGGCTGGCAAACATACAGGACAATCTGGCCGAATCCCCTCTCTGCAGCCATTCCATCCGCCTCTATACGAGTGAAGAGTGCGAAAAACTGGATCGGGAGGCGCGTGGTTTTCTGCTCTTTCTCGAACAGGTGGCGGTACTGGATCAGATCAGCCGGGAAATGGTGATCGATCGCATCATGGCTCTGGAAGCAACCGATATCGATCTGGATCATCTCAAATGGGTGGTGCTGATGGTATTGTTCAACATGCCAGGCCAGGAGGCGGCCTTTGCATGGATGGAAGATATGGTATTTAATGAGATGCCGGTCGATCTCCACTAGCGCCGGGATATTGAAGGGGAGCAGTGGATGCAGCGGGGAAGAGGCTTGCAACAGCCTGATTCACAAGAACAGACCCGCCTTTTTCGTCCTGTCTCCCCCGGGTTCCGGCTCGGATGACACAACTAACCCATTGCCCGCAGCAGCGGGCTTTTTTTGAACCATGGCCAAAAATCTTGTAATCGTAGAATCACCCGCAAAAGCGAAAACAATCAAGAAATACCTGGGAAAGGAGTTTGAAGTTCTCGCCTCCTACGGGCACGTGCGCGACCTGCTGCCCAAAGAGGGAGCGGTCGATCCTGCCAACGACTTTGCCATGAAATACCGGGTGATCGATAAAAATGCCCGGCATGTGGACGCCATAGCCAAAGCGCTTGGGAAAGCCGATTCCCTCTATCTCGCAACCGACCCGGATCGGGAAGGAGAGGCCATCTCCTGGCACCTTTACGAGCTTCTCAAAAAAAGAAAACTGCTCAAGAACAAGCAGGTGGGGCGGGTGGTATTCCACGAAATCACAAAACGCGCAATCAATGAAGCAATCCAGCATCCGCGTGAACTCTCAACCGATCTCATCAATGCCCAGCAAGCGCGCCGGGCGCTGGATTATCTGGTAGGCTTCAACCTCTCGCCGCTTTTGTGGAAAAAGATCCGGCGCGGGCTGTCGGCCGGGCGGGTGCAAAGTCCGGCGCTGCGGCTGATAGTCGAGCGGGAACAGGAAATCGAAAAGTTCCAGACCCGGGAATACTGGACCATTGAAGCCGATCTGGCCGCCCAAAACCAGAAGTTCCCCGCCAAACTGACCCGTTACAAAGGGGAAAAGCTCAGCCAGTTCAGCATTACCGCCAACGAGCAGGCAAAAGCTGTCGAGCAGACGCTCAAACAGGCAGCAGACGGCAAGCTGATAGTGGTCCGGATTGAAAAAAAACAGCGCAGACGCAACCCGGCCGCACCGTTTACCACCTCGACACTGCAACAGGAAGCCTCCCGAAAGCTGGGGTTTACCGCCCAGCGCACCATGCGCACTGCACAACAGCTCTATGAAGGGGTGGATATCGGAGGTGAAACCGTCGGCCTTATCACCTACATGCGTACCGACTCAGTCACACTGGCCCAGGAAGCGCTGGACGAGATCCGCACCCTGATCGGCGACCGGTACGGCAACGACAATGTGCCGGACAAACCCCGTGTCTACAAAACCAAGGCAAAAAACGCGCAGGAAGCACACGAGGCAATCCGGCCCACCTCGGTACAGCATCTGCCCGACACCATCAAAAACCACCTCAGCGCAGAGCAGTACAAACTCTACAACCTCATCTGGAAACGCACCGTTTCCAGCCAAATGATTCACGCTACCATCAATACCGTTGCTGTGGACATGCAGGCCGGGGGCGCGGAAAACCTGTTCCGTTCCACCGGCTCCACCATCGTAAACCCCGGCTTTATGGCGGTCTACCAGGAGGGCAGGGACGATGCCAGGGGCGGAGAGGAAAAAGAGCGGCTGCTGCCATCCCTGAAGGAGGGTGACGAGGTCACGCTGCTGGCAATCCGACCGGAACAGCACTTTACCGAACCCCCTCCGAGGTATTCGGAGGCCAGCCTGGTCAAGGCGCTGGAGGAGTATGGCATCGGCCGACCCTCAACCTACGCCAGCATCATCTCCACGCTGCAAAACCGGGAGTACGTGGAGATGGATCGAAAGCGTTTCGTTCCTACCGATGTCGGGCGAGTGGTCAATAAATTTCTTACTGAACACTTCACCCGCTACGTGGACTACAATTTTACCGCTAACCTGGAAGACGAACTGGACGAAATCTCACGTGGCGAACGGGAGTGGATACCGGTTTTACGGGAGTTTTGGGAACCCTTTATCCATCTGGTCAAAGACAAAGAGAGCAGTGTCAGCCGCAAGGATGTCACCCAGGAACAGATGGATGAAGCCTGTCCCAAATGTGGCGAACCGCTGGCGATCCGCCTTGGGCGCCGCGGCCGTTTCATCGGCTGCACCGCTTACCCGGAGTGTGACTATACCCGTAACCTGAATGGCGACAGTGAATCCAGCGAACCGGAAACGGTGGATGGACGTAGCTGCCCGGAATGCGGTTCTTCCCTGCTCATCCGCCAGGGTCGTTATGGCAAATTCATCGGCTGCAGCGGTTACCCCAACTGCAAATATATCGAGCCACTGGAGAAACCAACAGACACCGGTGTTTCCTGTCCGCAGTGTAACGAAGGAACAATGTTCAAGCGGAAATCCCGCTCCGGAAAAATCTTCTACTCCTGTTCCAGGTACCCGGACTGCACCTATGCGATATGGAACGAGCCGGTTGATGAACCCTGTCCAACATGTGGTTGGCCCATCATCACCATCAAAACCACCAAGCGGCGGGGTACCGAAAAGGTCTGTCCCCAAAAGGAGTGCGGTTTTGCTGAACCCTGGGAGACGGAGGAGATGGTAAACGCCGGGTGACAGACGCAGCTCCCTCCCCACCGGAGTTTCATCTTCGCATGGCGGCACATACCTTGCGTCATGGCGGTGTGGTCGCCTATCCCACCGAGGCGGTCTACGGAATCGGTTGCGATCCGCTCGATGAAACCGCTGTACGGCGCCTGCTGAGACTGAAGCAGCGCCCCGTCAGCAAAGGGTTGATTCTGATTGCGGCAGAGTACTCCCAACTCCGCTGTTTCATTACTGAACCGACGCCCGGCCAGCTATCGACACTGGAACAGAGCTGGCCGGGCGCAATCACCTGGCTGATTCCCGCCCGGCCGGAAACCCCGGATTGGTTACGGGGCAGTCACCAGACCATTGCGGTAAGGGTAACGGCTCATCCTGTTGCCGCTGCCTTGTGCCGGAGGTTTGGCGGCCCGATAGTGTCTACCAGCGCCAATCTGTCCGGCCACCCGCCCGCCCGCACCGCCCTCGCCGTACACCGCTATTTCCAAAACCGGAGGGTTCACATTATTCATGGCAGGGTTGGCCCAAACAAAAACCCGACTGAAATTCGCAGTCTGGCCGATGGCAAACTGATGCGGTCGGCCTGAATCAGGAGTGATCCCATGCCCCGGCCCGGACAACCCCACCGCTCTTCCCAGCTTGGTTTGATTTCACTGGCTGCAGGCGTAGCAGGTTCAGGAATTGCCTATCTGGGGCTATGGCTCGGATCCGATACGGTGGGCCTGGTGGGCTTTGGTATCGTAACCATCGCTGTAACCGGCGCCATCGGCTCCCTCTTCTGGAACCTGGCCTGGATCATCGCCCGGAAACGGGATCAGCGGAAAAGATGAGCCTCCATTTTACACTCGGGTAGCCCAGGCAAAAGAGAGCTGATGAAACAGGCAGATATTGTTGCGCCACTCAGTACTATGATTAACCCGGCAACAATACATATCGTATTGACGGCATGCCGGGATATAACTACTCTTGACGAACCCGGGGATTTTGAACTCCCGGGAACTGATGCACGGCTTCAAGTAAAGGAGCCGGTTAACCCTACAGGGAATCAATCATGAATATCGAAGACGAAATCAAGAAACAGCTTGAAGAAAACCCCATCATTCTCTACATGAAAGGCACTCCCGACGAACCCTACTGCGGTTTTTCGTCCAAGGCCGCCGCCCTGCTGAAATCCACCGGAGTCGGGTTCGCCTATGTCAATGTGATCGAGTCTCCAGCCATATTTCAGAACCTCCCCTCCGTTTCCAACTGGCCAACCTATCCACAACTTTTCATCAAAGGTGAAATCATCGGCGGCAGTGACATAGTGGAAGAGATGCTCGAAAGCGGCGAACTGCTGCCAATGCTCCAGCAGGCCGCGGCCGAGGCGGGACAAGGGGCATGAACAAAGACGAGGTGGCGAAAAAAATCGCCGAGCTTTGCCCGGATGCCACCATTGACATCCGTGGCGCAAACTGCCATTTCGAGGTTCACATTACCAGCGAATTCTTCCGGGGGAAAAACAGTCTGCAGCGGCAGCAACCCATTCTGGAACTGTTCAAGGAAGAGCTTTCCAGCGGCGAATTACACGCCCTCTCAGTCAAGGCCAGGCCGCCGGAAGAGTAAACCACGCCAGACGCCACACCCAGGAGCCTGTCGGATTTAGGAATAATCTACTGCGCGGGTGGGAGAGCGGTTCAAATTTCCCCGATTTTTCGTTGCGTAGGCCCACTATGCGCCTCAAAATCGTAAAAATTTGACCTCGTTCCCCCACCATGCTCGCTACGATTACCTAAATCCGACAGGCTCTAGGGATCGTACTGCCGGTTGGGGGGCTGCTCAGCGAGTTGCAGAATGTTAGCAGTCCCCCTGATCGGGTGGATTAAGGGGTGGGAGCAGGCCGAACCTCAGCTGCAGGCGGCAGCACAACGGAACCCCGGAACCTCCTTGTCAAACGACTCCACACCCCACGGTGGCCACGTGTGTGATGGGCATCCCGCCTGTCAAGGATGATTTGCCCTTTACCGCCCAAAATTCAAAAGAGCCATAACTTCATGGTTCTGAAACAATAGTTGGAACCGCTACTTGTCACTCTCCTGTGGATCCGGCAATCGCTTCCGGCGGGATGTTGTCAACAGAGCAGTCCAGTCTCCTGAATCATCACCTTCCCGCCTCCCGCAGCGGGAGGAAAAATCCTGCCCCTTATCTTCCGTGCCGCTATCCGAAACAACGACGTGAGCCGCGTGATTTCCCGCTGAAACTCAAGCCCGGCTGAAATACCACCGATAGAGTAGATAAAGCAAGAGAATACACCGGTTTTCTTGCTTCACCCTTGTTTTTCCATTTTTTAAAATCAATGGATTACGTTACTTCTGCCGGTTTTTCTGGGGATACAATCGATGAAAAAAATGGTTTTTTTTCTGTTGCTGCTAACCTGCCATGCCGTCTACTCTGCGGACAGCTGTACCGCTCCGGATGACCGGACCCTTCAATCAATCGTGCGTATTGCCGGTGACGATGGCAGTAACGGCAGCGGCATCGTTATCGCCAAAAATCGCGTTCTCACCGCTGCTCATGTGCTGGGACAGGCTGAAACCCCCTATGTAGGATACGGGGGAAACTTCAAGGAGGGCCGTTTGCTGCTGATTGATGAAGAAAACGATCTGGCGCTGCTGGAGGCCCCAACGCACGAGCTACCTCCACTGCCTCTTGGAGACGCAGAGATGGCAATAAATGACGCGGTTTGGGCTGTTGGCTATCCGCGGGCAACCGCCTTGACCATTACGCCGGGGGTTTTGGAAAATGACGATGGAAAAACGCTGCACACCAGTGCCGAGATAGACTCGGGAGACTCCGGTGGCGGACTGATCGGCTGCCGGCAGAACAAATATTTTCTTGCCGGGATGCTACGCGGCTATGGCGCCATCAAACGGGGGAACGAGTACATCAAAATCGCCAACTATTCAGCTTCGGTGGCTGCACGCAACATTGCAGAGTTTATCCAGATAAGCAACATGCTGGCTGCCAACCTGCCACCATCGCTCCCCGCTCGTTATTGACCCGTCAACAATCGATGAAGGCAGACCGGCATACAACGCCTGAAACGATAGATATGTCGTAACTATTCAGCTCACCCCTGAAATTCGCCATTTCTGCGTTGAAAAATGGTCATTTACACGCGTAAACTCCCATTTTTCGCCTTGAACTGACGAATTTCAGGGGCAATCTGAACAGTTACCGGCCTGTTTCATACCATGCTGAATAGTTA
>WFVH01000040.1 GCA_015491735.1 Gammaproteobacteria bacterium
ACAGGGGTTGCTGCCGGCCGGATCCCGCGCGTCGATCACCCCGTCACCATCTCCGTCGGGCGGATTGGCGGGATCAGCCCCAATCTCATCTCCATCACTGATGCCATCGCCATCGCTGTCCGCATTGCCGGGATCGGTCCCCAGCGCCTCTTCCAGCGCATCCGGCAGACCGTCACCGTCACTGTCCGCGCCTTCCTGGCACGCCACGGCGCCAGCATCCGGAACACAGGGGTTGCCATTGGCCGGATCCTGCTGATCGGCCACGCCGTCGCTGTCCGTGTCCTCTTTCGCGGAGTCCAGCGCATCGACAAGCTCGTCCCCGTCTTCATTCAGCGGGTTGGCCGGGTCACCCCCCACCTCGTCTCCATCACTGATGCCATCGCCATCGCTGTCCGCATTGCCGGGATCGGTGCCCAATGTCGTCTCCAATGCATCGGATAACCCATCATTATCACTATCGAGTGTTTCTGAACAAAGCGTCAGGTCACTGCTATCTCCTTCAACTATCGTTAATAACCGGTAACCGGAAATATCTGAAGGCCGAACTGCGTGCGCTATTTCGGCACCGCCCACAAATCCGGCTTTGGCCACGTAGACACCATCGGGATCGATACCACCAAAATGGGCCAACGGCGCACCCTGGCTGCCACGCCCCATCCCGCCATTGATATCCCGCACACCGGATACCGGATTATCTTCACAGTCATACAACCGCACAGTCGCGCCAATGGCGTCACGAACCCCTGTCGACAAACGGACTTGAAGATAGTTTTGATTGTCTCCCCCGTTGCGCCACAGTTCGGATGGTGCGCCACTGCGGTTAATCAGCAGATCCATATCGCCATCGTTGTCATAATCTGCAAACGCCACTCCGGCGGCAGGGCCGGGAGAGTCAATATTGAGATTGTTCCGCACGAAGGCAAAATTGCCATTATTCAAAAACAGCGCACCCCCCACTGTATGGCGGGCGGCGAAAAACAGATCTTCATCACCATCGTTGTCAACATCGGCACAAGCCACGCTGGCATAACTGCCGTCAAAAGTCTGCCTGAGGCTGAACGTCCCGCTTGCGTTACCACTCTGCTCAAACACGCCGATGGTTCCCGCATCGGTGCGCACCAGATCGAAGTCACCATCACTGTCGAAATCACAAAAGGCGCCCCCCCCCTTTTGTTCGTTTATGACATCGTCATTGATGGAAGTATTTCGGGTAAAACTGCCGCCTTGGTTGACAAAGAGATCAGCTTCAGCATCATTGTCAGCCGTACCCGGACGGCGCACATAAAAATCCACATCGCCGTCAACATCAAAATCCGCAACTGCCAGATACTCACCATTCACTTCCCCTCGATGAATATCTGTATAACCGTTTTCACCCAGCACGCCGTTGTCGTTCAGATAGATTCGCATACCGAAGTCATTGTTCTCTATCAGCAGGTCAAGATCGCCATCCGCATCATGATCGATCCACGCCATTCCCTCCGGGTTGCCCGGATCAAAATCAGCAACGGCAACAAAACCCGCCGCCTTTCCGGTTGTGTTTCTGTAGAGTATCAGCCGGTTTTCATAAGTCGTGGCGAGATCGGCCATCCCATCGTTGTCGAAATCACCCCACACAACGGAACGGGCAAGAATGGCGTCACTGACAAAGGTTCGGACCAGAGAAAAATCACCGCTACAGCCACTCTCCCCGCCGTTTTGTTGATAGAGCCGCACACCCTGATCGGTATTGAGTACTGCATCCAGACACCCGTCACCGTTGAAGTCCGCCCAGGCAACACCCCCCCCTTCCTTGGTTCCCGGCGCAGCCAGCTGACCCGTCACCTCCGGCTCAAAAGCAGCATGACTGCCACCGGGAAAGGCCGCGGCAATAATGAACGACAACAAAACGGGGTACAGCAACCCTTTGCCACCACCGCGCAAACAGCCGGTTGTCACAGCCATTCGAAACTTGATTCCGGACAAAAACCTGTTACGCATAATGAAACTCCATTGTTGCTGGTGTGCTCCCAAGCGGCGCGCATGCTCCACCCCCGGCAGGTGTCAACGGCTTCCCGCTCGATTGCCCGCGGTCGGGGCTACCACTTGCTGCGGCGCCTGCCGCTGGAATGACCGTTGCCCGCATGCCACGCCCTTGATCCAGTAGATACATGAGGAACTTGAGTGCGACATGGGGCTTCTCTGCACCGCGGCCTCCGGTAACGGGGCAAGCCACCCCTTGATGCGTATCATATTTGTCATGCACGCAACCACCGCTTCTCCTCCTCCGCGACTCACCGGATAGCTATCGAAAAAATCGACAACAAAACTGGAATCTGATGTAAAAAAAGTATACATAACCATGAAGAAAGTCAAGGAATTGTCAGACTTTCCCACCAACCGCGTCATGGTTCGGCAGATGGCAGGGGATGATAAAATAACAACGGAATTCCGGCTCCCGGAGCGCGGTTTCGCACGCTATTTTGTAGCGACTGCTCAGAAGCTGAAAGGGGCGGAGTCTCCTGCTCCTTGTCTAATCACCTGTGGCGTATTGCCGGTCAGATCCACCACCGTAGTGGGTTCGAAACCACAGAAACCGCCATTAATAACCAGGTCAACCTCGTGCTCCAGAGTCTCCCTGATTTCGTAGGGATCGGTCAGTGGCAGTTCGTCGTTCGGCAGAATCAGCGTGGTACTCATCAGCGGCTCCCCCAACTCCTTCAACAGCGCCTGGGCAATGCGGTTGCCGGGCACCCGCAGGCCGATGGTCTTGCGCTTTGGATGCATCAGCCGACGGGGAACTTCGCGAGTGGCTTCGAGGATAAAGGTGTAGGCGCCGGGGGTGTGGGCCTTGAGCAAGCGGTAGTTGCTGTTGTCCAGCCGGGCGTAGGTGGCGATCTGCGAGAGGTCGCTGCACACCAGGGTAAGATGATGGCGTTCATCCAGCTGGCGGATACGGCGGATCCGGGTCACAGCCTGTTTATCCTCCAGATGGCATCCCAGCGCATAACCGGAGTCGGTCGGATAAACGATGATCCCCCCTTCGCGAACGATCTCGGCACTGTGGGCAACATGCCGCTGTTGCGGATTGTCTGGATGGATATGAAAGAACTGACTCATGAAGTAACCGTTGACTGGGGAGCGTTCTCTATCTTTCTCGATATTTGCTTAAGGCCGGTATGCGACGGCTCGTTAACGATTGGGTCGCTGGCGGGTAAATGGTTCAGTATACCCCAGCCGGGTTTGTTATTGGGAACCTTGCATGACTATTTGACATGTTTCACACAGGAGATTTTCCCGGAATAAAACAAGCTGTTCACTGCATACCGGGCATTTCTCCAGTGGCTTGAACTGCTCCTCTCCTATGTCCTGAAACCACCAGTAATAACACGTTCGATAGCGGTTCAACTCCTGCTGGAGCTGGAATCCTCTTTTATTTGGGGGGGAATTCGGGTTTGAAAGTTCCCTGGCTGCCCATGACTCATATTCCCGTGACTCCAACCACAAGTAGTCGATGCTTCTGTACAGTCTCCCCCAGAACGCTACTTTCTCCGCCAGTTTTTCGTCGAAGCCAAGCGCGCCAGGCTCGACTTCGCCGCTGCATTTCAGGCAACCAATCGGATTGTATTCCCGGTTTCCAACGAGCATGATGGGGTTCTTCCCTTCGCAGCAACACAGCTCCTCTTCAGGCGGCATCGGTGGGCGCCGCAGTTTCAGGTAGGGATCCCGGCTATTCATCGGCTAACCCGAACAGATTAACCCGGCAACAAGCGTCGATACGCAGCCCGCGAACGTGCAGACGACCCCTCGCAGGCTGCGCCGGCAAGGGAATGGCCCTTCCATCCTTCCCGGCGATCCGCGCCGCGATGCGGGCGGATTTCGCAGCCCTGGGTACCGGGTAACCCATGCTCGGGTTAGAACCTGTTTTCCGCCATCTGCGGTGCCTGCCTGCCGGTACTCTTCCCGGAGCCATCCGGCTCAGTTGCCGGCGCCAATCCGGTTGTGGATCAATTCATCCACCACTTCCGGATCCGCCAGAGTAGATGTGTCACCCAGACTGTCCAGCTCATCCGCGGCGATTTTGCGCAGGATACGGCGCATGATCTTGCCGGAGCGGGTCTTGGGAAGGGCTGGCGCCCACTGGATGATATCCGGAGAGGCGATGGGGCCGATCTCCTTGCGCACCATCCGGATCAGTTCCTGACGCAACGGCTCACTGGGTTCGACACCCTTTACCAGCGTGACATAGGCGTATATCCCCTGCCCCTTGATCTCATGGGGATAGCCGACCACAGCGGCCTCGGCTACCGCTTCGTGCAGCACCAGGGCACTTTCGATTTCGGCGGTTCCCAGGCGGTGTCCTGATACATTGAGTACGTCGTCCACCCGGCCGGTTATCCAGTAGTCCCCGTCGTCGTCACGCCGCGCGCCGTCTCCGCTGAAATACATTCCGGGGTATGTCTTGAAATAAGTGTCGATGAAACGCTGATGGTCGCCATACACACCGCGCATCTGGCCGGGCCAGGGGCGTGTCATGACCAAATCACCTTCACACGCGCCTTCCAGAACGTTGCCGCTCTCATCCACGATGGCCGGTGATACGCCAAAGAAAGGGCGGGCGGCGGAACCGGGTTTGAGGGGGGTGGCGCCGGGCAGCGGGCTGATCATGATGCCGCCAGTCTCGGTCTGCCACCAGGTATCGACGATCGGGCAGCGCTGTTCGCCGACCACGCGGTAGTACCACTCCCACGCCTCAGGATTGATAGGTTCACCAACGCTGCCCAGCAGGCGCAGATCCTTGCGTGAGGTCTGCCTGACCGGTTCATCCCCTTCCCGCATCAGGGCGCGGATGGCGGTGGGAGCGGTATAGAATATGTTGACCTTGTGCTTGTCGCACACCTGCCAGAAACGCGAGGCATCAGGCCAGGTGGGAACCCCTTCGAACATCAAGGTGATGGCACCATTGGCCAGCGGCCCATAGACAATATAGCTGTGGCCGGTGATCCAGCCCACATCGGCGGTACACCAGTAGACATCGCCATCGTGGTAGTCGAAGATATATTTGTGGGTAATGGCAGCGTAAAGCAGATAGCCGCCTGTGGTATGCAGCACCCCCTTCGGTTTGCCGGTAGAACCGGATGTGTAGAGAATGAACAGCGGATCTTCGGCATCCATCTGTTCCGGTTCACACGCAGCCGGAGAGTCCGCCATCACCTGGTGATACCAGACATCGCGCCCTTCGTGCCACCGGATTTCACCGCCGGTATTTTTCACCGTTAAAACCGTATGCACATTGGGGCAGCCGGACAGCGCCTTGTCCACATTGTTTTTCAGTGGCGTGGAGCGGCCGCCACGGCGGCCCTCGTCGGCAGTGATGACCAGTTGGCAGTCCGAATCGAGGATCCGGTCCTTCAGCGCTTCGGGAGAGAATCCGGCGAACACCACCGAATGGATGGCGCCGATACGGGTACAGGCCAGCATCGCATAGGCGGCTTCGGGGATCATCGGCATGTACATACAGACCCGGTCACCTTTTTTGATGCCGTGTTCTTTCAGTACGTTGGCCAGCTTGCACACCTGCTCATACAGCTCGCGATAGCTGATTCTCCTGTCGGTACCGGGGTCATCGCCTTCCCAGATGATGGCAGTCTGGTCGGCGCGCTGCGCCAGGTGGCGATCGATACAGTTGTAGCTGACGTTGAGCCTGCCACCTTCGAACCAGCGGATGTTCGCCTGGTGATAGTCCCACTCCAGCACCTTGTCCCAGGGTTTGTCCCAGGTAAGAAAGCGCTCTGCCTGCTCGGCCCAGAACAGCTCCGGGGCGTCGATGGAGCGCTGGTACATGCTCCGGTACCGTGGGCCGGTGATATGGGCGTGTTTGGCAAAGGATGCCGGCACATCGTAGATTTTGGTTTCAGACATCGGGTTCCCCATTTTCTGACTGACTCATGTTTACCGGTTGTCGTTCTTCAGACTTGACTCCTATTATGGCACAGCTTTCCCGCCTGGCGAGGACGCGGGGAACGGCAGCCAGCTCCCAGTGGGTGATTGCCCAGCGCCAGAAACTGTCCAGTTCACCTTCAAGCAGCTCTGTCGGCGGCTGTTGTCCCAGGAACTGGAGGGCCTGCCACAGCGCGGGCAGGGGCCGGTTGCAATCCAGCGCCCGGGCACGGGTCTGCTTGCTGAGCTTCTGCCCTTGTGCATTGGTGGCGATGGGCAGGTGAACATGGGCTGGAGTCGGGTATCCCAGCAGTTTCTGCAGGAGTATCTGCCGTGGGGTGGAGTCCAGCAGATCGCAGCCGCGCACCACCTCGGTGACCCCCTGTTCAGCGTCATCTACGACGACGGCAAGCTGGTAGGCAAACAGGCCGTCGGCGCGGCGGATGACGAAATCGCCCACCTCCTTCTCCAGATTCTGCCGGAACCCGCCCTGGATCCGATCCCGAAAAAAAATGGTGCGCCCCTGTGTGGATATCCGCAGCGATCGCGGAGATGCCCCGGCGGGAAGGCCACGGCGGCAGGTGCCGGGGTAGATAGCCGACCGCCTCTTGCCGGCATTGATAACCTTGCGGCTGCAACCGCAGGGGTACACGTTGTCGTTGAGCTTCTCCACGGCGGCTGCATAAACGGCGGAGCGGGTGCTTTGATACAGAACCTCCCCATCCCATTGCAAACCGAAGGCTTCCAGGGTAGACAAAATCCCATGGGCAGCCCCCGCTGTCACCCGGGGAAGATCAAGATCTTCCATCCGCACCAACCAGGATCCCCCGTTGCATTTTGCCTGAAGATAGCTGGCCACGGCGCTGATCAGTGACCCAAAATGGAGCAGTCCGGTAGGAGATGGGGCAAAACGGCCAATGTAATCGGTTTCAGGTGTCACGATAAAAAATACTGGAAATATCTAAATTTGCGGTACCAGTTGCCGACAATGGTGGAGGCATCCTGTTCCGGTTGTCAATTATAAAAGCAACCGCATGACCGGTGAGATATAGCCGTTTGGGCGCCAAACCGGAAATCAGGAAGGAGCTACCGGAGTTTCAGGAGTGAGCCGAATAGTTACATCTGTTGTAACTATTCGGCATAGTATGAAACAAGCCGGTAACTGTTCAGATTGCCCCTGAAATTCGTCAGTTCAAGGCGAAAAATGGGAGTTTACGCGTGTAAATGACCATTTTTCAACGCAGAAATGGCGGATTTCAGGGGCGAGCTGAATAGTTACCATCTGTTCAATATCAAACGAGAGGCAAGTCTATGCGTAGTGAAGCGGTGGTGATAGAAGGTGTTCGGGAAGACGGGAGCAAGTTACGGCCCAGCGACTGGATTGAAAGAATCTCCTCGATGTTGGCAGAGTTTGGTCCGGATCACCGGTTGCACTACTCTCCCTGGGTCCATCCCTGTGTTATTGATGGAGAGAAATGCCTGGTAATCGAACGGGATTTGCATGAAAAGGATCCTCTCGCATACCAATACATAATGAACTTCGCCGAGCAAAATGGCTTGCGGATTCAGCCGGACCGCCGCACCCGTGATGAACCTGTCGAGGAGGATCGCCGCGCCCGTTGAGCAGTTACGAGTATGACAGCGTACGACGCTACTGATTGAAGGCAGGGGAAACAGGCGGGGCGGGTTATCACCCCCTCATCTGTTTTTCACGGATCTCGTCAAGGGTTTTACAGTCGATACATTGCGTGGCTGTGGGGCGCGCTTCCAGGCGGCGGATGCCTATCTCCACACCGCAGGACTCGCAATAACCGTAATCCCCTGCATTGAGTTGCTCCAGCGCCTCATCAATCTTTTTGATCAATTTGCGCTCACGGTCCCGGGTACGCAGCTCCAGGGCAAACTCGGACTCCTGCGAGGCGCGATCGTTGGGATCCGGAAAGTTTGCGGCATCATCCTGCATGTGATGGACTGTACGGTCGACCTCCTCCATCAACTCTTTCTTCCAGGCAGAGAGGATGTTTCGAAAATGCTCCCTCTGCCCGGTACTCATGTACTCTTCACTCTTTTTCTCCTTGTATGGCTCGAACGAGCTGAATCCTTCAGTTACCGCTTTTTTCTTTCTGCCTGCCATCTGAATACTTCTCCTGACATCTATCCTTCTGTCTTTGAACCAGTCTGCTTTCTACCAGAAAAGGATACGGCAATGCAACCACACGGCTCCACTGCGGCGAATCACCGGATCCTGTTTCCCGCTGTCTCAAGACCATTGACAGATGGGCTGAATCCTCATTTTCTCCCTTGACGGAGTACTAGAACCGGGTACTCTATTAGGCTTTTGCGAAACAAGCAAGGGCGGGTTTCCATGAGTGAACTGGCGGCAGCGCTGTTTGACGTTGACGGAACATTGGCAGATACCGAGCGGAACGGCCATCGGATTGCATTCAATCGCGCCTTTGCGGATGCGGGGCTGGATTGGGTATGGTCAGAACCGTTATACGGTGAACTGCCTGCAGTAACGGGGGGCAAGGAGCGCATCCATCACTCTCTGGAGAGATTCGATAGCAGGGTCAGCCATTCGGCCGATGATCTGCCCGCATTCGTTGCCAGCCTTCATGCAGCGAAAAACGGCCACCATACCCGGGGTGGCGATTTTTCAGGTACGGTGCGGTGATCGGCCATATAGGTGAGTCCGGACAATCATTTTCCGTTCTCTCAGGGCAGGCAGGAGATGTCCGGTATCTTGATGTGGCATTGATGAGGAGGCTGCTATCCTCTTGAAAGAGCGCCATCCCTGACTGTCATGGGTGCCACAGACGATCAGACCACTCATCAGGACGACCGCATCCGGGTGCGGCAGGGCGAGATAGCCGTTGGCCGGCCGCTGCTGTGGGATGTGTACGACGATCGTGGCCAGCTACTGCTGAGCAGAGGTTATGTCCTGGTCAATGAGCGCCAGCGTCAGCGTTTGCTGAGAGAAGGGCTGCGATCCACCGCCTGGCCATCCGGCGAAAAAACGGGAGCGGAGGCCACCCGGCTACTGGAAGCCAGCGGCAATCCCTTTTTGACGATTGATCAGTTGACCCTGCGCCTGGAAGGCATTCTGGATGCGATACGCCAGCAGAGTACCACCATTGCCCCACAGCAGCGCATACGCAAGTTGGGCCGGGCCATCCAGGCATTGTGTGACTACGATGCCGATGCTTCGCTTGGCGCCGCCCATCTCAAACACGACACATCCTACCCCTTTCGCCACAGCATTCATACGGCCCTTTTGTGCGAGCTGGTCGCGCGGCGGTTGAACTGGCCACCCCTGACCCGTCTCAGTGTCATCTGCGCGGCGCTGAGCTGCAATGTGGCGATGACCGAACTGCAGGCAGAGCTGATAGACCACGCCGGGCCACTGAGCGACATGCAGTGGGATGCGATACAGGCACACCCGCTGCAAGGGCATGACATGCTGCTATCCGCGGGGGTCTCCGACCCGCTTTGGCTGCAGATCGTCATACAACATCATGAGCGCCTCAACGGACGCGGCTATCCCGCAGGAAGCCGTGGAGATGCCGTACTGCCCGAAGCACGGCTGCTGGGGTTGGCCGACAGGTATCACGCCATGGTGACCGGCCGCTCATACCGGGCCGGCATGTTGGTGAAAAACGCACTCCGCAGGATTTTTCTGGATCTCGGTCAGGAGGTTGGCAGCCGTCTGGCGCAGATGTTTATCAAGGAGCTGGGAATCTATCCACCCGGTTCGATAGTCCGGTTGGCAAATGGCGAAAAAGCCGTGGTCATCCGGCGAAAAGGGGAGCTGGCCGGGCCGATGCTGGCCTGTATCGCCAATGCCAAAAGCCAGCATTATGCACGCCCGCTGCACAGGGACTCCAGCGAGCAGGAGCAGTTCTCCATCAGGGATGTGCACCCTTCTCCCGGGGCTTTGCCTTTCAGTCTGAGCCAGTTATGGGGCTACTGAACTTCGTCCCTTTATCGGGGGCGGCGAATCGTCATTGGCAAACTGTTCCAGCCAGAGGACGGTGGCGCCTGCAACGGCTGCGGGCATTATCAGGAAATTGATGATCGGTACCGTAGTCAGCGCGGTGGTTGCACCGCCGAATCCCAGCACCAGCCAGCGTTGCTCCCGCGCCCGGCGGCGTTGCTGCGGAAACAGCAAGCCATGGTTCCCCATTGGATAGTCAAGGTACTCCAGGGCCAGCATCCAGGCGCCAAAGACCAGCCATAGCAAGGGCGCGATGAGATTGATACCCGGAATCACGAACAGAACCAGCAGGGGAACTGCCCGCAACAGCGCATAACCCATCTTTAACAACTGGGAAAGGAGGATCGCCGGCGTTTCACGAAGCAGTTGCCAGAATCCCGTTCCAGGCTGCATTTCTTCACCACGCAACTCCCGCTCCACCGCTTCCGCCAGCAAGCCATTAAAAGGGGCGGCGATCAGGTTGGCAAGCAAGGAAAATCCGAAGAACAGCACCAGCAACACGGTCACAATGAAAATCACCCACAGCGGCCAGATCAACCAGTCAAGCCACCCTGGCAGCACCGGTAGCAGCACGTTGACCAAACTGTGGAACCAGGCCGCACTGACCGCAATAAGCAGTGCAAAAACCGCTATATTGATAACCAGTGGCAACGCTACATAACGCCTGATTCCAGGGCGAAGAATCAGTTTCAACCCCAAGAGAAGGTAGAGGGCACCCTTGAAGAAACCGGTCTGCATATTACCGCTGTGCGCCTGCGCCTGTTGAACCGGAAGCCGAATCAAGGTGCGAGAGATGGGCCAGGGGAGGCGAAACGGGGATTACCGGCCCATCACATCGCATTGCCGACAGTTACCTTGCGAACCTCTCCCAGGCCGTGGATTTCGACAGTAGAGTAGCTGTTTGCCGGTATTTTCACCAAAACACAGGGGTGGGTGAGAACAGCGGCAACCATGGCGTCAGCGGGGGGGTGCTCAAGAATGACATTCAGCCGGGCCTCGCTATGCCCTGTTTCAAAAGCCGGTTCCGCCAGCCGCAAAAGGTAGCCAGCGGTTGGCTGCTGCCCTGAAGAGATATAGAGAACATGCCAGCGGCTGAAGTCGATTTCAGGAATTTGAACAACCGGCGCCGGTAATATCAGCCCTTGCATGCGCTTCATTACCCGCTCCAGTTGCGGCTGGTTGCCGATGTGGATTGCCACCGGTTGCCGCTCTGCTCCGTTGCACTGGATGGCACTGCTTATCACCTGGGCGGCGGGGAGAGGGGTATCCGCAGCATTTGAACCGGGAAGCGTGCAGCCGGTTATCGACAAAACTGCCAGTGCAAGGATAAGGAGTCTGTCAGCCATTCGGGTTGCGTGAATATCCGTGTCGCTTGGGTTGTTCTGGATGGTTCGCCAGGGGGCGGATTACGATCTCGAAATTGGAACCAAAATCCAGGCCGTCCACGTTGCTGTAGACACTGACCGCTTGTAATCGTTCAATCGTGGGATATCCCCCACACGCTTCGCCCGGATCACAGATCAGACCATCGTTGTCCAGATCGGTGCCAGCGATAATAAAATAGCTGCCTTCAGGAACACGATCGAACCGGTAATCGTAATGCCCGGCGCGGTTATTCACCGCAATGGTATGCGTGGCCTCCAGGGTAAGCGGGTCGACGAGAAGCACATAGGTGTGACCTGTATCCCCCTCTTCCCGCCTGTCGCCAACCTGAAGTGTAACAGGAACGGTTAGCGAGCCGGCGTTGTCGGTTTCGAGGGTGATGGTTGTCCGATAGATCCTGTCGGCCAGATCCGCGCGGTTTACGGTGGCGGTAAACGTTCCTTCGCTGCCCTCCAGCGACCGGGGGGTGACATCCAGCCAGTTAACATCGGTGGTGACACCTGTGATGGAAAATGATCCACCTCCTGCATTGCGGGTGGTGAACTCCAATTGCGTGACAAACGGGCCAAAGTTGAGACTACCGGAGGGGTTGGTGGAGATAATCGGTGGAAGTTCAACATCGATGTTCTCTACCGCTTTGAGGGCGTCGAGAAGCCCGTACCCGAACTGCTCGTCCCGGCCCGGGGCGCCAAGATCGGTGGTAAGCCTTCCTTCCCTCAGCAAGGCGGTGAATTTATCGGAATCCAGCCGTGCATCGAGTGCTTTCATTATCGCGGCGACACCACTTACATGGGGGGCTGCCATTGAAGTACCCTGGGCAAAGGAGTAAACAGCTTCTCTGGCGCCGTTGCTCCCATCTGTTTTCACCAGCGTACTCAGAATACCGTCAAACCAGCCGTCCCCATCACTGTCGACAAGAGTATCTCCTCCCGGTGCAGCGATATCGATGGTCGACCCGAAATTGGAGTAGGGCGCCTTCTCCCGCGCCAGGGTAACGGCGCTTACGGACAGGACACTGTCGTAGGCGGCCGGGTAGCTGGGATTTGCGGAGTTACTATTGCCCGCGGCGGCGACGATCAAGATCCCGGCATCTCTTATGGCGTTGTACTCAGCCTGCTCGGCCATGGTAAAACCCGCCCCCCCCAGGCTGAGGTTGATGATATCCGCGCGCTGCGGTGGCACCGTTTGGGAGTCGTTGCTCAGACCGGCTGCATAGCGCACACCCTGGATGATATCGTACGTGGTCCCGCCTCCCCTGCCAAGCACCCGAATGGGCATGATTTTCGTGTTCGTACCCCAGGAAATACCGCTGACACCGATTTTGTTGTTCGACTGCGCACCGATGATTCCGGCCACATGGGTACCGTGAAAGGAGCTTCTCTGCATATTGTCACCGTCACCGGGATCGTCCGGATTGTCGTCGATACCATCTCCATCGGCAGCAATTGCCGGATTGGATATGAAATCATAACCGGCGGGGGAAAGATTGGCCTTCAGATCGGGATGGTTCAACATGACACCGGTATCGACAACCGCGACAATCACCGGGTGTTCGCTGGCCGCCGGCAAGGCGGTGACGCTCCATGCCTGGGGCAGATTGATCAACCGGTAGTTCCACTGCCTGGGGTAGTACTCATCATCGGGAATCGCTGTGGCGTAGCGGAGATAGTTGAGATCAGCCGACTCAATATCGGGCCGTTTACGCAACGCCTCGACCGTGTCGATGGTTTTGCGCTTGAGCCGCGCCAGGCGGCTACCATCGTCGGCAGCGGTCATGCCACCCGGTTTCAGCGGCAGGGATTGGCCTTCGTCATTCAGTGTAAACAGCATCGTGCGGCCGGTGGCGCCTTTTTTCTTTTTCAGCCCTGTCGCGGCGGCGAAGTAGGTTGCGTCCGATGCCGCTGCCATCGGTTGCTTGAAACGGACGATAACCTCTCCAGGGATGAAAGGCGCCTTTGTCTGCAGTGCCGTGGTATTCAGTATGGTAGGCCACCCCACGGTCAGAAGATAGTTTGAAGCGCCTTCCGATGCATGGATGACAATATAATAAAGACCACTTTTGGGTACCCGTACAGTCTCGGTTCCCGCCAAAGCGCTGACGGATCGCGCCACGGGTTGGGTTTCAGGCGTAATGTCCGGCGTATCGTAGATTTCGAGATCGATATCGACCGCGCGAGGGTTTTCCCGGTCATGGTCACTGATAAACAGCGTGACAGACTGGCCTTCAGCCAGGGCCATCTGGTAGATATCGGTCGCATCTCCTTCTCCCAAAAAGTTTCCGCCGCCGCTCCCCACCCGTGAAACGAACCCTCCCAGCAGAACCGGAACCAACAAGGACTGGGCTGTTTCAGGTGTATCATTAGAGGTGTAGGGAGCTTGTGGATCATTGACATCACTATCCACGGCGGTGCCGATGGCAGAGGTGATGGTACCGGCCAGTGCATGAAAGGTTGGCTGTCTGTTTCCCGAATTACCGTCACAGGCGGAAACTGCCAATATCAAACCGGCAACAAGATAGATCGTATTCAGCCGTCGTGCGCCGGTCTGCGGCAAGGCGGAAAAACAGTGCTGAAGCCGCTCTCCAGCAAGTTTTGCCAATGGAGCAGCCATAGTCTGCAAACCACCTCTTGTCTCCGCCTGTTTTCGAACACCTGAATGCGACATGGCCTGTTTCTGGATTAACACATATCAATGTTAGTAAATTACAGAGTAGCTATTCATCATAGTATGAAACAAGCTGGTAACTGTTCAGATTGCCCCTGAAATTCGTCAGTTCAAGGCGAAAAATGGGAGTTTACGCGTGTAAATGACCCTTTTTCAACGCAGAAATGGCGAATTTCAGGGGTGAGCTGAATAGTTACCATTCAGAAACAGTTATCGGCTGGCAAAGCGCCAATTATAGCCAGAGAACAACGACGGCACGCTCGCCGTCTATTTGCCGATGAAACCGCCATCACCAGCATGCCGTGCCTTGATCCGGCAGACAGGAGGAAGCCCGCAGCGGCGCCCGGGGGGTACAACCGGGCCAATCCACATCAATCCGGAAAAATATTCCACCTGCAGGAACTTTTCCTGCAAGGCCCAGTCATATGAACCAGTACTCCTTGTTATACAAAGTCCCTCCCCAGGTCCGGTTCCCCAAGCCGGACCGCTGTTTATCCCGGCCTTACTCAGGCCGGGTTTTTTTTGTCGGCCTGGCGGCACCAGCCATCTGGATTTCCGCAACCCGGCCACAAGACAGATCGTCTTCAGGACTGCAAGCGTTCCCCGAACAAGACACCACGATGAAAGGCCGCCGTGGACGCCTGGTACAGTGGTGAAGAAAACCGGTCCGATTTTGCCTGTTCCTTTGGAGAAAGCTGTTTGCCCTATTGACCGGGACAGCTTAATGGACTAACCCTTTGAATAGTACCCCCTGATGCGCGGAGACAGCCACATGCAGCGATTCAAAAACATTCTTTGCGTTATAACGGTAAATGCTGAAAACAGCGGCATTCTGGAACGCGCCACAACCCTGGCGGAAAATAACCAGGCTCTCCTGACAGTGATGGAGGCGATCGAAGAGGTTCCACCCAACACAAAGCTTCTCGAGCAACACCTTCCACCCCACAGCCTCAAGGAAAAAATAGTCGAGGAACACCGGATGAGCATAGATGAAAAGGTTGCGCCCTGGAGAAAAAATATTGAGATCCAGACAAGGGCCGTTATCGGGATACCTTTTCTGGAGATCATTCGTGAAGTCCTTCGCAACAAGCACGACCTGTTGATAAAGCCGGCTGAAGATGGCGGCGTGCTGGATCGGTTCTTTGGCAGCAACGACATGCATCTGCTGCGCAAATGCCCCTGCCCGGTCTGGATTGTCAAGCCGGATGCGTCCGGAAACTACCAGCGGATAGTAGCGGCGGTCGATGTCGACGATTTTTATCCGGAAGAGGAGTTGGATGCAAGGCGCCGGCTCAACATTCAGATTCTCCGGATGGCGGCCTCGCTGGCGCTGTCCGAATTTGCCGAACTGCACGTCGTAGCGGTATGGGACGCCATTGGAGACCGGTTTATTTCCGGTGTTTTCAATGAGGTTCCCGAGCAAAAAATCACCTCTTACATCGAACATGTAAGACGGCAAAACGCCGCCAGCCTGGACAGACTCATGCACGAGGCGATGAGCAGGATGGAGCAGGAAGCCGCCGATTACCTCAAGCCCCGAACTCATCTGATCAAAGGAACACCCCGCAAGGCGGTACCCGCTTTCGCCAGGGAGATAGAGGCCGATCTCGTGGTCATGGGAACCGTGGCCCGCACCGGCATTTCCGGCCTGTTCATGGGCAACACCGCGGAGACCATTCTCAACCACCTGGACTGTTCGATACTTGCAGTGAAACCGCCCGGTTTCACCACACCGGTCACCCTGGAAGAAAGCGGATGAAGCCGCAAAAACGGGAGAACTGACGCATGAACCCGGTATTCGACGATGTCTTTACCGAAATGGCGGTGCTGTTTCTGCTGGCGGCCGCCGTTGGCGCTATCGGAGTACGCCTGCGGCAGCCGCTGATCGTCGCCTTCATCGCGGTGGGTATTCTGGTGGGGCCATCGGTGCTGGGCTGGGTGTCGGCGAATGACCAGGTCGATCTGCTGGCCAAACTGGGCATCGCGCTTCTGCTGTTCGTGGTGGGGCTCAAGCTGGATCTGCATATCATCCGCACCATGGGTCCGGTGGCGCTGGCTACCGGGCTGGGGCAGGTGCTGTTCACTTCCGTCATCGGCTACTTCATCGCCATCTCCCTGGGAATGAACCCGGTAACCGCACTCTATGTCGCAGTGGCACTGACCTTCTCCAGCACCATCATCATCGTCAAGCTGCTCTCCGACAAACGTGAAGTGGACGCGCTGCACGGACGCATCGCCATCGGTTTTCTCATTGTCCAGGACATCGTCGTGGTACTGGTGATGATCGGCCTGACCGCTTTGGGAGAAGCCACCGATACAGCGACACTGGGGCGGGAAGCGGCAGCGGTATTTGTCAAAGGCAGCCTGTTCATCATCGCCATTGGCCTGCTGATGCGCTATGCGTTGACTCCCCTGCTGCATCAACTGGCCCGATCGCGGGAGTTGCTGGTGCTGTTCGCCATCGCCTGGGCGGTGGCTCTCGGTGCACTGGGTTCTCATCTGGGTTTCAGCAAAGAGGTGGGCGCCTTTCTTGCCGGGGTCTCACTCGCCTCCACCCCCTACCGCGAGGCCATTGGCGCCCGCCTGGTGAGTTTGCGGGATTTTCTGCTGCTATTCTTTTTTATCGATCTCGGCGCAGGGCTGGAGTTGGCGACACTCGGCGCACAAGTTGTACCGGCTATTGTGCTTTCACTGTTTGTTCTCATCGGTAATCCATTGATTGTCATGGTAATTCTTGGCCTTATGGGCTACCGGAAACGCACCGGATTCCTGGCGGGCCTGACCGTGGCCCAGATTAGCGAATTCTCCCTCATCCTGGGGGCGCTCGGCCTGAGCCTGGGACATATCAGCGATGATACCCTCGGACTCATTACCCTGGTCGGGCTGATAACCATCAGCGCCTCCACCTACATGATTCTCTACTCTCATCACCTTTATGAATGGATTGCCCCCTGGCTGGGCATCTTCGAACGCAAACAGAGCGTTCAGAAAGAGAAGGAACAGTCCACGGACGAAAACGGCCGGTTCGATGTCATTCTTTTTGGTTTGGGGCGGTTTGGATCCGGCATTGCGCGAGAGCTGCTGCGGCGTGGCTACCGGGTGCTGGGGGTGGATTTCGATCCCGAACTGGTGCGCCAGCAAGAAAGGAGCGGTTATGCCACTCGTTATGGTGACGCCGAAGATCCGGAGTTTCTCGCCAGCCTGCCACTGGAGCAAGCTCCCTGGATTCTCAGCAGTGTACGGGAGAAAGATATCAATCTTGCGCTGTTACAAGGCTTGCGCACTTTTGACTATAAGGGATGTGCCGTGGTAACGGCGCACAACACCACCGATGCCAGGCAACTAAAGCAGGCAGGAGCGGCGAGCGTATTCATCCCCTACACCGACGCCGCCACGGAAGCGGTCGACAAGCTGTTTGGTGCAAAAGATTGACCCGGCAACCAATGTATCGCTTCCGTAATGCAGCCTGCGGGTGTACACAGGGCCACCCCTTCCTGAAAAAACAACCGGTTGGGGGAAAACAGGCGTGGCGCCTGTCCGCGCTGCGGCCCCTGGCACGGGGATACAACCCGTTTTGGCGAGCTGCGCCTTGATACCCGTCACGGCTGCCGCCCTGAAGCCGATATATCTGGTTGCCGGGTCAGTCGTTATTCAGCTTGCCCCATCCTTCTCCAACTTCACCAGTTCGGTGGTTTTGATGCTGGCAATAAAAATGACGTGGAATAGCAGTATCGCCACAACAACAAGTTTCAGAAAAAATATTTCGATGAAAAACAGAATCGACGAACCGCCCACGACAACAATCGTGGCGATTGCCAGCAACTTCGTCTTCCTGGGAAGGCTGCGGGTCTCTTGCCAGTTTTTTATCAACGGGCCAAACAGCCGGAGATTCAGCAACCAGCCATGGAACCGGGGGGATGAGCGCGCAAAACAGGCAGCAGCCACCAACAGAAAAGGGGTCGTGGGCATAACCGGCAGAACCAGCCCCGCTCCACCCAGCGCAACAAACAGAAAACCCAGCGATATCAAAACGATCCTGGACATCGGCAGAACACCTTTCAGCTCCTGTTCAGCGGAAGCAGCACTGTTTTGGCCCCTTGCCACCGCCACGGGAACAGCAGTCACCACGGAGGATCACCCTGCTTCGGAAAACTGGCGCCGGAAAACAGGAAACCACCCAACCCGTCACGGCCCATGACCTCAACGGGATACACCCGCAAAAAGGAGCAGCCCTGGGCCGATTTGGCATATCGCGCCATCCGGGTAACAGATGTTGATCGAACCTACCCAAACAGCATAGTAAAAAAACTGCAAGTTGGCCACACCCCGCGATCCGTTGCCGGGTCAAGCGTATTCAGCTTTGATTCAGGTTGGGCTGCTAATCTGCGCAAATCTTCTATCAATCGATTGATCAACAGAGGTTGAATGAAAAAGGCATTGTACTACTGGTTGATTCTCGGGATTGCCTGTGCCGTCCCGCCCGCGCTTGCTGCTCCAACCCTGGGCGAGGTAATCGAGGCCGCGGTGCAACGGCACCCCGAGCGGAAACTCTCCGTGGCGCGCCAGCAGATTGGCGACGGCTACCGGAGACAGGCCGATGCCTGGCTGGGCGGCGATCCCGCCATTGGCCTGGCCTACTGGACCGATGAGTTTGGCGGTGAGTACGGCTACCGCGAATCGGAGGCGAGCGTTGCGCTGCCCTTGTGGCTGCCAGGCCAGCGCAAGGTACGGAGGCAATTGGCCGACACCCTGCAAAGTCAGGCAGTGGCGTTGACGCAGCGGCTGAAATGGCAGGTGGCTGGCGAGGTAATGGAGCAGATCTGGGCGCTGCGGATGGCGGAGGAAGAGTTCTCTCTGGACAAACAGCACCTGAATTCCGCCATCACATTGGTTAAAGCGGTGGCGCGGCGTGTCGAGGCGGGTGAGCTGCCCCGTAGCAAACTACTCATGGCGCAACAGGAGAAATTGAGCCGCGAAATACAGGTGCAAAATGCGCAGACCAATTTGGCGGGCAGGCAGGCGGCCTGGTTAAACTATACCGGAATGACCGCTCTTCCCGCCCCGTTCGTCATCGAGCCCGCCCCTTTCGAAAAGATAAGCACCCGGCATCCGTTGCTGGAACTGGCTCAACTCGATGTAAAACGGGCATCTGCGCAGAAGAGAGCTGTGTACATTGCCCGGCGGGAAAACCCGGTCTTTTCGCTGTACGTCAAACGCGATCGGGGCACCCGGCAGGAGTCCTATAACGACTCGCTGGGTGGGGAAATCACGGTGCCGTTGGGCAGCTCCACCCAGAACGCACCGGCACTGGCTGAAGCCAGTGAACGGCTGGCCCGCAGCGAAGCTGCCCTGGGGAAGGTCAAAAGGGAGTTGGAGCTGAAACTGATTCACGCACGCCAGGAGCTGGAGCGCGCGAGCAAGGCGCTGGCCCTGGCGGAGCAGCGGAATCAGCTGGCACAAAAAAGGATGAACATGAGCCAGCGCGCCTTTGAGCTGGGTGAAACCGACCTCTACCTGTTGCTGCGGGCCCGGGAGCAGGCTATCAATGCCGCCCGGGATCTGAGCCACAGCCAGGTGCAGCGCCAACGCGCCAGCGCACAGTACAACCTAGCCCTTGGAGTAATACCCGAATGAAACCCTTTCCGTTATTGACCCGGCCACCGGGCATATGGACCTCCGGTGCTGTGCGCACGCCTGCAGCAAGCTTCGATAACGCCGCCTGCGGGCGTACTCACAACGGCCCATCCTCGAAAAAACGGCCTGTTGTCCCGAGACCCATGTATCGGGTCACCGAATTGATAATAATCGCTACCCTCCTGCTGCCGGGCCTGTGCGGAGGCACGGTAGTGACAGACCCGCTTCCCGTCTCCGCGGAACAGCGGCAGGCGCTGGGCATCAAGACAGCGCCGGTCGAAGCGGTCGAGCAGTCATGGAGCATCCCCTACCCCGCCCAAGTCGTTGTACCCAATGCTCAGTTACGCGTGGTCAGCGCGCTGCAGTCCGGCCTGCTGGAATCACTACTCGTGGCTGAAGGGCAAAAGGTAAAAAAGGGACAGGCGCTGGCGATTATTCAGAGTCCACAACTTCTTGAACAGCAGCGCAACTATCTTACCGCGTTGAGCCGGCTGGATCTGGCCAAAACCGACTGGAAACGTGATGAACAGCTTTTCCAGGAGGGGATCATTGCCGAACGGCGCTATCTGGAGTCTCTCTCACGCTACCGCCAGGCCAGAACGGAAGTGGAGCAATACCGCCAGGCGCTGAATCTGGTAGGCATGGGCAAACAGTCACTACAGAAGCTGGCCAGCCAGCGGCGCCTGTCAGGTTCGCTGACGGTACGAGCGCCACTCGATGGGGTGGTGCTGGAACAACTGGCCACACCGGGGCAACAGCTAAACCCCCTCGATCCCATCTACCGGATTGGCAGACTGGTGCCGTTGTGGCTCGAAATCCAGGTGCCGCTCAAAGAGCTGGGGAACACTTCGGTAGGCTCGATGATCAGGGTAAACAGCACGCCCCGGCTATTCGGCAAGGTGATCACCATTGGCCGGATGGTGCATGGCGTCGATCAAGGCGTCATGGTCCGTGCCGGGATTACTGAGGGGGCGGAGCATCTGCATCCCGGCCAGTTCGTGCAGGTGGAGTTGGCCCGGACCAGCGACGGACAGAGTTTTCGTATCCCCAGCACCGCCCTGGTCCGCCAGGGAGACAGGGTGTGGATTTTCGCCGAACATCCGGCAGGGTTTCAGCCAGTTGCCGTAACCGTCATCGCGGAAGAGGCGGACGCCGTTGTGGTCAACGCGGCTCTCAATCCTGATGACCGCATCGTGGTCGCCGGTACCGTAGCGCTCAAGGCTATCTGGCTGGAGGGAGACGAATAGTGTTGGCCAGACTGGTTCAGTTCTCCCTCACCCAGCGGCTGCTGATGCTGCTGGCCATTGCGCTGCTCTCCGGTGGCGGCTGGTTTGCGTTTCAGAATACCCCTATCGACGCTTTTCCCGATGTCTCCACGACCCAGGTAAAGGTGATCATCAAGGCTCCCGGCATGACGCCGGAAGAGGTGGAGGCGCGAATTACCGCACCGATTGAGGTGGAGCTGCTGGGGATCCCCAATCTCGGCATGCTGCGCTCTGTAGCCAAGTATGCGCTGACCGATATCACCGTCGATTTTACCGAAGGCACTGATATCTACTGGGCCCGTCAACAGGTAGCGGAACGCCTGAGTGGCATATGGGAGGATCTGCCCGCGGATGTATCCGGTGGCATGGCGCCAATGACCACTCCGCTGGGTGAGATGTTCATGTTCACCATCGAAGGGGGAGGACTCTCTCTCACCGAGCACCGCGATCTGCTGGACTGGGTGATCCGCCCCGCTCTGCGCACCGTCCCTGGCGTGGCGGATGTCAACGCCCTGGGCGGACTGGCGCGCACCTTCGAGATAGTACCGGACAGCGCCCGCATGATGGCACGTGGCATCAGCCTGGAGATGCTGCAAGGCGCGCTGCAGAACAACAACCGCAATGACGGCGCCGGACGTTTGAATGATGGCGAAGAGGTGCTGCTGGTGAGAACCGAGGGCAGCATCCGCACCCTTGAGGATGTGGCCGCCATCGTGGTGCGCCCCGATCCCGCCCAGCCGGTGCGGATAGGCGAAGTGGCCGATATACGTGTCGGTTCGCTGACCCGTTATGGCGCCGTCACCCACGATGGAACCGGTGAGGTGGTTCAGGGGCTGGTGCTGGGCCTGCGTGGCGCCAACGCCCGCGAACTGGTGGCCGGCTTGCACAGCAAGCTCGACGAGCTGAGATCCGGCCTGCCGGAGGGGGTCGAGATCAACGTGTTCTATGACCGCGGACAACTGGTCGATCAGGCGGTCGGTACTGTGACCAAAGCGCTGGGGGAAGCGATCATCCTGGTGCTGATCCTGCTGTTGCTGTTTCTGGGTGGCTGGCGCGCCGCACTCACTGTGGCGCTGGTGCTGCCGCTGGCGGCGATGGTGACCTTTATCCTGATGTACTTTTTCGGCATGTCAGCCAACCTTATGTCGCTCGGCGGGCTGGCCATCGCCATCGGCATACTGGTGGATGCCGCGGTGGTCGTGGTGGAGAATATCGTCAGCCATCTGGCGCGGCAGCGCGAACAGGGAAAGGGAGGACTGCCGCGCCTGCATCTGATCTATCGCGCCGTGCGTGAGGTATCGGCGCCGGTCACATCAGGCATCCTGATCATCATTATCGTGTTCCTGCCACTGCTCACGCTGCAGGGTCTGGAGGGCAAGCTGTTCACCCCGGTCGCCCTGACCATCGTGTTCGCACTTTCCGGTTCGCTGCTGCTGTCACTGACCGTGGTGCCGGTACTGGCCTCCTTTCTGCTGGGCAAGGTCTCCCACCAGGAACCCTGGCTGGTGCGCAAGATGCAAACGATCTATATTCCGGTACTCAACTGGTCACTGGACAACAGCCGGATCGTCCTTGGCCTGGCGCTGGCCGCCATGCTGGCAGCCGCCGGCCTCTATACGCTGATCGGCAAGACGTTCATGCCCGTCATGGACGAGGGGGACATGATCGTGCAGCTGGAGAAACTCCCCTCGATCAGCCTGGAGCAATCCATCGCTATCGACATGCGGTTTCAGAAGGCACTGATGGAGCGCGTTCCGGAGGTGATCGGCGTGGTGTCACGGGCCGGCAGCGATGAGCTGGGACTCGACCCCATGGGGCTGAACGAAACCGACAGTTTTCTGATTCTCAAACCCCGGGAGGAGTGGATAGCTTCTGACAAGGAAGCGCTGGCCGACTCCATCCGCGAGGTGATGGCTGACTTTCCAGGTGTCTCCTTCGCCTTTACACAACCGATCCAGATGCGGGTCGACGAGATGCTCACCGGTGTGCGGGGCGACCTGGCCATCAAGGTGTTTGGGGACAACCAGCAGGAGCTGAACCGCGCCACCGACGCCATCGTCGACATCATCCGGCAGATTCCCGGTGCAGACGAGGTCTACAGCCCGCGTAACGAAGGGGCGCAGTACCTGCGCCTGGTAGTGGATCGCCTCGCCACCGGCCGCATGGGGCTTGATGTGAACACGCTGGAAGATGCGTTGCGCGCCCAGGTGGAAGGGCTGCGCCTCGGGACGGTATATGAAGGCAGCCGCCGTATTCCACTGCTCCTCAAGGGACCCGCCTCGCTACGCGATTCACCGGCCAGCTTTGCCGGCCAGTCCATCGTACTGGCCGACGGACAGCGGGTTCAACTGGCGGACATCGTCCACCTGGAGCGAACCGAAGGGCCGGTGTCGGCCAACCGCGAAAACGGGCACCGCATGGCGGTGGTGATCGCGAATGTCTCCGGCCGCGATCTGGTGGGATTCGTCGATGAGGCCAGACAGCGGGTAATGGAGAAGTACAGTCTGCCCACCGGCTACTATCTGGAGTGGGGCGGACAGTTCGAGAACCAGCAGCGGGCGGCACAGCGGCTCTCCATCGTGGTACCGGTGGCGCTCGGGCTGATCTTTCTGATTCTGTTCTCCACCTTCCACTCGGTGCGCCAGGCGGCGCTGGTACTGAGCAACATCCCCTTCGCCATGATCGGCGGCATCGTCGCGCTGTGGCTGACCGGCGAGTACCTCTCGGTGCCCGCCTCGGTGGGCTTTATCGCCCTGCTGGGCATCGCCGTTCTCAACGGGGTGGTGATGGTAACCTGGTTCAATCAGCTCATCGCCCTGGGGCACCCGCTGGCCGAAGTAGTCGTCGAAGGGGCCAGACGCCGTCTGCGGCCGGTAATGATGACCGCCAGTATCGCCGCTTTCGGCCTGGTACCGCTGCTGTTCGCTACCGGCCCCGGATCCGAGATCCAGCGCCCGCTGGCCATCGTGGTGATTGGCGGGCTGGTCAGCTCCACCCTGCTGACGCTGGTAATACTGCCAATCCTCTACCGCCGGTTCGGCGTCAAGGGAGCGTGAAATGACTGCACAAGAGACCCTGCTCTCCATTATCGTTTCACCCGCCATCGAAGACGGGTTGATAGACTGGCTGCTGGCCGCTGAGGATGTTACCGGTTTTACCCGCTTTCCGGTCAGCGGGCACGGCAGCTCGGCTCACTCTTCCATGAGTCCGGCCGAACAGGTGGCTGGCAGCCGGCGCAAGACGCTGTTCCAGACCCATTTGCCGCAACCACAGGCACTACGCCTGATCAAAAAGCTGGAACAGGATTTTGGCAACTGCGGCGTACACTATTGGCTGACACCGCTATTGGCCGGCGGACATCTATGAGCCCTGATAAAGAGAGATTCGGCATGACTCAAGAGAATACCCTGCCGGTTTGGGATCTTCCGGTACGAATATTCCACTGGTCTCTGGTCGCTTCCTTCACGGTTGCTTATCTGACCGCCGAAGAGGAGAATATCTGGCACATATACTCTGGCTATGCGGTGCTTGGCCTTGTTGTTTTCCGCCTGCTGTGGGGGTTCATCGGCACCAGACATGCACGGTTCAGCGACTTCGTCTGTCCTCCAACGCAGATTCTGGAGTATATACAGGGGTTGATTTCCAGAAAACCGGAACGCTATACGGGTCACAATCCGGCGGGCGGCTGGATGATTCTCGCCCTGCTGGCAAGCCTGTTTCTGGTAACAATCAGCGGCTTGAAGCTCTACGCCATTGAGGAGGGCCTCGGCCCGCTGGCCAGTATCGGCGCCAAACTCCGGGTGGTCGGGAACGCCCACGCCAACGGGGATGAAGCGGAGGAGGAAGAGGATCAGCAAGAGGAGTTTTGGGAAGAGATACATGAACTGTCGACAGATTTGACACTGCTGTTGATTCTCCTGCACGTGGCCGGCGTGGCGGTAATGAGCTGGCTTCAAAACGAAAATCTGGTGAAATCCATGTTCACCGGAAGAAAAACCCTCAAGGACTCCCGTCGGAACGAAACCGGTGAAACTCCCCCTTAAATCTGCAATACTTTCAGCCCTGCTGACCATTGGAGCGGTGCTCCCGGCGGTGGCTGACAAGGAGGATGAAATCGACTACCTGGAGGCCCGCCGCCTGATGGAGAACGGGATCATCCTGCCATTGCAAACTATCCTGGAGAAAGTGCAGGGACATGTCCTGGAGGTGGAACTGGAGTATGAGCACGGGCTTTACCTCTATGAAATCGAGGTGCTCAACGAAGGAGGCATCGTGAGTGAACTGGAGTTCAATGCAACGACAGGAAAACTGATCAAAAGCGGGATCGAGGAATAACCGATGCGCCTGTTGCTGGTAGAGGATGACGAACTGTTGGCCGACTCTCTGAGAAACTGTCTGGTTAAACAGGGCTTTGCCGTGGATCTGGCAGACAACGGTGTAGATGCCGAGTTCATGGGTAACGAGGAGCCATACGACATTGTGGTGCTGGATCTGGGCCTGCCGGAGCGCTCCGGACTGGAGGTGCTGAAAAACTGGCGGCGGCGAAAAAATCCGGTGCCGGTCATCGTCCTGACCGCCAGGGACGCCTGGCATGAACGGGTAGAGGGGTTCAAGGCAGGCACCGATGACTATCTGGGCAAACCCTTCCATATGGAAGAGCTGAGCGCGCGGATCCACGCCCTGATCCGCCGCAATCACGCCGTAAAAGGGAAGGTGCTGCAGGCGGCTGATGGACTGCGGCTGGATGAAGAGCAGCAACAGGTTCATCTGCCGGATGGCCGATGCCTGGAGCTGACCGGCACCGAGTTCCGGCTTTTGCGTTACTTTATGCTCAACCCCGGCAAACCCCTTTCCAAAACCCGTCTGACCGAGCATGTCTACGAACGGGATTTCGATCGGGACAGCAACCTGATTGAAGTCTATGTCAGCCGGCTGAGAGACAAACTCGGCAAGGAGCGCATTATCACCCGGCGCGGCCAAGGCTATATCTTCCGGTGAAGGAGCAGTGAACTCCCTTGAACGCCGTCTTCAACTGGGTCTGGTATCAAGCCTGCTGCTATTGATGGGGCTGTTCTGGTTGGCGGGCAATCAGTCACTGCGCCAGCTTACCGAAAACTTCATCGCCTCCCGTCTGGAGCATGACGCCGAAAGCCTGCTCAGCATCATCACTACCGACCCGGAGCGTCTGTTGAGGCAACAGGCCAATCAGATCTTCAACCAGCCTTTCTCTGGCCACTACTACCTGGTGTTGTTTGGCGACGGCCGGAAGATCACCTCGCGTTCATTGTGGGATCATACGCTCGATATTCCCCCTCTTCTTCCCGGAGAGATCCGGCGCCTTCACCGAACCGGGCCCTCCGGGCAACAACTGCTCGTTCTGGTACAGGGTTTTCGCAAACGGGGAGTAGAGTTCACCCTAGCCGTGACGGAAGATCTGACCCCCATCGAAGCGGAAAGGGCGCGCTTCACCCGCAATTTCGCCCTGCTGGCCCTGTTGAGCATCGCCCTCCTGATAGCGGTACAGCGGATGGTGGTGCGCCGTTCGTTCCGGCGGCTGGAACCGGTCAGGAAGGATATGCACCGCCTGGAACGGGGAGAGCTGGAACGGCTGTCCGAAGATGTACCCACGGAAATTCTGCCTCTGGTGCAAGAGTTCAACCACCTGCAGCAGCTGCTGACCCAGCGCCTGGAGCGCTCCCGCAACGCCTTGGGCAACCTGGCCCATGCCCTCAAGGGACCGCTCAATCTACTGCAACAGTTCCTGGAGAGACAGGAAAACACGCCTCACTGCCCGCAACTGGAGCAGGCGCGCACCCAGGTGACACGCATCCATCAACTGATGGAGCGGGAGCTCAAACGGGCGCGGATGGCGGGGAAAGGTCTGCCAACGCATCGGTTTGACCCTGCCACCAGCCTGCCAGAACTGATTCAGACACTGAACAAAATCCATCATGCACGCCACCTGGACATTCAATACCACCTTGCCGGCGATATCTCCCCTTTCGGGGATCATGAGGATATGCTCGAACTGCTGGGAAACCTGCTGGACAACGCGTGTAAATGGGCGGACTCAAAGGTGGTTTGCGCCATTAGCAAAGATGCCGATGGACGACGGTTCAATATCACCGTTGAAGATGACGGGCCAGGGCTGCCTGTCGAAGGGATGGCAATACTGGCTAAACGGGGAATTCAGCTCGATGAGACAAAAGAGGGCCATGGTCTCGGACTGGCCATCAGTAAAGACATCGTAAAGCTCTATGGAGGGAAAATCGGCTTCAGCCAATCGCAAGCGTCAGGCGGGCTGAAGATCACTATTCAGCTACCATCATCAGCATAACTCCACGCATTGTCTGTGCTGGCTGCCTAGGGGGCGTTCTCAATTAACAAGACCGCTCTGTTGTGCCTGAAAAAGCGCCAGGCAAGGCGTGAGGAGAGATGTTTGCTTGTTGTAAATGAACGACGAACAACGCAGCATGGCGCTTTTACAGGCGCAACCCGAAGGGCCGGGCCTCTGTTTTTGCCCAGCGGCGTTATCACTCGCTTATGTGGAACAACCACACCGCGCTCGTTCTGCCTTGCTGGACAAAAACAGAGGCCCGGCAGTGTGGTCTTATTAATTGAGAACGCCCCCTGTACTCTTTCAAGGTTTCAAGAACTGGCAGGAACAAAGGCAATGGACTCCATTGGCAAAAGCTGCAACGCCGCGCCGGCCTGTTCTTGAAACCCCTGACAATTTGGTTTTAGAGGACAGGCCATCGCGTAAATCATATTCGCGCGCAACACCTCAGCAGCCCGGAAAACCCGCCATTTCCGTATTGAAACAGGACCGTTTACATACTGTAAACCCGCATCTTTCGCCTTGAACCGGCGGATTTCAAGGTCAATCCGAACAGTTACTTTCAAATGAGCACAAGGCGCAATGTGGTCATACGCTACGGACGCACCTGATCAATATTCAATGTCAGCACCTCCCCGACACCGGTCTTGGCAACGACGCTCCCCTCGAGGTCACCCGCTTGAGGCATCGGGGAAGCTCCCTTCGATACCCGCGCCACAACAGCAACCTCTTCAAGAGAGGACAGCTTCTGGCCCGCCATGCTGGAGTTGTCGTCCAGTGTCACCGTCAATGGCAACTCCTTGACCTGGTGGCGAACCGCGGCGATGGGCATACGTGGACCCTTCACAGCACGGGCAAAAATAAACACGGTATCATCCGCAGCCACGCGAGCTTTCAGTTCGGGAGAGATATCTACCCTCAACTTGACCGTGCCGGCTCCGGCTGGCGCGTTCGTTTCTTCACCGCCTGAGCGTGGTGGCGGAGCCGCATTGCCGGCAACGGGTGACGAGGCTCCCTCTACTTCAGCAATGCTGGATTGAACCATTTTTGCAACCTCACTATCCGGAGGCAGCTGCGCCAACAACTCCCGCCAGACTGTGGCTGCCTGGGAAAAATCCCGCTGTTGGGCGGCCACAACACCAATCAGCCACAATACACGTGGGGATTGCGGCTCGATCTCCCTGGCCCGCGTGAGCAATTCCATCGGTTTGCCGTCAAACCGGCCTTCATTGGCGAGCGCTAGCGTTTCGGCATACTGGGTCATGATCTCGGGAACCTCACCGGCCAGCTCATACGCCCTTTTGTAGGCATCGGCCGCCTCGCCGAACTGCCGCACCATTCCCAATGAACGCCCCAGAAGCACCCAGCCATCGATATCATCCGGCGTATCTTGCAACCGCTCCTGCAAACGCTGAATCATGGTATTCATATCACCAACGGTCTGGCCGGGAGATGCATTCTGATGCGGATCCACCTGAGCCTGAACGGTCGCCGGGGGCTTGTCCGCCAACTCAGGAGAGCCTATCTGCAGATAGATGAAGACGGCAACAACAGGGAGCAACACGCCCACAACCGGCGCCATCCAGCGGCCGCCAGCAGCAGTAGCGGCCCTTGTTTCAGGTTCATCCCCGGTATTTTGCAGCAGGTCCCGGCGCAACTCGTTCCGCGCCTGTTCGAACCGCTCTTGCGGCAGCACTCCACTGGCCAGCTCGGTCTCCAGTTCAGCCATCCGATCCTCGAAGATCACGACATTGAGTTGATCCTGCCTGACACTGGTTTTCGGTGCTTTTCTTCTCCATATGGGCCACAATACCAGAGCCGTGGCCGCCAATGATATCGTTATTACGGTTATCCAGAACAGGGTCATCTCTGTTTCCTCTTGCCTGCAGGTTGTTTTTCAAGCAGGCCTTGCAAACGACTCTGCTCTTCGGTGCTAAGTTCATCACCCGGTAACACGTCGTCACTGCGACGCCGCACAAACATGACAAGGGCCACGGCGCCAATAACAAACAGAATGAATGGCCCAACCCACAACATATAGGTGGTGGGCTTCACCGGGGGACGGTACAGAACGAAATCTCCATAGCGCGCAACCATGAAATCAAGAATCTCGCCATCACTCTTGCCTGCCTTGATCATGCTGTAGAGTTCCCGCCGCAAATCTATTGCCAGCTCCGCATTGGAGTCCGCCAGATTCTGGTTCTGGCAAACCAGGCAGCGCAGCTCCGCCGACAGCTTCTTGAAACGCTGCTCATCCTGCGGATTGTCGAAAACAAAGGTGTCGATACGCGCAACAGAGACACTGCCCCAAAACACCAGCAGACACAAAGCCGCCAGAACCGTTAGGTGTTTCATCCTTCCTCCGCCCTGATTTGGTTGATCAACGGCAGAATCGTCTCCTGCCATGCCTGTTCCGTGAGCGGGCCTATCTGTTTGTAACGGATGACGCCCTTACTGTCCACGACAAAGGTTTCAGGCACCCCGTAGACGCCCCAGTCGATACCCACGCGCCCCTCTTCATCGAAGGCGCTGGCGGTATAGGGGTCGCCAAGCCGGTTCAGCCAGTTGATGGCGTCCGGGCGTTTGTCCTTATAGTTGAGTCCATAAATCGGCACATCTCCCGACCGCGCCAGCTCCATGAGAAACGGATGCTCCTGACGGCAGGCCACACACCAGCTCGCCCAAACATTGAACAGACTGACCTTGTGCTCCCTCAGCACCGCTGTATCAACCAGTTTCTCCCTGTCATGCAGATCAGGGAGGGAAAACTGCGGCGCCGGTTTGTCGATCAACGGCGAGGGTACCTTGCTTGGATCCAGCTTCAGGCCCACTCCAAACAACCCAATCATCAGCAGAAACACAACCAACGGAATAAGATAACGTGCCTTCACTCTCTAGGACTCCTGTACGGCCAGCTTGGCGTCCGCCTTCAGGCCGGCTTTACGTTTTGCCATCAATCGATAGCGCCGATCCGATGCCGCCAGAATACCACCAAAGGCCATGAACAGGCTGCCCAGCCAGATCCAGCGGACAAAGGGCTTGTAGTAGATCCGCATGGCCCAGCCACCATCACCCAGCGGTTCCCCCATGGCAATATAGAGGTCCCGAAACAGCCCGGGATCGATGCCGGCTTCTGTCATCGGCATCTGTTGCACGGTATAGTTCCGCTTCTGCGTATGCAGGGTAGCCACATGTTCACCATTTTTCGAGACCGTTACGACACCTTCCGTCGCTGTGTAATTGGGCCCGTGATTATCCCGAACTCCGTCGAAGCGAAACAGGTAACCTCCCAGCTCCAGCTCATCCCCCGGCGCCATGCGCAAATCCTTTTCCAGGCTGTAGTAGCTGGAGAAGGTGATGCCGATAACCGTAATTGCAACACCCATATGCGCCAGGCTCATGCCGTAAAAGCTCAGCGGCTGGCTCGTCATCCCTTTCCACAGGCTGGATTTATGGCGGCTGCGATAATAGAGATCCACGAGAATACTGCACACCAGCCAGATGGATATGGTTGCGCCGACGACCACCATGAAGTCCAGCTGGCCGAACAGCAACCACGGCCACAACACGCCAAGCACGAGACTGGCAAGTAGCGCAAACCGCAGCATTTTTGCCAATCGCTCAAAGCTGTCCTGTTTCCAGCGACTGAGTGGACCGATTCCCAGCGCTATCACCAGCGGAATCATCAATGGAACGAAAACCGCGTTGAAATAGGGAGGACCCACCGAAATCTTGCCAAGCTCGAGCGCATCCAGAATCAGGGGATAGATGGTTCCGATAAGGATGGTGGCCGTTGCCACAACCAGCAGCACATTGTTGCCAAGCAGGAACGTCTCCCGGGAGAGCAGTGCAAAATTTCCAGCGCTTTTCACCTGTGGAGCACGCCAGGCATAAATGAACAAGGAGACGCCGACGACAATGCCGAGCAGCATAAGCACATATACGCCGCGCGTTGGATCACTTGCAAAAGCATGTACCGATGTCAATACACCCGAGCGCACCAGGAAGGTGCCAAGCAAACACAACGAGAAGGCAAATATCGCCAGCAACACCGTCCAGCTTTTGAAGGTGCTGCGCTTCTCTGACACCGCCAGGGAGTGCATCAGCGCTGTTCCAACCAACCAGGGAAGAAAGGAGGCATTTTCCACCGGATCCCAGAACCACCAACCTCCCCAGCCAAGCTCGTAGTAGGCCCACCAGCTGCCGAGCGCGATTCCAAGCGTCAGGAACAACCAGGCAACGATGGTCCACGGGCGCGACCAACGCGCCCAGGCGGCATCAAGCCGGCCACCGAGCAGCGCCGCAATCGCAAAAGCAAACGCTACCGAGAAACCAACATACCCCATGTACAGCATCGGTGGATGAACGATCAACCCGAAATCCTGAAGCAGCGGATTGAGATCGCGGCCATCCATGGGAGCCGGAAAGTACCGATCGAACGGGTTGGAGGTGAAAACGACGAATGACGTAAAGCCAACACCCACCAACCCCATCACGGCGAGCACGCGCGCCACCATCTCCGGTGGAAGCCGCTTGCTGAAAAGACCCACGGCGGCAGACCATCCCCCCATGAGCATCACCCACAATAACAACGACCCCTCATGACCACCCCATACGGCAGAAATGCGGTACATCAGTGGTAACGCCGAGTTTGAGTTATTGGCCACGTAGGCCACTGAAAAATCATTTACCACAAAGGCATGCGTCAAGATGCCAAAGGACATGACCAGAAGCAGAAACTGAACCCATGCCGCCGGCCGGGCGAACGCGACCCATCCCGGAATTCCGCGGGCAGCGCCCACCAGCGGGATGATTCCCTGCGCCAAAGCGATTGTCATGGCCAGGATCAATATAAAATTACCGATTTCTGGGAGCATAAAAATTATTCCTTTTCAGCGTTGGCTGCGGCTGCTTCTTTCGCAGTCTTCAAGGCGTGTTCGACCTCGGGCGGCATATAGTTTTCATCATGTTTGGCCAACACCTCGGTTGCCATAACCGAGCCATCCGGCCCCAGTTTCCCCTGGACAACAATACCCTGCCCCTCCCGGAACAGATCCGGTAATATGCCGGTATACTTCACCAATATCTCATTGGCCTCATCGTTCAGCCTGAATGAAACTTCCAGGCTCTCCGGATCACGCTGCACACTCCCTTCAGACACCATCCCTCCGGCACGGAAAAGCCGGCCCTGCGGCGCTTCACCATTGGCAATCATCGTCGGGCTGTAGAAAAGATTGATATTTTCCTCAAGTGCGGTCAGCGCCAGCGCTGCGGAAATAGCCACAAACATGACGATAACAATTGCCAGGACCAGCCGGTTACGCTGTTTAGGCCTCATCGTTCTCTCCTCCTCAATCGGCGAGCAATATCGCGCTGCAAACGTTTTTCTCGCAAACGGGGCTGAATCCAGCTAATCAACATCAGTACCGCTGCAAGGGAATAAGATGACCATACAAAGAAGGCGTAGCCTCCCATATAAAAAAAATCACTCACTGCCGTTCTCTCCCAACAACTCCCGGACCCAGAGTTTGTCCTGCTCGCGTTCCAGCATTTCACACCGCGCCCGGCGAAATACATTACTCAGATAATAAAACTTGAATGCCACAGCCATTATCAGCAGAGGAATGAGCATGCTGATATGGATGGATGGTTTGTCCAGTTTGGTGACCGTGGCTCCCTGGTGCAGGGTATTCCACCACTCCACGGAGTAGTGAATAATCGGAATATTGACCATTCCAACCAAGGCCAGAATCGCTGTAGCCCGCGCTGCTGTTTCCCGATCATCAATAGCCGACTGCAGCGCCATGTAGCCCAAATAGAGAAAAAGCAAAATCAGTTCGGAGGTCAACCGGGCATCCCATACCCAGTAGGTACCCCACATGGGTTTCCCCCACAACATCCCGGTTGCCAGCGCCAGCGCCGTAAACATGGCTCCGATCGGTGCACTGGCGTTGGCAAATGCCGTGGATGCCTTGATACGCCAAATCATGCCGACCGCAGCTGAAATGGCCATCACCATATAGACAAACATCGACATCCAGGCCGCGGGTACATGCACATACATGATCCGGGTGGTGTCTCCCTGTTGATAGTCCGGAGGTGAATTGATCAACCCGTAGTAGAGGCCGATTACGAACAGAAACAAGGCAATCCAGCCGCACCAGTTTGAGGCTGTTCCCGCGAAGCGGTAGAAGTTCTTTGGTGAGGAGAGCCTGTAAAGCCAGTTTGGAATGATTGACACTTCTAGATCCTCAATTCAAGCTAATACGCAGTGCCGCCGCGGTAGCCAGCGGAGCCAGGGCAGAAGCCAATGCCAGCAAAGAGCCAAGAAAAGCCAGCTGTCCGGTAATATCCAACCCCGCACCCGCATTCCCGACCGCATTGGCAGCAAAGATAAGCACCGGAATATACAGCGGCAGTATCAACAGTGACAGCAGAACCCCTCCGCCACGCAAGCCAACGGTCAACGCGACACCGATGGATCCGATGAGGCTAAGGATCGGGGTTCCCAGCGCCAAGGTGGCCAACAGGGGGAACAGACTCTCGCTGCCGAGATTCAGCAACACCCCCAGCACCGGCGCCAGCACCAGTAACGGCAGTCCGCTGGTAAGCCAGTGAGCAACGACCTTCGCCAACACCAGCAAGGGTAAGGGATGGGGTGTCAGCAGCAACTGCTCCAGCGAGCCATCGTCGAAATCGGAACGGAACATGCTGTCCAGCGACAACATCGCCGCCAGCAGCGCGGCTACCCAGATAACACCCGGGGCAATGGTATGCAGCAGTTCAGGTTCAGGATCAAGACCCAGAGGGAACAGGCTGACGACGATGACAAAAAACAGCAATGGATTCAGCATCTGCGCCCGATGGCGATAGGCCAGCATCAGATCGCGCCGCAGCAGGGAAACAAACGCTGTACCCAAACGAGCCTCGTTCATGACCCCAACTGTAACCCACGCACCGTACAACCGTCGATATTCACCTCGTGGTGGGTGGTCAGTACAGCCATACCACCGCGCTGTGCATGTTCGGACAACAGCTCTTCCACCAATCGGCGGCCTGGCGGATCCAGTGCGGTAAACGGCTCGTCCAGCACCCACAGCGGCGCATCGAGCATCAGCAGCCTCCCCAACGCCACCCGCCGGCGCTGCCCGGCGGAAAGATTGTGACAAGGCACATCATCACAAACAGCAGGGAGTTGCAATCGACCCAGCACCTGTTCCGCACTCGCCCCTTCTCTTGGCCGATCCATGTTCCTGGCCCACTCCAGATTTTCCAATGGTGTCAGTTCCCCCTTGATTCCGGGCGCATGGCCAACATAAACCAGCTGGGCACAATATTCGGCCAGATTCTTGCGGATATTCTCCCCGCACCATCGAACCTCTCCTTCGCTTGGCAGTGTCAGACCACATAAAATACGCAGCATCGTCGTCTTGCCACTGCCATTGTGCCCCTCGACCTGTAATATCTGACCGGCTTCCAACGAAAAGTTCAGATCGGTAAAGATATACCGATCATTGCGGGAAAGCGCCAACCCCCTCCCCTCCACCCGGAAGTTGTTATCCACGCTGTGATTCACCTCGATACGCCTGGCCGGCCTTCATGAAAACGACCGTGATGAACCGCTGCTGCCTGCCAGCCACGGGGAACCTGCGCCAACGGGCGGAAGCAGCAGGCCACGAGCAGGCCGCACAAGCATTTCATCGATGACACCATTATTTCTCATTGACCGGGTTTAAATTGCCGAGCTGTTGATTATAATCAAGTTTGCTTCGGAATGGCCAACCAATTTAACACTGACGCAATAACCCCGGAAAAAGCAATGAAAAAACCGGAGAGTCCGGACAGCGAAGTCCTGTACTCAGCCCTGGCCTGGCTTGGGGCGGGTAAAGAGGTTACCCTCGTCACAGTGGCCCAAACCTGGGGCAGCTCTCCGCGCCCCCTTGGCTCGCTGGCGGCAATTACCCGTTGTGGCCAGATAGCCGGCTCGGTATCCGGTGGATGTGTGGAGGACGATCTGATAGCGAAAATCCAGAGCAACGGCAAAACAGTCACCACACCCGAAACCGTTAGTTATGGCGTAACCGCCGACCAGGCCGGAAATTTTGGGTTACCCTGTGGCGGGCGGCTGCTCCTGATACTGGAGAAACTGACCGATGCAGAGGTGATAGAAAACATCCTGATCCGGATTGAAAACCGGCAGCAAATCATCAGGCGGCTCTGTCTGAAAACCGGCAAGACAACCCTGCTCCCTGCCCCGCCGGCTGCCCAACGGCTTTGTTACAGTGGATGGAAAATAGAGAAACTGTTTGGTTCAAAATGGCGGCTGCTGGTTATCGGGGCCAATCAACTTTCCCGATATGTTGCGCAGATCGCCCTCACCCTGGACTATGAAGTGATTGTATGTGACCCGCGGGAAAAATATCTCTCTTCCTGGCAAACAGCAGGGGTTCAACTGGATTCCCGCATGCCGGACGATGCCGTGGCCACACTTGCTGATGATCAATACAGCATCGTCATAACACTGACTCACGATCCCAAACTGGATGACATGGCGCTCATGACCGCGCTTGACTCCCGGGCATTCTACGTTGGCGCCCTGGGTTCCCGGCAAACAAATGAGCAACGACGCGAAAGGCTTGCCACCCTTGGCGTATCGAAAGCCGGAATTGCACGGCTTCACGGCCCCGTCGGCCTGCCTATCGGCAGCCGTTCTCCGGCCGAGATTGCCGTTGCCATCATGGCGGAGCTGGTGGCCTGCCAACAGGGAGTACGGCTGTCAGCCAACGGCAGCCCACCATGATAACCGGCATTCTGCTGGCTGCGGGGAGAAGCACCCGGTTTGGAGCCAACAAACTGCTCCACCCCCTTCCCGGTGGAAATGCCATCGGTGTGGTTGCAGCCAGTAACCTGCTCAACGCCCTTCCCCACTCGATTGCCGTTGTCCGCGCGACGGACAGCTTGCTGGCCAAACAGCTGGCGGCAACCGGCATTGGTATCGTAGCGAACGAAAATGCCGACAGCGGGATGGGTTCAAGCCTCGCCTGCGGCATAAATGCAACCACCGCTTCGGATGGATGGGTGATCGCCCTGGCCGACATGCCGTTTATACAGGCAGCAACGATTCTGGCCATCTCCGCCAACCTGGTCAAAAACAGAACGATCACCATCCCTTGCTACCACGGAAAGAAAGGTCACCCCGTAGGCTTTGGGAAATACTACCAAAAGCAACTGGGGTTACTTGCCGGTGATGGGGGCGGCCGTGAGATCTTGCGCAAGCACAAGGCGCATATCAACGCAGTGGCGGTAGATGACCCCGGAATCCTGGTCGATATTGACTCACCAATCGAGCTACGGCGCCATTTGTCACGTAACTATCCAGCGAGTTGTCACCTCTGGGGGTAACTGCTCGGATTGCCCGCCTGCCGACCGGGCGGGTTGCGCTTGCAATCCGAGTCCACGACCGTTTTTCAACACAGAAACAGCGAATTTCAGGGGCAAACCGGGCAGTGACCGTTTATTCGGCTGTTTTGCTATTGGCCAAGACATACTCGCTCAGTTTTTTCATGGCATCGCCGGAAATATTCGGGAAAGCCGGCATGGTAAAACCACCCTTGTTGATGGTTTCCGCAATCGCGGATGGCGTCGCCTTCTCTTTGCCCAGTTCAAAAAAAGTGCCATCTTCTTTTGGTTCATGACACTCCAGGCATGCAGCCTTGAAAATCGCCTCTCCCGTTGCATCTGCAGGGGGTGAATAATCGCTCTTGCCTGCACAACCAGACAGTACCAACCCTATTACGGGTATAAAAATCAGTTTCATTGCATTCTCCTTGGAACTATTCGATTACCTGGTAAAAAGTTTCATCTTTTTTTATCATGCCCAGCTCGCTCCGGGCTCGCTCTTCTATGGCATCCACGCCCTGTTTGAGGTCATCCACTTCTGCCTCCAGGGCCTGATTGCGCTCTTTCAGCCGCTGGTTCTCCTGCTGCTGCTGTTCAACGGCTGTTTGCAAACGCCATACCTCTCGAACACTGCTGTCGCCGACCCAAAGGCGGAGCTGCAATACCAGCAGCAACAAGAACAGAATGGCGATAATCATCCTCATTCGAGCACGATTAAAACGGGGGGTTATCTGCCGAGATTGTAGAAAGCATGCCGGCCCGGCCAGACCGCCTTCTCTCCCAGCTCAGCCTCAATACGGATCAACTGGTTGTATTTGGCCACGCGGTCGGAGCGGGAGAGCGAACCGGTCTTTATCTGCCCGGTGTTGGTGGCAACTGCCAGATCGGCGATGGTGGTATCCTCCGTCTCGCCGGAGCGGTGAGAGATTACGGCGGTATATCCTGACTTTCTGGCCAGCTCGATAGCAGCCAGCGTCTCGGTCAACGTGCCGATCTGGTTCACCTTGATAAGGATGGAGTTGGCAACCCGTTTGTCGATGCCTTCGGCAAAGATGGCCGTATTGGTTACAAACAGATCATCACCCACCAGTTGCACCCGTTTACCCAGCCGTTCAGTCAGGATTGCCCAGCCGTCCCAATCATTCTCATCCATGCCATCTTCGATACTTATAATAGGATATTTGTCCACCCAGGCGGCAAGATAGTCGGTAAATTCGGCCGAGCTGAGGCTCAGCCCTTCTGAAGCCAGTACATATCTGCCATCTTTATAGAACTCGGAGCTGGCGGCATCGATGGCAATAAAGATATCTTTACCCGCCGTGTAACCCGCACCGGCAATGGCCTCCAGGATCACTTCGATAGCGGACTCGTTGGATGGCAGATCGGGAGCAAAACCGCCTTCGTCCCCGACGGCCGTATTCATGCCCCTGGCATGCAAAACCTTTTTCAGCGCATGAAACACCTCAGCACCATACCGTACCGCTTCGGTCAACGAAGGCGCGCCCACCGGCATAATCATGAACTCCTGCAGGTCGACGCTGTTGTCCGCATGAGCGCCACCGTTGATGATATTCATCATCGGCACTGGCATCCGGCTGGCGCGCTCGCCGCCCAGATAACGATAGAGCGGCTCCCCATTCGCAATCGCGGCAGCATGGGCAGCCGCCATGGAGACGCCCAGCAGGGCGTTGGCTCCCAGACGGCTCTTGTTCCCGGTTCCATCCAGGTCGATCATGATTTGGTCAATCTGCTCCTGTTGCGCGGCATCCTTGCCCAGCAGGGCACTGCGGATTTCGCCTTTCACATTGGCGACAGCTTTCTGCACCCCCTTGCCAAGATAGCGTGAGTCATCGCCATCACGCAGTTCGATAGCCTCCCGGGCGCCGGTAGAGGCCCCGGAGGGTACCGCGGCGCGCCCGACCACACCACCGGCCAGCATGACATCGGCTTCGACGGTCGGGTTGCCCCGGGAGTCCAGGATCTCGCGGGCGGTGATATCAATAATCGTTGTATCAGACATTGAAACTCCAATGTTCCACATATATATGAAGAATGAAAAACCGTAACTACCCGGAAAAAATATTGGGTGGCAGCGGCTTAAACTGCCCTGAAATCTGTCGGTTCAAGGTGAAGAAGGTGAGTTTACACATGTGAATAACCATTTTCCAATGCAGAAATGGCGAATTTCAGAAATAAACCGAATAATCACAAAAACAAATGCGTCTCGATTTACAGGGATGACTCCAGAAACCGTTTGGCCTTGACGGTCTCGTCCAGCAGTTTGAGAGTCTCCAGCAGCTCATCCATCAGCGCCAATGGCCACATGTTTGGCCCGTCACTCAAACCTCGATCAGGATCGGGATGGGTTTCCACAAACAATCCCGAGATCCCGGCGGCAACAGCAGCCCGCGCCAGCAGCGGGACAAACTCCCGTTGCCCCCCGGAGCTGCTTCCCTGGCCACCGGGCTGCTGCACGGAATGGGTAGCGTCGAATACCACCGGGCAGGCGGTACTGCGCATGATCGCCAATGCACGCATATCGGAAACCAGCGTATTGTAACCGAAGCTCACCCCCCGCTCACAGACCATAATCTGTTCATTGCCGGTTTCCCGTGCTTTCTCCACCACATTATTCATGTCCCATGGTGCAAGAAACTGTCCTTTTTTAATGTTTACCGGCTTGCCCTGACGCGCCACGTTCTGAATGAAGTTGGTCTGCCGCACCAGAAAGGCGGGGGTCTGCAGCACATCCACCACAGCCGCAACCTCGTTCAGCGGCGTGTCCTCATGGACATCGGTAAGTACCGGCACACCAATCTGCTGTTTTACCTTCTCCAGAATCTGCAACCCCTGCGCCAGCCCCGGCCCCCGATAGCTGCGGGTGGATGTGCGGTTGGCCTTGTCGAAAGAGGATTTATAGATAAAGGGGATATTCAGCCGCTGTGTGATCTCCTTCAGTCGACCTGCAGTGTCCAGGGTCATCTGCTCACTCTCGATGACGCAGGGACCAGCAATCAAAAACAGGGGCCGCTCCAGCCCCACTTCAAAACCACACAGCCTCACGATTTTTGACTCCCGTTGAATTCGCATGCCGCCTCGATGAAACGGGTGAACAGGGGATGCCCATCCCTCGGGGTGGAGGTGAATTCCGGATGGAACTGGCAGCCAACAAACCAGGGGTGATCCGGCAGTTCAACAATTTCCACCAGATTGCCATCAATCGAACGGCCGGCAATCAGCATTCCCGCATCCTCAATCGCAGTGAGATAGTGGTTATTGAACTCATAGCGATGACGATGACGCTCCACAATCTGATCCCTGCCATAGATGGAACGCACCAGGGAATCTTTTTTCAGATGACAGGGCTGCCCACCGAGGCGCATGGTTCCGCCCAGATCGGCCCCCTCGCTACGGACCTCCCTGGAGCCCTGGCTGGTGGTCCACTCGGTAATCAGGCCGATCACAGGATAGGGAGTATTTGGGTTGAACTCTGTACTATGCGCATTCTCGAGCCCGGCCACATGACGGGCGAACTCAATCACCGCCACCTGCATGCCCAGACAGATCCCCAGGTAGGGAATGCGATTCTCCCGCGCAAAACGGACCGCCGTAATCTTTCCTTCCACGCCGCGCTTACCGAATCCGCCCGGAACAAGAATGGCCCCCATCCCTTCCAGACAACCAACACCTTCCGCTTCAATCTGCTCTGAATCGACATAGGCAATATTCACCCGGGTGCGGGTATGAATGCCCGCATGAATCAGCGCCTCGGAGAGCGATTTGTAGGCCTCGGTCAGATCAATATACTTGCCCACCATGGCGATACTGACCTCGCGCTGCGGATGATGCAGGGCGTCAACCACGTCACGCCACTCTGTGAGATCCGCTTCCGGGGCGGTGAGGCCCAGCTTGTCCACCACAATCTCATCCAGTTTTTCACAGTGCAGCGCCAACGGCACTTCATAGATGCTGCTGGCATCCACGACACTGATGACGGCCCGCTCTTCCACATTGGTAAACAGGGCGATCTTGCGCCGCTCCTCCGCAGGTATGTGCCGATCAGCACGGCACAGCAGAATATGCGGCTGGATACCGATGGAGCGAAGCTCCTTCACCGAATGCTGGGTAGGCTTGGTTTTCAACTCCCCCGCAGTGGGAATATAGGGCAGCAGGGTTAAATGAATATAGAGAACATTGTCATGCCCCTGCTCCACCCCCATCTGACGAATCGCCTCCAGAAACGGCAGCGATTCGATATCACCTACCGTGCCACCAATCTCCACCATGGCGACATCGTACCCTTCAGCACCCTTCTGGATGCGGCTCTTTATTTCGTCCGTGATATGCGGAATAACCTGCACAGTCGCGCCCAGGTAGTCACCATGCCGCTCCTTGCGAATCACATTTTCGTAGACACGTCCGGTAGTGAAGTTGTTGCGCTGGGTCATTGGCGTGCGCACGAAACGCTCATAGTGACCCAGGTCCAGATCGGTCTCTGCGCCATCCTCGGTAACAAATACCTCTCCATGCTGAAAGGGACTCATGGTGCCAGGATCGACGTTGATATAGGGATCCAGCTTGAGCAAGGTAACTTTAATGCCGCGGGCCTCAAGAATCGCCGCCAGTGATGCCGAAGCGATGCCTTTGCCCAGGGATGATACGACGCCGCCAGTGATAAAAATGAATTTGGTCATTGCCTTGAAATGGTTGGGGGATGATAATTCTGCAAGGGTGAATTGTCGGTCTTTTCGATAGCGGTTTCAATCCCTGCTGTTAACGGTAGTGGTCTGATAGCACCGGATATTTTAACAAGGGGGTGGAATCTTTGAACAAATACCGCTTGAACCAGGAGGAAATATATGAGCACTGTATTTGTAGTTCTACATGCTCGAAGCGGCGAGACTGGAGCGGAGGATGTGAAATTCATAGGTGTGTATTCCGATGCAAGCAATGCAAAATCTGCCGTTTCACGCCTAAAAAAACAAGAGGATTTAGTGATTATCCGGATGGTTTTGTAATAGATGAATATCTATTGGATAAAGATCATTGGGAGGAAGGTTTTCTGGATTGAGTTGTATTAGTTCAGATGTAGTAGTTCAGACCAGATCTGACCCGCCGAGCCGCGCTTTCAGTTCCGGCATGTGGATCTCGAACTGTTTCAATACCACACTTCATTCTTCTTCATGAAGAGATCCCCCTCCATGCTTCGGGTGGATGGGTCTGTCACTCCTTCTCGATGGGAATACTCTCCACCACATCGATAACATAGATCCGGCCAGCAACAGGCTGGCCGGTCTGGGCATTTTTGCAGATCAGGGATATCGCTTCGGCGGCGTGCTCGTCCTCGCATATCAGCTCCAGCTTGACTTCGCTGACGAAGCCCTCTCCC
>WFVH01000041.1 GCA_015491735.1 Gammaproteobacteria bacterium
GTGATGAATGATTGTCTCGGTGATGATTCCGGGCGATGTCACCCTGTCTCTTCCCGCTGCCAGCGGCCCGATTTGCCGCCATCTTTTTCCAGCAACCTTACACCTTCGATAGTCATACCGCGATCGATGCCTTTACACATGTCATAGATGGTGAGCAGGGCGATCTGGACGGCGGTGAGCGCTTCCATTTCTACGCCGGTTTGGCCACGGGTTTCCACCTGGGCCTGGCAACAGATGCCTGTTTGTCTGTTCAATGGACGGAAATCCAGTTCGACACGGCTGATATACAGCGGATGACACAGGGGAATCAGGTCGGCGGTTCGTTTTGCAGCCATGATGCCGGCAGTTCGGGCAATGCCGAGTACATCGCCTTTTTTGTGGTTTCCGGCCAGAATCAGCTTTAGCGTTTCCGCCTGCATCCGGATATGGCCTTCGGTAAGGGCAATGCGATGGGTTATCGCCTTGTCTCCCACATCGACCATGTGAGCTTCACCGGAGGCATTGAAATGGGTCAGTTTGTTCATTCGGCAAGGGGGCTGCGTGATCAGTGCTTTTCATGATAGTCTGACTGTCCAGAACGTGCAAATCCAACAGGTGGATTCCGATGGCCATTACTGTAAGATTCTTTGCCAGTTTGAGAGAGCGAATGGGGTGTGAGCAGGTTGTACTCGATTCGCAGGATATTGGAACTGTAGCAGCGGCCTGGGAGCGCGTGGCTGGTGATGAGGCGCTGCCGGCAAATCTGTTGATGGCCGTCAACATGGAGTACGCTAAAGCGGACAGTGTGGTCAGGGATGGAGATGAAGTAGCGTTTTTCCCTCCCGTCACCGGGGGTGGCCATGCTTGTTGAAGTTCGGGGTGGATCCTTCGATCCGTGGCGGGAGCTGGCGGATTTTCAGCGGCGGATGACGGGGGAGAAAAGGGGTAAATATGGCGCAACCAGCATTTTCGTAGGTACGATGCGCGATTTCAATCAAGGTAACGACGTTCGTACGATGCTGCTTGAGCACTATCCACAGATGACGGAGAAACATCTGCACAAAATTGCGATTGAAGCGGTTGCTCGCTGGGATCTGCGCGATGTCTTGATTATCCACCGGGTGGGAAAGATTGCTCCGGACGAAACGATCGTTCTGGTCGCCGCGTGGGCGGCGCATCGTGCGGCTGCCTTTGAAGCGGCGCGTTATCTCATTGATGAGTTGAAATTAAGGGCCCCTTTCTGGAAGAAGGAGTGTTTGCCGCAAGGAGAGCGCTGGGTATCCAGTGAGTGATGAGCGGGCAAGCGGTATGCAGGCAGTTGCCAACCCGAATGCGGGTGGGTATCCGGCCGCTGCTTGCTTGTGGCAAGGTGGCAAAATGCGGCTCCTGCAGCCGTGAGAGTGCCCGGTTAGTTGCGTTCGGATTGGCAGAGGTTGTCAAATGGCGGGGATATGGCCTGTCTGCCCGATGATTGTATCGATAGTTGATTAATAACTAATTGTTGGAGCAGCTTTTTACTGTGGCAAGTGGCGATGATATAGTACTATAGACAATATTGATATTTGTCACTTTCGTTAATCATGTCAAAAAACAAAGACACTGTTGTTTCACTGTCGAAACACAAGATTGCCTGCAAGGACTGCAGCCTGTTTCAGATCTGTTTGCCGGTAGGCATCAATGGGGAAGAGTTGGAGCGGCTCGAGCAGATTATTCAGCGTCGCCGTCCGGTCAAACGGGGGGATCACCTGTATCATGGCGGTGAACCGTTCCGTTCCATCTACGCTGTCCGTAGTGGTTCCGTCAAGAGCTACGTGCCCACCAAGAACGGCAATGAACAGGTTACCGGATTTCACCTGCCGGGAGAGTTGCTGGGTCTGGACGCCATCAACAACAAGATGCACTCCTGTTCCGCCAAGGCGCTGGAGACCACCAGTGTATGTGAAATCCCTTATGACGAGTTTGAATTGTTGAGTAATGAGCTGCCGGTGCTGCACCGGCAGTTGATCATGCTCATGAGTAAAGAGATCTTCGAGGAGGAGACGCATACTCTGCTGTTGGGGAAAAAGAGCGCAGAGGAGCGGTTGGCAGCCTATCTGTTCAGTATCTCCTCGCGCTATCACCGGCGCGGTTTTTCTGCCAGTGAGTTTTATTTGAGCATGTCCCGTAATGACATAGGCAACTATCTTGGCCTTGCGGTAGAGACGGTAAGTCGGATGTTTACCCGGTTTCAGGAGGAGGGGCTGCTGAGCGTCGAGCGCAAGCACATTGTTATTCACGATCTCGAACGGCTGAAAATGATGACGGGGGCTGTGCCGGGCAAGGGTGGTGAGCAGTTTTTTTGTCTGAGGAGCTCCTGAAAAAGCGTTCTCTCAAAGATACAGGGACCAGTTGTGCCGCGTGGTTCCGAATACGAAAAAGTCGGGATTGGAGAGGGAGTCCTTCGTGTTGTAGCGCAGTGGCCGCATTTGGGTATCGGTGATATGTCCGCCCGCCTGCTCAACGATACACTGGGCCGCTGCGGTATCCCATTCGGAGGTGGGTCCCAGCCGCGCGTAGAGATCGGCGCAGCCCTCCGCCACCAGGCATGATTTGAGTGAGCTGCCAACCGATACGGTTTCATGATCGCCGATGTTGTCCAGAAGTTGCTGCTGGCGAAAGCAGAAGCGCGCCCGGCTGATGGCGATTACCGGAACCTCTCTTTTCCGCCTGGCGTGGATCTGCACCGGTTTCCTGTCCGGGAGCTGTTTGTACGCGCTCCCCGGCGCGCTGGCATAGTAGTCGACCCTGGTAACCGGTACATGTATCACGCCCAGTATCGGCTTGTGCTTCTCAATCAGGGCGATATTGACGGTGAATTCGCCGTTGCGCTTGATGAATTCGCGGGTGCCATCCAGCGGATCCACCAGCCAGTAGCGGCGCCAGCGGGCCCGTTCGCCAAAAGGGGCTTCGGCAGACTCTTCAGACAGCACGGGCAGCTCCGGGGTGAGCGCCTTCAGCCCATCGATGATGCTGTGGTGAGCAGCGATATCGGCCTCGGTGACGGGTGACTGGTCCTGCTTGCAACAGACATCGAAACCCTCTCTGTAGATTTCGAGTATCTGTTGACCGGCCTGCCTGGCAATGGCAATAACGGGTTCCAGCAGCAAGGAGGTTTTTCCGGACCAGGAGTCAGCGGCCATTGAGGTGTTCGTTGATGATAAACAGGGCGGCAAGGGTGCGCGCCTCGCTGCACTCACCGCTGCGCCAGAGCCTGTCGATTTCATCCCGCGCCCAGGGTACCACCTCCGGCTCTTCGGGTTCATCCCCTTCGAGTCGCTTCAGATAGAGATCCTGAGCCAGAACAACCTCGGTTGTGTGCCCCAGAAAGCCGGGAGCCAGGGTAAGGGAGGTGATATGTTCCAGCCGTGTTGCTCCGCAGCCAACCTCCTCCATCAACTCCCGGTTGGCGGCTTCGAGCAGAGGTTCATCCGTTTCGATACGTCCCTTGGGGAAGCCCAGTTCATAACGCTCTGTTCCGGCGGCGTACTCTCGTACGAGGAGAACCGTATTTTCATCCAGTAGCGGGACAATCAACACCGTTCCCCTGGTTGCGCTGCGCAGTCTTTCATACCGGGTTCTGGTTCCATTGGAAAACTCCAGATCCAGGGCTTCGATATGAAACAGGCGTGATTTGGCGACGGTCGTCGTATTCAGTATTCGGGGTTTTTTGGACACGGTGGATGGTCTTCCTGCGCTTCGGTTAACGGGCGGTAACGCCTGCCTTATCTTAACCCAATTTTCCCCCCTTGTCTGAAACACCGGTGGCGGATTCCCGGCATGTATCTGCACGGAAACCGTCAATCGTTTGGCGTTGCGGGCTTTTTTTTACTGGTTATTAACCCGGCCGGCCCGATACCGTGCTCCGGCTTCAGGCACGTATATTGCTTTCGGGTACAGGGGTAGAGCAACCAGGTTGGTGAATAAACGATGGCTAAAGAGAAAGAAGCAGCGGGAAACGGGGGAGGGTCAGGGGGATCGATGGCCAAACTGATCATTGTTATTGTTGTGTTGCAACTGGTCATGTTTGGTGGTTTCGGGGCTTTTCTTCATTTCAGCGGCGCCCTCGGTGGTGGAGCAGACCATGGGGAAGCGGCGAAAGAGTCCCATCAGGAAGAGGAGGCGGCTCATGAAGAAGCGCCCCCCATCTATATTGCCCTGGAGCCGGCGTTCGTTGTCAATTTTGCGCAGGCATCCGGGGCTTCGCGTTTCATGCAGGCAACCATTCAGGTAATGACGCGGGAGCCGGAGATTGAGCAGGCGGTGACTGCCCATATGCCGGTTATTCGTAACAGCATCGTGCTGTTGCTGAGCAGCTTGAGCATGGAAGATGTGGCCGGAATCGAGGGCAAGGAGAAGCTGCGCGCCCAGGTGCTGGCGAAGATCCGGGAGATTCTGCAAGAGCGTACCGGGAAACCGGGTGTGGACGAGGTCTATTTCACCAGTTTCGTTATCCAGTAGAAAAGGTGCGGCAGTTACAGAATCATGTCTGGCAGCGAACTTCTATCACAGGATGAAATTGATGCACTGCTTCATGGGGTAGGCGATGAGGAGGTCGAAGAGGAGCCAGCCCCGAGTGGTCCGCAACAGTACGATCTCGCTACCCAGGAGCGCATCGTACGGGGGCGCATGCCGACCCTGGAGATGGTCAACGAGCGCTTTGCACGCCTGTTCCGGGTCAGCATGTTCAATCTGCTGCGGCGTAGTGCGGAGATTTCGGTGGGCGGCATCAAGACGACCAAGTTTGGAGAGTATGTGCACAGCCTGTTTGTTCCTACAAGCCTCAATCTGATTCGTATTCATCCATTGCGGGGAACGGCGTTGCTGGTTCTGGATCCCAAGTTTGTCTACTCGGTAGTGGATAATTTTTTCGGCGGTGGTGGCCGTTTTCACGCCAAGATCGAGGGGCGTGAATTTACCCCTACCGAGCAGCGGGTGATCCAGATTGTACTGGAGGATGCTTTCAAGGATCTGACCAAGGCATGGGCGCCGGTACTGGAAATCAATTTTGAATTCTTGAACTCGGAGGTTAACCCCCAGTTTGCCAATATTGTCAGCCCTTCTGAAATCGTCGTCGTCACCACTTTTCATGTGGAGATGGACGGAGGCAGTGGTGATATTCATATCACTCTGCCCTATTCGATGCTGGAGCCGATTCGAGACATTCTCGACACCGGTATGCAGAGTGAACGAACAGATACGGATGAGCGCTGGCTGAAAACGATGCAGGAGGAGCTGGAGGGAATGGATATCACCATCAGTGCCGATCTCACCGAGACGGAATTGACGTTGGGCGAACTCGCCGAACTGAAACCGGGAGACATTATTCCCATCGAGTTACCGGAACAGATTCTGGTCAAGGCCGAGGCGATTCCGGTATTTCGTGCTACTTACGGTACGGCTGACAACCGGTGGGCCGTCAAGATAACCGAGATGATTGAACGTCCGGCGCAGACAAGTTTTCGTTGAAGCGGACGTGCTGTATGAGGGAGGTGTGATCAGTGAATCCAGAAGCAGAGACAGATACAGAGGAAGCGGTTGTCGAGGCGGATGCGCAGCCGGTAACGGAGAGTGCGGCAGAGGAGCTGCCGGAGGGAGCTGAACAGGCCGGTGCGGAGGAAACCGCCGTTGAAACCGGATCAACGGAACAGGAAGAAGAGGATCCCTGGGCCGAGGCGCTGGCGGAGCAGCTGGAAGAGGAGTCCGCTGGCGGGGCGGAGTCAGGTGGTGGTGGCGGCGGGGAGCAAACCTATACTCCGGCTACGTTGGATGTCCTGGAAAACGAGGCTGCAGGCGGAAGTAACCGCGAAGTGGATCTGGAGCTGGTTCTGGATATTCCGGTTACCATCGCCATGGAGATCGGGCGAACAAAAATCAATGTCCGCAGTCTGTTGCAGCTCAATCAAGGCTCGGTGGTGGAGCTGGACCGGCTGGCGGGAGAGCCGCTCGACGTGATGGTGAATGGAACGCTGATCGCGCACGGCGAGGTGGTGGTGGTCAACGAAAAATTCGGGATTCGTCTTACCGATGTGGTCAGCGCCCAGGAACGGCTGAAGAATCTGAAAAAATGAGCCGGTTCCACACTGTCCCCCTGTTTGCATTGCTCCTGTTGCCGCTGTGTGTGGCTGCGGCCGACGTTGAAAAACAGCCGCTTCTGCAGAGCGAGCCGGTTACAGCGGGCAGCCTGCTGCAGCTGGTATTGGGGTTGCTGGCGGTATTGACGGTGTTTGGACTGACAGTCTGGATCCTGCGCCGGCTGCCTGGGTGGAGCAGCAGCGCCAACGGGGCGCTGAAGCTGGTGGCAGCACTGCCGGTTGGGCAGCGGGAGCGGGTGGTGGTGGTTCAGGTGGGCGAACAGCAGTTGCTGCTCGGCGTCTCCGCCGGCCAGGTGGAGATGCTGCACATACTGGAGCAACCGCTGCCGGATAGCCCGGCCACTCAACTCAGGGATGGAAAATTCGCCAGCCGCCTGGCGGCGGCAATCAACAAGAGGAAGCCGCAATGAGCCGTTTTCTGCTGTTGCTGCTCGGCCTGTCGGTATCGATGGATCTGGCTGCGGGGCAGGAGGCTTTCCCGGCGCTGACGGTTACCGGCGCAGAGGGGAAACAGACCTACAGCGTGACCTTGCAACTGCTGGCGCTCATGACGGCGCTGACCTTTCTGCCGGCAGCGCTGATAATGATGACCTCGTTTACCCGCATTATCATCGTATTCGCCATTTTGCGCCAGGCGCTGGGATTGCCAACCACACCCTCCAACCAGATTCTGATCGGGCTGGCGCTGTTTCTAACTTTTTTCATCATGACGCCGGTGTTCGAACGCATCAACAGTGAAGCGCTGCAACCCTATCTGGAAGACGAACTGGCGCTTCAGGAAGCGGCGGCCAAGGCGGCAGGGCCGCTGAAAACCTTTATGCTTGGACAGACCCGCGATACCGATCTGGCGCTGTTCGTGCGTTTGTCGGGGCAGCAGGAGGGATTTGAATCCCCGGCGCAGGTGCCGCTGCGGATTCTGTTGCCGGCCTTTGTCACCAGTGAACTGAAAACGGCGTTTCAGATCGGTTTTCTGTTATTCATCCCGTTTGTCATTATCGATCTGGTGGTGGCCAGTGTATTGATGTCCATGGGGATGATGATGCTGTCACCGATGATTATCTCGTTGCCGTTCAAACTGATGCTGTTTGTGCTGGTGGATGGCTGGTCACTGATTATGAGTACGCTGGCGGCGAGCTTCTATGTCTCCTGAGCTGACCATCTCCATTTTCCAGCAGGCGCTGGAACTGCTGGTGGTGATGGTTTCGGTACTGCTGCTGCCGGCGCTCGGGGTTGGCCTGCTGGTGAGCATGTTCCAGGCCGCTACCCAGATCAATGAGATGACCTTGAGCTTTATTCCCAAGCTGCTGATTACCCTCGCGGTACTCGCCTTTGCCGGTCAGTGGCTGGCGCAACTGCTGGTGGACTACACCGCGCGCCTGTTTGAAAGCATCCCCGGTTTGATCGGTTGATCATGGTGCTGACTTCAGCAGAGATTACCGCCTGGATTGGTTCACTGTTGTGGCCTTTCTTCCGTATCGGGGCGATGGTGATGAGTGCCCCCATCACCGGCGCGCAGACGGTGCCGATGCGGGTGAAGCTGCTTGTTACCCTGGTGCTTACCATCATGATCGCCCCACAGTTGCCGCCGGTTCCGCAGATTGATCCCTTCAGCCCGATGACGCTGCTGCTGATAATCCAGCAGATAGCGATCGGCGTGGCAATGGGAACCGCGTTACAACTGGTATTTGCTGCTATCGTCACCGGCGGCCAGATCGTCGCCTATCAGATGGGGCTTGGCTTTGCTTCGATGGTGGATCCGCAAACCGGTGTGACTGTACCGGTGGTGTCCCAGCTCTATCTGCTGGCTACCTCGCTGCTGTATCTGGCTTTTAACGGACACCTCATTCTGATTGAGGTGGTGGCGGAAAGCTTCAATAGCATGCCCATTGCGGCCGATGGGCTGACCCGGAACGGAATCTGGCAACTGGTCTCCTGGGGCAGCGAGCTGTTTGCCGGTGCGGTGCTGATCGCCATTCCCACCGTTGCGGCCATTTTGGTAGTGAACATTGCTTTTGGGGTGATGGCCCGGGCGGCGCCGCAGCTGAATATTTTTGCGGTGGGTTTTCCGGTGACGCTGACCTTCGGCTTTTTGGTGATGATGTTTACCTTTCCCGGCCTGGCGCCGCAGACCGAACACCTGGTTGAGGATGCGTTCTCCCTGATTCGCACCATCACCTCGGGGGAGTAGCCGGTGGCGCAGAGCGATGGCCAGGAGCGTACTGAAGAGGCGACCCCGAAACGCCTTCGTGAATCACGGGAGAAGGGGCAGGTCGCCCGCTCGCGGGAGCTCAGCAGCATGGCAATGCTGCTCTCCAGCGCAGCCGCGCTGCTGTTTATGGGGGAGGGAATCGTTGCGGGGTTGCTGGATATTTTCAGGCAAAATTTTTCGGTCAGCCGCGAGCGGATTTTTGATCCGGCAGCGCTTCCCAATCTTTTCCTGCAGACCATTTTTGACGCTGTTCTGTTGCTGACACCGCTGTTTGTTTTATTGGCCGTCGTTGCCGTGCTCTCCTCCATCGCCATCAGTGGCTGGAACTTCAGCAGCCAGGCGTTGGCCTTCAAATGGGAGAAGCTCGACCCTGTCAAGGGCATGGGGCGGATTTTTGCCGTGCGGGGCCTGATCGAGCTGCTCAAGGCGCTGGGGAAGTTTTTGTCGATTGGGGCTGTGGCTGTCCTGGTGCTGTGGAGCAAAGCGGAAGCCTTCCTGCTGCTGGGTGAACAGGATGTGGACAGCGCGCTGGCGCAGATGGCGAATCTGCTGCTGTGGTCTTTTCTTGCCATTAGTTTGACCATGATTCTGGTGGCGCTGCTGGATGTACCGTTCCAGCTCTGGGATCACGCCCGGCAACTGAAGATGTCCCGCCAGGAGATCAAGGATGAACATAAACAGACTGAAGGGAATCCCGAGGTGCGCGGCCGCATTCGCCAGTTGCAGCGTGAAATGGCGCAGCGGCGGATGATGAGTGACGTTCCCGGTGCGGATGTTGTCATTACCAACCCGACTCACTACGCCATTGCCCTGCGTTATGACCAGAAAAAAATGGGCGCGCCCAAGGTGGTGGCGATGGGTGCCGATCGGGTGGCTGCGCAGATCCGATCCATCGCGGAGGAACATGATGTTCCCCTGCTCTCTGCGCCACCGTTGGCACGCGCCTTGTATCACAACGCCGAGATTGGTCAGGAGATCCCCGCCGCTCTCTACCAGGCAGTCGCTCAGGTGCTGGCTTATGTGTTCCATTTGAACAATGGCGGTGAGCAGATAGAAACGCTGGGGGAGCTGCCCATTCCAGAGGAGCTGCGCCATGATTGAACGGGAACAGGAGGACGACTAAATGGCGGAACAGGCCGGAATTTTGACGACGCTGCGTGACATTCCCCGCAGCGGGCTGGGAGTACCGCTGCTGGTACTGGCTCTGCTGGCCATGCTGGTGACTCCGTTGCCACCGCTGCTGCTGGATGTGTTTTTCAGTTTCAATATCGCGCTCTCCCTGGTCATTCTGCTGGTGGCTATCTACACGCTGCGGCCGCTGGATTTTGCGGTTTTCCCGGCGGTGATTCTGGTTGCGACGCTGCTGCGCCTTGGAATGAATGTCGCCTCCACCCGCGTTGTGTTGCTGGAGGGCCATACCGGTACCGATGCAGCGGGACAGGTGATCAATGCCTTTGGCGAATTTGTCATTGGTGGCAACTACACGGTTGGCATCGTGGTGTTCATCATTCTGATCATTATCAATTTTGTTGTGGTGACAAAGGGTGCCGGGCGGATCTCGGAAGTGACGGCGCGTTTTACCCTGGATGCCATGCCCGGCAAACAGATGGCCATCGACGCGGATCTGAATGCCGGTCTTATCGATCAGGATGAGGCCAGAAAGCGGCGCGCCGAAGTGACCATGGAGGCGGATTTCTACGGTTCCATGGATGGTGCCAGCAAGTTCGTGCGTGGCGATGCAGTGGCCGGTATTCTGATTACCGTAATCAACATTATCGGTGGTTTGACCATCGGCATGGCCCAGCACGGCATGGCGTTCTCCGATGCCGGTCACAACTATATACTGCTGACCATCGGCGACGGGCTGGTGGCCCAGATCCCGTCGTTGCTGCTCTCTATCGCCGCTGGCATCGTCGTCTCCCGCGTCTCCTCGTCCCAGAACATGGGTGAGCAGATTTCCCGGCAACTGTTCGGCAATCCGGTTGCGTTGGCGGTAGCAGCGTCCATTATCGGCATCATGGGCCTGATTCCCGGCATGCCCAATCTGGCCTTTCTTACGTTGGCGGCGCTGACTGGCGCGGTGGCGTGGTGGTCGTATCAGCGTCAGGTCAAGGGTGAAATGGAGCAGCAGGGTCAGACCGCCGCCGAGCCGGACCCTCCCCCTGAAAAGCCGCGCGAGCTGAACTGGGATGATGTGGCCCCGGTCGATATCGTTGGCCTGGAGGTGGGTTACCGGCTGATTCCGCTGGTGGACAAAAACCAGGGCGGTCAGCTGATGGAGCGCATCAAGGGGGTGCGCAAGAAACTGTCCCAGGATTTGGGTTTTCTTATTCCGGCTGTGCACATCCGGGATAACCTTGACCTCGCTCCTCATGCCTACCGGATTACCTTGATGGGGGTGACATTGGGCGAGGCGGAGATAGAGATCAACAAGGAGCTGGCCATCAATCCAGGTCAGGTGCATGGCGAGATAAAAGGCATCAAGACCGAAGATCCATCGTTTGGTCTGCCCGCGGTATGGATTGAGCCGAAACAGCGGGATGAAGCACAGGCGCTGGGATACACTGTCGTGGACGCCAATACGGTCATAGCCACCCACTTGAGCCAGCTGCTGCAGTCCCATGCCTGCGAATTGCTGGGGTATGAAGAGGTGCAGCAGTTGCTCGACAAACTCAAACAGAGTGCGCCCAAACTGGTGGACGAACTCGTGCCAACGACCCTCTCCCTGGCGGTGGTGCTCAAGGTGCTGCGCAACCTGCTGGAGGAGGGAGTTCCCATTCGGGATATTCGCACCATAGCCGAAACCCTGGCGCAATATGCGCCAAAAAACCAGGATCCCGGCGTGCTGACCGGTCTGGTCCGGGTGGCTTTGCGGCGTTTGATCTATCAGCACATCAATGGGGCGGCCGATGAGTTGCCGGTAATCACGCTCGATCCGCACCTGGAACAGATATTGCAGAAATCACAGCAGGTTTCGGAAGAGGAGGGGGTTGCATTGGAGCCTGGTCTGGCTGAGCGCCTTCACACCGGTCTGACGGAGAAAGTCCAGGAGCGTGAGGCTGCCGGAGAACCCGCGGTTCTGCTTGTTTCCGCGCCGTTGAGAGCGCTGCTGGCCCGGTTTGTGCGGCATACCCTATCCGGGTTGCATGTTCTTTCCTATAACGAAATTCCGGATAACAAACAGGTCAGGATTGTTGCAACGGTAGGCGGCTAGCGGCCACCGCCATCCGCCTCTGGCGTCAAACAAGAGTAATAGAATCGATGAAGCTAAAAAGATACTTTGCCAGGGAGATGCGTCAGGTTATCCGCATGGTGCGGGAGGAGTTGGGTCCGGATGCCGTTATCCTCTCCAATCAGCGCAAAGAGGGGGGCGTGGAGATTGTTGCCGCGATAGATTTCGAGCAGAGTCTGGAACAGTTGACCGCGGATCAGCCACTGACGGTAGCCGATGAACTCCCGCCGGAAGCGGTGGAGTCCAGCCTTGTTTACGGTCCGGCCGGAGTGATGAACTCCGGATTTTCCGGGCAGGAGGAGCAGAACAACGAATTTGGCCAGGTGCTGAACAACGCCAGCAGCAATCTGGTTCAGCTGTCCAGCAGCCGGGAGAAAAAGAGGGCCGGCAAACAAGAGTCAGCGCCACCACACCGGTTGCACGCCAAAAATGATCACAACCCGGAGAGTCGGGCGGCAATTGCAACGGAACAGGCCGGCTCCGGGCCGGATGAGGCCGCTTTCGCGGAGATGCGGTCGGAGTTGCGTTATCTGCGCGATGTTCTGGAAAACCAGCTTTCCGGATTTGCATGGGGAGAGATGGGCAGGGACTGCCCCCAGCGGGTCGAATTGCTGCGCCGTCTGCTGGCTTTGGGCCTCAGTACCGAACATTGTCAGTCACTGGCCAACCGGATTGATGATTACTCAGATCCGGAACAGATTTGGCAGCAGGCGCTTTCGCTGTTGGCGGCCGAGCTTCGGGTAACGGACGATGACATCATCAGTCAGGGTGGCGTCATCGCGCTGGTTGGACCCACCGGCGTGGGGAAAACGACGACGGTCGCCAAGCTGGCTGCCCGGTTTGCGCTGCGTCACGGTTATGAAACGGTTGCGCTGGTGACCACCGACAGTTACCGCATCGCAGCGTATGAACAGTTGCGTACCTATGGCCGTATTCTTGGTGTGCCGGTTCGGGTGGTAAAAAACTCCGCTGAGCTGAGTTCAGCACTGGAGGCGTTCCGGCAAAAACGGCTGGTTCTGATCGACACGGCAGGAATGGGGCAGCGTGATATCCGCCTGGCAAGTCAGTTCGAGACCATTCTCGACGGTGCACCGGAAATAAAAAGCTATGTGCTGCTGGCTGCCAATGTACAAAGGGGGGGGGTCAAGGAGGTGGTGAACAGCTTCAAGCACCTGAAACTGCACGGTTGTATTTTGACCAAACTGGATGAGTGTGTATCGCTGGGTGGCGTTTTATCGGTTGTTGTCGAACAGCAGTTGCCCGTGGCCTATTTTTGTGACGGACAGCGGGTTCCGGAGGATGTCCAGGTGGCTTGTGCGCAAGCGCTGGTTGATCGCGGGTCTGCCCTGTTGCAAGAGAGTAATGAATCAATAGACGACAAAACCATGGTTTTGACTATGGGAGGGATAAACGCAAATGCTGGCCTCTGAACTATCTTGTATGCGACCGGGTGCGGTGCTTCCTGACCAGGCAGCTGGGTTACGCGATCTGGCCCAGCCACGATCGGTTCGTGTGATTGCGGTCACCGGGGGAAAGGGGGGGGTTGGCAAAACAAATGTCTCGGTCAATCTCGCGCTGGCCATGAGTGATCAGGGCAAACGGGTGATGATCATGGATGCGGATCTTGGCCTGGCAAATGTGGATGTCATGTTGGGGATCTGCCCCCGTTACAATCTGTCTCATGTCCTGTCGGGTGAGCGCCGGCTGGAGGAGATTATCGTTACGGGTCCCACCGGGTTGAAAATCGTCCCGGCTTCATCGGGAATCAAGGGAATGGCGGAACTGCCGGCTGGCCAGCATGCCGCCCTGATTCGGGCGTTTGGCGAACTCGGTCAAAATATCGATGTGATGCTGGTGGATACAGCGGCCGGTATTTCCGATAGCGTAATCAGCTTTACCAAGGCATCGCAAGAGGTAATCGTTGTTATCTGCGATGAGCCGGCCTCCATGACCGATGCCTATGCACTGATCAAGTTGTTGCAGCGGGAACATGGTATCAGCCGGTTCCGGATTCTGGCCAACATGGTCAAAAACAAGCAGGAGGGTCGCCGGCTGTACGAAAATCTTGCCAGAGTGACCGACCGTTATCTGTTCGTCGAACTTGACTACATGGGTTCGGTCCCTTACGACAAGTTACTGCGGAAAGCGGTAAGAAAACAGAGCGCCGTAGTGGAGAGCTATCCGGACAGCTGCTCTTCCCGGCAGTTTAAAGTTCTGGCGCAGCAGGCCGATAAATGGCCAGTAGCCGGGAGTAACGGGAACGTGGAATTTTTTGTCGAGAGGTTGATTCAGCACAGCCGCAACGCTACGGGAGTGACGAAATGACGGGCGGGTACAGTGCGGCGATCCTGGCTTCGTGCCGGGATGATTTGCTGGAGCAAAATGCGGATTTGGTCAAAAGAATTGCCTACCATCTCGCCAACCGGTTACCACCAAGCGTGCAGGTCGATGATCTGATCCAGGCTGGAATGATTGGTCTTCTCGATGCGGCGAGGAACTATGATCAGGGACGAAATGCAAGCTTCAAGACCTATGCGAGTATTCGCATACGTGGTGCCATGCTGGACGAAATTCGTAAAAATGACTGGATCCCGCGTTCTGTCCACAGCAAGGCAAAAATGTTGGCAGAGGCGATTCGGGCGGTGGAGAACCGGGAAGGACGTGATGCCCGCGCGCAGGAAATAGCGGATGAACTCAATCTTAGTCTCGACAGATATCATGAGTTGCTGACATCCGCAAACGGCCAGAAAGTTCTGAGCCTGGATGACTCGGTATCGGACGAGGGCGAGGGTATTCTGATGGACTCGTTGACGGATGAATCCCCGGATCCGATGGAAAACATGCAGGAGCAAGATGTAAAAAACATACTGGCCGAAGCGGTTGCCGGTTTGCCGGAGCGAGAGCGGATGGTTATGTCTCTTTACTATGATGAAGAGTTGAACCTGCGGGAGATTGGTCAGGTCATGGGAGTCAGTGAGTCACGCATCAGCCAGATTCACAGCCAGGCGATCATCCGGTTGCAGGCGCGAATAACACGTTAACAGGTGGGTCATTAAAATTTAGTGGGACGGGAGGTTGTTTTGGACAAGAACATGAAAATCCTTGTTGTGGATGATTTTTCCACAATGCGGCGAATAATCAAAAACCTGCTGCGTGACCTGGGGTTCAACAATACCAGTGAAGCAGATGATGGAAATACCGCGCTTCCTATGTTGAAAAACGGGAATTTCGATTTTCTGGTAACAGACTGGAACATGCCCGGCATGACCGGAATCGATCTTTTGAAAGCTGTACGGGCCGATGAAAGCCTGTCCCATATACCGGTCCTCATGGTAACGGCGGAACAGAAACGTGAGCAGATAATCGAGGCGGCCCAGGCAGGGGTTAATGGATACATCATCAAGCCATTTACCGCGCAAACGCTGAAAGAAAAGCTGGACAAAATATTTGAACGCGTCAGCTAACCAAACGAATAGGAAATAAAATGGCCTGTGAAAATATTCTGAGTGAAGAGGCTCTTTCACTGGCGAATAGCCTGGTTGAAAGCATAAAAAACAACGATAAAGAAAAGGCTGAAACAGTTCTTCATCAATTAACAAAAAAAGATGACAATGTGCTTCTGCAGGAAATCGGCAAGCTCACCAGAGATCTGCATACCGCGCTAAATGGGTTTAGCCTGGACTCTCATCTTTCCGATCTGGAGGAGCGGGACTTTTCCGATGCAAGGGAACGCCTTCACTATGTCATATCACTTACCGATCAGGCTGCCAATACGACACTCAACTCGGTGGAGGAAGCCGGTCCCTTGTGTGATCAGATGCATCGTCATGTAAAGGAGATCAAGGAGAGTTGGAGCAAGTTTTTGAGCAGGGACATGTGTGCCGATGAGTTCCGGCGGTTCAGCCGTCAACTGGAATCCTATCTTCAGGATTGGGAAAGTGACGTGGTCAGTATCAAGCGCCACTTGAACGAAATATTGATGGCGCAGGATTTTCAGGATTTAACGGGTCAGGTTCTTCACCGGGTAATAGAGCTGGTGGAGAATCTGGAGACCAGTCTGGTCGGGCTAATCAAAGTGGCGGGCAAGAGAGAAAGCACCAAACCAAAACAAGGCGCCGAAGCCGCCCCGGATATTGCAGCGTCCGGACCCAGGGTTCCGGGTGTCGATAACTGGAAGACGGTCTCCGGGCAGGATGAGGTTGACGATCTGTTGTCGAGCCTTGGGTTTTAATGAAACTGATTCTGGTGATGCCCCCCTGCATGGGTGTATGGAAAAGAGTGTGTAACGTCTCGGGCTGCCCATGAAACTTGCCGTTTCAGGTTTTAAAAAATGAGCGTTTGCACAGGTTAACCAATCATTGTAGAACGCAGAAACAGCGAATTTCCGGAGTAGGCTGAGTGGTGAAATGAAGATCAAACTCAGCATAATGATACAAGGTGGTATGTAATGTCATTTGATGCAGACGAAGAGATTTTGCAGGACTTTCTGGTAGAGGCCGGAGAGATTCTGGAGCAACTGGGCGAGCAGCTGGTCGAGCTTGAGCGGAAGCCGGATGATGATGCGCTTCTCAATGCTGTATTTCGCGGATTTCATACCATCAAGGGGGGAGCCGGGTTTCTCAATCTTGTTCCCCTGGTAGAGGTATGCCACCGCGCCGAAGATGTTTTCAATGTCCTTCGCAGCGGCGAGCGGAAGGTCGATGCCGGACTGATGGATGTCATACTGCCTGTGGTTGATGTACTGAACGACATGTTCGACAGCGTGCGTTCGGGAGTAGAGCCGGATTCAGCCAGCCCCGAGCTTTTGAGTGCCCTGGAAGGTTTGATTGGAAATCCCTCGGCGGATGGAGAACAGAACGAGCCGCAATCCGAATCATCTCCTGCTCCGGAGATTAGACCGGAGCAGGGGGCTAAAGACACAGCAGAGCAGGAGTTCGACGCCATGCTCGATGCGCTGGATGCCAAAACGGACGATCAGGCAACGGTGGATGAGGAGATTACTCAGGAGGAGTTCGATGCGTTGCTCGACCAACTTCACGGGGAGGGGGGAGCGCCGGGAAAGGCAACGGCTGCTGGTTTGTCCACGCAAGGCGCAACCCCGGAAAACGATGATATTACCGAAGAGGAGTTCGATGCCTTGCTGGATCAGCTTCACGGTGAGGGTGGCGCGCCTGGCAAGCCTCACAAACTGAAAGCGGAGAAAGGAGAGACAGCGGCGTCGGACACCTCCGGTGAACAGCCTTCGAAAGAGAAGCCGGTGGCCGCCGTGCCGAAAGCATCCCCTGCGCCGGATGCAGAGATCAAGAAAAGTGCACCCAAGGCAAAGCAGGAGGTTGCACCTGTCGAAGCCACGGTGCGGGTAGATACACGCCGCCTGGACGGGATCATGAATATGGTTGGTGAGCTGGTTCTGGTGCGTAACCGGTTGGTCAACCTGGAAGGGGAACTGGACAACGAAAACGTCGCCAAGGCGGTTGGCAACCTGGACGTGGTCACCGCCGATTTGCAGGCTGCCGTGATGAAGACACGGATGCAGCCGATCAAAAAGGTTTTTGGCCGCTTCCCACGAGTGGTGCGTGACTTGGCGCGGAACATGAAAAAAGAGATCAATCTGGAGCTCCAGGGAGAAGATACCGATCTCGACAAGAACCTTGTGGAGGCGCTGGCGGATCCGCTGGTCCATCTGGTGCGTAACTCCGTGGATCACGGAATTGAGTCTCCGGAGGTGCGTGAGCAATCAGGAAAACCCCGCGCGGGTACGGTGGTGCTCTCCGCTGAGCAGGAGGGCGATCATATCCTGTTGACCATAGAGGATGACGGGGCGGGAATGGACCCGGCCAAGTTGCGTACCAAGGCCATAGAGAAGGGTATTCTGGACGAATCGACGGCGTCCCGGATGGATGATCAGGAAAGTTTCAATTTGATTTTTATGCCCGGTTTCTCTACCAAAACCGAGATTTCGGATGTTTCCGGCCGCGGGGTAGGAATGGATGTCGTCAAGACCAGCATTAGCCAGCTGAACGGCAGTATCGAAATTCACTCCGTTATCGGGGAGGGGACCCGGCTGACCATCAAGGTTCCATTGACTTTGGCAATCATCCCTACGCTGATGGTGGTGCTTGGGCAGCAGGTTTTTGCGTTGCCACTGGTCAACGTCAGTGAAATTTTTGATCTGGATTTAAGCAGTACCAACATGGTGGATGGCCAGCGGGTAGTGATGGTACGGGATACCGCATTACCTCTGTTTTACCTGAATAAATGGTTGATTGATGAAAGAACCGCCGTTCCCGACGAGGAACCGGAGTCTGCGCACGTCGTCGTGGTGCACGCGGGTACGCAGAAAGTCGGCTTTGTCGTAGACCAGTTGATTGGCCAGGAAGAGGTGGTGATCAAGCCGCTTGGCGCGTTGTTGCATGATGTCGGTGGACTGGCCGGAGCAACCATTACCGGCGACGGTAAAATCTCTTTGATTCTGGACGTTCCCGGCTTGTTACGCAGGCATGCGTCCGGGCAACGGAACGTGGCCTGATATCGAGGTATTCTCAATGACTATCCGGGTACTGGTAGTCGAGGACTCCGGTTTTTTTCGCCGGCGTATTATCGCAATGATCGAGAGTGATGATCGTCTGGAGGTGGTGGGGGAGGCCTCCAACGGGTTGGAGGCGGTTGCGCAGGCCGAACGGCTCGAACCCGATGTCATCACAATGGATATCGAGATGCCGCTCATGGATGGCATTACGGCTGTGCGCAAGATAATGGAATCCAGTCCCACCTCCATATTGATGCTGTCCATGCTCACCACGGAGGGGGCCAGGGCCACCCTCGATGCCCTGGAGGCGGGGGCGGTTGATTTTATTCCCAAAAAGTTTGCCGAAGTGACCAGCAATCCGGAGGCGCTGTCGCACCAGATCTGTTCACGGATTGTCGCATTGGGAAAGAGGCGCGGGATTCGCCCGAAAGCGCCCCCAGTGGCGGCGAGACCGGTTCCGGATGCCCCGGCACCAGTAAAAACGCCGGTGATGACCCCGGTTCGCAGCGGGGACAACCGGTTCCGGCTGGTCGTCATTGCGGCTTCAACGGGTGGCCCGGCTGCTCTGCCCCTGGTTTTGGGAAAACTTCCCGGCACGTTTCCGGCGCCATTGTTGATCGTTCAACATATGCCGGCTAATTTTACCCCCACCTTCGCCCAGCGGCTTGACCAGCAGTGCGCCATTACCGTAAAGCACGCCGAAGATGGCGATCTGCTGCAGCCTGGCAATGCACTGGTGGCGCCGGGCGGCAAACAGATGACGGTGGAACGGCACGGGAATCGGCAAGTCGTGCGGGTTCAGGATGGTGATCCCGCGCTGAATTATAAACCCAGCGCCGATATCCTGTTCAGCTCGGTGGCCAGGTTGTACAGCGGGCAGGTGCTGTCGGTTATTCTTACCGGCATGGGAGCCGATGGCCGGGAAGGAGCCCGTTTGCTCAAACAGAGGGGGGCAACCGTGTGGGCTCAGGACCGGGAAAGCTCGGTCATCTACGGTATGCCGGGCGCCGTCGCAAAAGCAGGCCTTACCGATGAAATTCTGGGTATCTCCTCTATCGGGCCGAGTCTGGCCCGGGCAGTTCATTGATCGGCAATGGATGCGTTGAGCATTATCGGTATTCTGCTGGCGCTGGGGGCAATCCTGCTTGGCCAGTCGCTGGAGGGTGGCCATATACACAGCCTGATCAATGGCCCGGCTGCCTTGATCGTCGTGGGAGGTACTGTTGGCGCTTCGATGTTACAGACGCCGCTGGCAGTGTTTTTCCAGGCGATGCGTTCGGTTAACCGGGTTTTCAGGCCCCCTGGGGTCGACGCTGAACAGATCATAAGAAAGATCATAACCTGGAGTGGGGTTTCACGCAGCGAGGGGTTGCTTGGTCTTGAAGGGGTTGCGGAAACGGAACAGGATCATTTTACCCGGAAAGGATTGCGCTTGCTGGTCGATGGCACTGAGCCAGAGGTCATTCGTTCTATTCTGGAAACTGACACAGAAGCCAGGTCTCACCGGGATTTGCAAGCAGCAAAGGTGTTCGAAGGCATGGGCGGATATGCGCCAACGATTGGAATTCTTGGCGCGGTCATGGGGTTGATCCATGTCATGGAAAACTTGTCCAATCCGGACAAATTGGGCTCGGGAATAGCGGTCGCATTCGTTGCAACCATTTATGGTGTGGCGCTGGCCAATCTGCTTTTCCTTCCCATTGCGAACAAACTGAAAAGTATCGCCTACATGCATGCAAACATGAGGGAGATGATTGCCGATGGAATCGTTTCCATTGCCCAGGGCGAGAATCCGCGCAACATAGAAACAAGGCTGCAAAGCTACATTGAGCAGTGAGTGACGGGAAGACAAGAAGCAAGCCGGTTGTGCTGTTGATCCGGCAACCACAGACCTGGTTTTCGGGTTGACGACGGAATATGTTTTTTTGCAGTTTTTGAATGGTTATGCCAAACAGAAAGCACCCGGAAGACCACGACAACCATGATCGATGGCTGGTGTCCTATGCGGATTTCATTACGCTGCTTTTTGCGTTCTTTGTGGTTATGTACTCTGTCTCCCACGTCAATGAGGGGAAATACAAGGTATTGTCCGGCTCGCTGGAAGCGGCATTCAAGTCAGAGCAAAAAAACCACGCATCTGAACAGGCGGATGGATCAAACGCCTCTCCGGCAGCGGCGGCAATTTCTGTACTGAACCCGGGGGGGGCATCGCCTATCGACACGATTTTTCGTCAGATTGAGACACAGATAAAACCACTGGCCGACCAGGGGTTGATTACGTTGCGCCATACTGATGAGTGGTTGGAGATTGAAATCAACAACCGGATTCTTTTCCCGAGCGGAAGCACGAAATTACTGCCTGATGCCAGGATGCTTCTCTCCCTTCTTGGCGAAGTACTGGGAAAATTCAATACTCCCGTTCAGGTTGAAGGGTATACCGACAATGTTCCGATAAACACCCCTGTTTACCCCTCTAACTGGGAGTTGTCCGCCGCCCGGGCCGCCAGCGTTACACACCTGCTGGCCAACCAGGGAGTGTCTCCGGAGCTGCTGGCCGCTGTCGGGTATGGTGAAACCCGGCCCCTGACGGGTAATGGCAGTGCGGAGGGCCGTTCCCAAAACAGACGTGTTGTATTAAAGATTTTCAAGACCGGCCGAAGTAATAGTCAGGAAAACGACAATTCTCCGCCGGCGGCCATATCTGCGCCACCGGCGGCTGGAGTAACGAGATGAAAATATGGGCCGTCGCCAATCAGAAAGGGGGTGTTGGGAAGACAACCACGGCGATAACAGTTGCGTCCCTGTTAGCCAAAAAAGGGGAGAAAACGCTGCTGGTGGATATGGATCCACACGGCTCGCTCAGCACCTGGCTGGGCTTCGATCCGGATGAACTGACAGACTCCATCTACAACTTTTTTCAAGCGGTATCCAATAACACGCCAATCGATCCCGGGCCGGTTGTACGTGACACTCCCGTCGCCAATCTTTCCCTCATGCCTGCTTCGACGGCCCTGGCAACGCTGGATCGGCAGTTGGCAATACGAAAGGGAACTGGCCTGGTCATGGTAAAGGCATTGAGGGAGGTCAGGGAAAGGTTCGATTTTGTGCTGATTGATTGCCCGCCGGTACTGGGCATACTGATGATAAATGCGCTAGCGGCCTGTCAGAAACTGCTGCTGCCGGTACAGACGGAGTTTCTGGCGCAAAAGGGGCTGGAACGTATGGTAAAGACATTGAACATGGTACAGCGATCCGGACAGCAGCCGCTTCCGCGCATTATCATTCCCACCATGTATGATCGCCGCACGCGCGCCTCGAACGAAGCCTGGAAAGCTTTGAGAGAAGAGTATCCTGAAGATGTCTGGGACTCCGCCATTCCCGTGGATACCCGCTTCCGGGACGCCAGCAAGGCAGGTCTCCCATTGTCCGTGCTGTATCCAAAGGCAAGGGGTGTTATTGCCTACGAAAAACTGCTCAATGACCTTCTGGCGCAGGAGGAACCCCCTGTTGAAATGCAGGCAATGGCATCATGAAAAAGGCTAACAATGAGCAGGTCATGGCCTCGGAAAACCAGGCACTGGACCTCTACCTGGGCTCCCTGTACAACGATAGCCCGGCTATGGGAGAAGGAGGGGGGTGCCCTGCCCCTGTCACGCCGGTTGACGGGGCTGATGAGATTGAAGACGGAACGAAAGATCCGGTGGATGAAAACCGGACAGGCGCCCATGAAGGGAGTGTAACGCTGTCAGAGGGGATGGAATCACCCCACAAGAACCCGATGAAAGTGTTGCTGTTCAATCTATGCGGCTTGAAGATGGCCATCTCGATGGACGACCTGGATGATATTGAAAAATTACCGGAAAATCTCGCCGCCGTTCCAAAAAACATGCCCTTATATTTGGGTTTGCTGCAAACAGGCAACAGACGGATCCCTGTTGTTGATCTGGCGCGTTTGATTTTACCAGAGCGGCTGCGGGAGCAGCATAACTCATCCTCATTCCAGCAAATTCTGATTGTTGGAGGTCACCATTGGGGGCTGGCTTGCAATGAGGTGGGTGAAGTTGCAACCATTGATGCCTCCATGGTGAACTGGCGTATCGAACGAAAGACACGAAAATGGCTGGCGGGAACCATCGGATCTTTCGGCAGTGCGTTGCTCGATACGGTGGCGCTTCAGTATCTTTTGAAACAGGGTGAAAAGTAGTTGTTAACCCGGCAACCGGACAGGCGAGTCCTTTCCGGTTGCCGGGTTATCGGTAGGCGGCGCTTCACCAGAAAGTTGTGTCAGGCGCATCAACGGGTATGGGTATCGGTTGGAAAGATACGATTGACAAACAACACGGGTAACTACATTGCATGCACCTGGAATCCGCCACGCCTGCGGTTAAAAAATGCTCATTTACACGCGTAAACTCACATTTTTTGCCTTGAACCGACCGGTTTGGGGAGCAAGCAGAGCAGTTATCATAAAGTTTTACGATTCGCTGGGTAGTTACTAACAAGGTTGATGACGATGGAATATGCAGTTGAAGATGATTCTCTTGATGAAGTGAACGATCCACTTACTCAGTGGGTAACATTTTTTCTGGAAAACGAGAAGTATGGCGTCCCGGTAGAACAGGTCATGGAGGTACTACGGTTCACGGAGATTACCCCGGTTCCCGGGGCCCCCGATGCTGTGATGGGCATTATAAACCTCCGCGGCAATGTTGTGACCGTTCTCGATACACGGAAAAAGTTCGGCCTCAAGACGAGAGTGCCCGATGATTCCACCCGAATAGTGGTAACGACGATCAACGAGCATGTCATCGGTATCCTGGTAGACAACGTTTCCGATGTCATGTGGTTGCGGGCGTCGGAAATGGAGACCACGCCAACAGCGACAGGTGATGAGAACGCAAAGTTCATTCAAGGTGTCGCCAGCCGGGATGGTGAACTGCTGATTCTGGTCGATCTGCTCAAACTGTTTGCTGAAAATGAGTGGAAATAGTGTCATGGGTCAAAATCTTTCCGGCACAGATAGTGGATCAGGTTATTTCTGTCTGTATCTTTTTACCAGCTCCTTTCGACGGGAGGTCGACGGTTACATAGCGCCTTCGGGGCTGCTGTGAAAATTGATGTTTCTGAATAGCACGTTGAGTTTGTTCAGGGCTTTCGTGGAAACACTGTTATCCATCGGGTACAAAAACAGGGACAATGAATGGCGTTTGAGCTGGATGTGATTTTATTGATAGCTGTGTTGTCCATCTGCCTGATGGCAGGTGTGCTCGTATACCGTTATCTTGAAATCAGAAAACGGGTGTTTTCTCTGGAGAAAAACCAGAGTATTTTACAATCGGATATGCGTGCAATGGTTTCCGCAGCCGTTGGGCTTGGAGAACGGGTCAGAGAGCTGGAGCATCGCCTGCGCGGCGTCTCTGAACGTCAAGAGCAGCAGGAACTTTGTGAACCGGCCAGCCAATCCTATCATCAGGCAAGAAAACTGGCGCAGCGGGGGATGGAAGCTGATGAGCTTTCCGAGATATACGGTCTTACGCGAGGTGAGGCTGAACTGATATCGATGTTGAACAAAATGGAGGCCGGGAACGTCTCCCGTGACTGTTCAACGACGGTAACTATTCAGCATAGCATGAAACAAGCCGGTAACTATTCAGCTCACCCCTGAAATCCGCCATTTCTGCGTTGAAAAATGGTCATTTACACGCGTAAACTCCCATTTTTCGCCTTGAACTGACGAATTTCAGGGGTGAGCTGAACAGTTACCAACGACGACGGCCGGGTGATGGGAAGAAGGCCGGTATCCGCATCTTGTCAGCCCGGCCGCGACAAAAGGGTTGCCCACCTCGTCGTCGGTGAAGATGCAGGTATCCAGCCATACCTGCCGCCGCACGCTTTCGATTGCGGCAAGCATGGCGCCGACCAGCCGGTCACCCTCCGTATGTATAGGGCTGAATGGCGTCGCGGTCGGCCTTCTGCCGTGACAGGGGATTGTATCTGCAGGGATTGTCCATTATCCCGGCCCGGTGCGGACTACGCCCACAGCTCCAGCACATAGTGGCGCATCACCGCGCTCAACACATCGCTGCGGGCGATGATGCCTGCCAGCTCGCCATCGGTGACGATTGGCAGTGCACCGATGCGCCGTTCGACGAACAGGCGGGCGATATAGCGAACGTCGGTATCCGGGCTTGCGGTCAGTACCGGCGACTTCATCACGCCTGCGACCGGTGCGCCTCCATCC
>WFVH01000042.1 GCA_015491735.1 Gammaproteobacteria bacterium
AACTATTCAGCTCACCCCTGAAATCCGCCATTTCTGCGTTGAAAAATGGTCATTTACACGCGTAAACTCCCATTTTTCGCCTTGAACTGACGAATTTCAGGGGCAATCTGAACAGTTACCGGCTTGTTTCATACTATGCTGAATAGTTACCTGGTTTTTTATATTATTCGAAGCAGTGTTATACCCAATGCCACACCGCAAGAAAAGACTCATTAGCGGAAAGGCCGCTGTGAGCCACAGCAGCGCTCCCCCCAACCGTAATTCCACTACAAATAATACACGTTCTTGCAAAACAATGCCAAACTCCGCAAACAGCAATGACCTGGTAAAAACGGTTTGTTCCACCGGTTACAGGCGTAAAATTCAAGGCCCCTACGCTGTTATTAACCCGGCCAATGGGGTAAAGTGTGGCGCGCCAAGCGGATTTCGCCGCCAAACCTGTTAAACAGAAGAGGTCGCCAATATGTCAAACTTTCTAATCGCCCCCTCGATCCTGTCCGCCGATTTTGCCCGGCTGGGCGATGAGGTTCAATCTGTGCTGGACGCCGGCGCCAACGTCGTTCATTTCGACGTGATGGACAATCATTATGTGCCCAACCTGACCATCGGGCCGCTGGTATGCGAAGCGCTGCGTGACCACGGAATCACCGCGCCCATCGACGTGCATTTGATGGTCAAGCCGGTAGACCGCATCATCCCTGATTTTGCCAAGGCTGGCGCCACCTGGATCACCTTCCATCCGGAAGCATCTGAACATATTGACCGCAGCCTGCAACTGATCCGCGACAATGGTTGCAAGTCCGGACTGGTGTTCAACCCGGCAACCCCGCTGGACTACCTCACTTACGTGCTGGACAAGGTGGACATTGTGCTGCTGATGTCGGTCAACCCCGGATTCGGCGGACAGAGCTTTATCCCCGCCACCCTCGACAAACTGCGCGAAGCGCGCAGAATCATCGATGAAAGCGGCTACGACATCCGCCTGGAGATCGATGGCGGGGTGAAAATAGACAATATTGGTGAAATTGCCGCAGCAGGAGCCGACACTTTCGTGGCGGGATCCGCCATCTTCAATACCGACGACTACAAGGCCACCATCGATGCCATGCGCACCGAGCTGGCCAAGGCCACAGGATAGGAATGCCAACCCTGCCGCTGAAAACCGCTATTTCCGCAGCGAATAAGCAGTCGCCACCCGTATTGCGGGCCGCCGGGTAGTTGCCAATGCCTCTCATCAAGCCTGAAATGATCCTGTTCGACGTAGATGGCACGCTGGTGGACAGCGTGCCGGATCTCGCCTGGTGTGTAGACCAGATGATGCACCAGTTGCAACTTCCCCAACGGGGTGAAGCAAAGGTGCGCAACTGGGTAGGCAATGGCGTGGAGGCGCTGGTGCGCCGCGCCCTCACCGACCGGATGGACGGCGAGCCGGATGAGGCGCTGTTTGCCCGCGCCTATCCGTGCTTTCTCGAACTGTATGCCGGCAATACCAGCAGGCGCAGCTATCTCTATCCCGGCGTATGCGAAACGCTGGATGCGCTGGAAAGGGCCGGCTATCCACTTGGCAGCGTCACCAACAAGGCACAACAGTTCACCCTGCCGCTGCTTGAAGAGCTGGGAATTCGTGACTATTTCGGGATTGTGATCAGCGGCGACAGCCTGCCACGAAAAAAACCGGACCCGCTGCCACTGCTCCATGCCGCGGCATTCTTTGACGTGCAACCACAAAACGCACTGATGATCGGTGACTCGGTGAGCGACGTGAAAGCAGCCCGGGCCGCCGGGTTTAAAATAGTCTGCATGAGCTACGGCTACAACCACGGCGAGGATATCCACAACTCCAACCCGGACGCTGTCATCGACACCATGCCGGAGTTGCTCCAATTGCTGCCGTAGGGTAACTTGTTCCATTATGGCGGATTACCTGGCAAACAGCGGAAACCGATGGCGGAGTGATTGACCCGGCATGATATCCCGCTGTTTCGGGGTCAATAAGACCTTCCTGACATGTAACTATTCAGCATAGTATAAAACAAGCCGGTAACTGTTCAGATTGCCCCTGAAATTCGTCAGTTCAAGGCGAAAAATAGGAGTTTACGAGCGTAAGTGAGCATTTTTCAACGCAGAAATGGCGGATTTCAGGGGTGAGCTGAATAGTTACCCTGACATCCGATTGAACACTCCCCTGCAGGTACCGGTAAACAACAATGACACCTGAACGATTTGCCTCCCTGGCCGCCCAGGGCTACAACCGTATCCCGTTGATGCGCGAAGTGCTGGCGGATCTCGACACCCCCCTGAGCACCTACCTGAAACTGGCCGATGCCCCCTACTCCTACCTGCTGGAGTCGGTGCAGGGGGGAGAAAAGTGGGGGCGCTACTCCATCATCGGCCTGCCCTGTCAAACCATCCTGCGGGTAACCGGCCGGCAGATCTGCGTACTCCGGGATGGCCGGATTACCGAAGAGGCCGAAGTAGACGATCCGCTGGCCTGGATAGCATCTTTCCAGAGACGGTACAAGGTACCGGAACTGGAAGAGCTGCCGCGCTTTACCGGCGGTCTGGTGGGCTATTTCGGCTACGACACGGTACGGTATATCGAGCCACGGCTGACCCACTGCCCCAACCCCGATCCCCTGCAAACACCGGATGTTCTGCTAATGGTCTCCGATGAGGTAGTGGTGTTCGACAATCTGAGCGGCAAGCTGTACGTCATCACCCACGGCGATCCGGCAGAAACAGACGCCTACTACCGCGCGCAACAGCGCCTCGGCGAGCTGGTAGACCGCCTCTCCCGGCCGGTGCAATACCGTATCCATCCCCATTCGGCCAGCGTTGAGGAAACCGACTTCATCTCCGGCTTCAGCCAGTCCGAATTCGAGCAGGCGGTAGAACGGATAAAACACTATATCACCGAAGGGGATGTGATGCAGGTCGTGCTCTCCCAGCGTCTCTCCATCCCCTTCAGTGCTCCGCCGCTGCACCTGTACCGGGCGCTGCGCAGTCTCAATCCCTCCCCGTACATGTACTATCTCAATCTGGACGGGTTCCACATCGTGGGTTCATCACCGGAAATTCTGGTGCGGCTGGAACAGGATGAGGTCACTGTGCGCCCTATCGCCGGCACCCGCCGCCGCGGCCGGGATGAGCAGGAGGATCAGGCCATGGCCGAGGAGCTTCTCACCGACCCCAAAGAGCTGGCGGAACACCTGATGCTGATCGATCTGGGCAGAAACGATGTAGGACGTATCGCCGGGTTAGGCAGCGTCAAGCTTACCGACAAGATGGTGATTGAGCGTTACTCACACGTAATGCATATCGTCTCCAACGTTACCGGCCGGCTCCGGCCAGGCCTGAGCACCATGGATGTACTGCGCGCCACCTTTCCTGCCGGCACGGTCAGCGGCGCCCCCAAGATCCGCGCCATGGAGATCATCGACGAACTGGAGCCGGTAAAGCGCGGCATCTACGCCGGCGCCGTGGGCTATCTCTCTTGGTCGGGTAATATGGATACCGCCATCGCCATCCGCACGGCGGTAATCAAGGATGACCAGCTGCATATCCAGGCCGGCGCCGGTATTGTTCATGACTCGGTACCCCGACTGGAGTGGAAAGAGACCATGAACAAGGGGCGCGCCATTTTCCGGGCCGTTACCCTGGCCGAGGCGGGACTGGATCGAACCCACAGATAACGCCCCGGAACTCTTTTGCCAATATTGAACACTCCTGCCACGGTGCGCAGCCTTCTGTCAGGATAGATGTCGTCTGGGTGGTGATGCCTCCACAGCACGGCTCCGGTAGCGCAGGCGGCTGTTGGGAATACCAAACCGGATCTCGCCCGCGCACGGGTCGACAATCCCGGCTTCAAAGTCAAAGAGCTGGTTCAAGTCAGGTTGACACGTTCCGCCCCACCCGCAGCACCGGCAGGATAACGAGAAACCCGGTGGCGGCAGCGCCCGCCCAGTTGGCGGCGACAAAAAGGTTACGTAACTATTCAGCTCACCCCTGAAATCCGCCATTTCTGCGTTGAAAAATGGTCATTTACATGCGTAAACTCCCATTTTTCGCCTTGAGCTGACGAATTTCAGGGGCAATCTGAACAGTTACCGGTTTGTTTCATACTTTGCTGAATAGTTACAAGGTTACAATCATTCGTTGCCCCTGCCACGTAAGGAGCTATGCAGGTCTTCCATGGTGCTCCCTTCTCGCCTGTGCTTCTTTTACCCGGTGGTTAACCCTGCGCCAGCAAGGGAGGGCGTATGCGGGGCTGCGCGTTGCTTGACCCTATGACCCTCGGTATATCTTGTCGCCGGATTATCCGGAATAGGAAATATCCCAGACAAAACGATAGGCCACTCCATCGATCCGGTACTCGATCAACACGTTGGTTACCTTTACATCTCCATCATTGACATCTCCGCTCGCCCGCCAGGGATATTTGGGGAAGACGACTCGATCTGCAAGGCCGAATGCCCGATACTCCTCCCGGGTCTCAATATCACCCCCGGTAACGCTATCAAGCAACGTCACCGTCGACTGATGTATGCGGTCGTGACTGTCAACCTGCTCGTAAGGCCCGGTAGCCGGATCATAGTCCCACCAACGGATATCGACGCTGTCAATCAGCCCCGTCCCGGGGTTCCGATTAATATGCGGGATGGGCAGAACCGGCCTGTCGCCGTACGGCGACAACGGTGGCAAGTCAACATCCACCAGCACCGCCGCCCCGTTACGCAGTTGCCAATTACCAGGAACCATTTTGGTCAGTAACTCCCTGTCACTTTCGCCGGGAGGAAAACTGTATTGAAAGCGATCCCACTCACCATCTCCGTCGTCATCCAGCGCCCTCAGCCGAAAATAGTCACTGCCACACTGGTCACCACTGCCCGTTATCAAACCACCCCCAAGCGCGGCGAAGGGGCCAAACACCGCCCCGTCTCCGGTGGCTGTAAAATCGGGAGGATAGAGAGCAATGGAGGAAGAGCTGCTGCAGATCTGCTCCAAACCGGGTTGAAATTCATCGGTTTCCACCTGTACGAAAAAACCGGCATACCGGGCATCAGAAGATTCTGTGAATTGAGTGCCGGCATCAAACAAACTCCCCCGCCAGACAAATACAGGTATGACGCGGTAGTAAACACCTTTGTCGGCATCATAGCTGAAATAGCCGTTCTTTGGCTGGCTGTCGCGAATCAACTCCGCGGTGGTGAGGTTGATCCGTTTCGAAATCTCTGCGCCGCTGTCGCTGTCTGTCTCTTCACTGTTCTGACAACCACCCAGAAACAGCAGGAGGATGCAAAAAACAGTGGATCCCAAACGGGCAACGCTGTCAGGCGCACCTCCGCCCACTATCCCACAGAGACTGAAGATACTCATTCAACGAAGGCTCTCGATATTTTTTTAATTGACGTTCCTGTCCGCTTTCCCGGGATATCATTCGGCTGAACAACCCCTGATACAGACGACCCACCTTGAATCAGCGTCAATAAAGTGTTGCAGCAGTGAAAAACTTGTCGACAGAACAGCAGAACCTCTTTAATCGAATCCCGGATGGGGGCATACTGGATGGAAGATTGATGCTGTGTTTACCAGCAATACGATACAAAACGGTGTGTGACGGCAAGCAAGATGGGGAATTTATTAACCCGGCAAATAAACATTTGGGTTCCAGCCGCTGCTGCGGGGCAACCTTCTGCAGCAAGCTTCGGTAACGCAGCCCGCGAGCGTACACGCAGCCGTCCTTCCCCGAGAGAACAACCGGGCGCAGGCAACAGGATCGGCCTGCCCCCGCGTTACGGCTCCAGGCAAGGGGATAAGCCCTTCCCTGCGGGCTGCGCCTTGACGAGTACCAAGCGTGTTATCTGGAGACCCGTATCCCTGGTTGCCGGGTTGATGCCGGTTTGGTTGGCAGGTATCTGGCTGGGGATTCTCTCAGGCAACTGCCTAGCGCTCAGCTTTCCCCTGCCGCCCGAGGGGCAGGATGTCATTGGCGCTCCTGTCAAGATTACAAGCCGTTACGAAGACACTTTCTCCGATTTCGCCAGAGACTACGGCCTGGGCTACCGGGAGATGATTGCGGCCAACCCGGGCGTTGACCCCTGGCTCCCCGGTGAAGGAACCCGCATCATCATCCCCACCCGTTTCATTCTGCCCCCCCCTCCCCGGAAAGGCTTGATCATCAATCTCGCTGAACTTCGCCTGTACTATTTTCCGGAAGGAGAAAACCGGGTAATCACCCACCCCATCGGTATCGGCCGCGAAGGATGGGAAACGCCGACCGGAAAAACACGAATCATCCAGAAAACCAAAAATCCAACCTGGACCCCTCCCGAGTCCATTCGCGCAGAATATGCAGAAAGGGGAATTGAACTACCCAGGGTTGTGAAGGCTGGACCGGATAATCCGCTTGGACGTTTTGCACTACGCCTGGAAATGCCGGGCTACCTGATTCATGGTACCGACAAGCCGTATGGAGTCGGCATGCGCGTCAGCCATGGTTGCATCAGACTGTACCCGGAAGATATCGAGACACTGTTTCCCCTGATATCGGTAAAAACACCCGTGCGTATCATCAATCAGCCCTACAAGGCCGGATGGCTCAATGACAAGCTGTATCTCGAGGTTCATCCACCGCTTGAGGAAACGGAAAAACAGTCCGGCCAGACATTCAACCTGACACCCGTGGTAAAAATAGTCACAGCGGCTCACGGCGATATTCCCGCAGTGCTCGATTGGGAGAAAATACAGAAAATCGCCCGTCAGCAGACGGGGATCCCCATCGCTGTAGCGACAAGGAAAAAAGATGCGCCTGAACTTGTCAGAAGGTAATTACCTGTATGAAACGCGTTGATTCAAGGCGAAAAAAATCGGGTTCATGCGGGCGGCCGCTCTTCTTGGCGGATCATCCCCGAAGGGCAAACAACCCCTTCTCGACACAAAAGCGGCACAAGCCGTTTCAGGTGAAACCTGAAAAGCCTTGAGAGCGTGAAGAAAAGGCCTGGAGGCTTTTGGCCTCCAAGCACTACGCCTCCCCCGGCTCAGCACCGAAACTGCCGGTTACCCGGGAGAGACACCGTTTCCAGGCGTTATCTACTTGGCCATCACCTTCTCGGTCATCCGGCCGCAACGCTCGCTGCATGCATCTGCAGCCCGCTTGGCATCTTCCGCCGCATTCATGGCAGCATTCGCGGTCCGCTCTGCGGCGGCAGCGCTGTTCCCGGCCTCGGTTGCAGCAGCCATTGCCGCCTCAGCAGCCTCCTGCGCCTTGGCGACATCCTCCTGCGTCGCTGGAGCAGGGCCTTTGTGGGCACAACCAGCCAGCAAACCAAGCGCCAGGGCAACGGCAGACAACTTAACGAAACTTCCTTTTACATTCATCACTTATTACCTCTTAATCTACAAAAAACCGATTATAACCTGCTTGCCTCGCACAAGCAGTATTCACCTCTTTCCGGGATGGGAACAAGCCCGAAAAACAGCTTTCACAACCCACTCCCCGGTTACTTATATACGTGAGTATGCCAAAAACCGCAACCAACCACGTTGAATTCCGGGAGAAAAACACCCAAACACAGATACTGGAACCCGATGCCTAGCACCAAATGCCATGTAACATCAGGCAATTACTGTAAAAAAGAGGTGAACTTTCATGATGCTTGGTGATCTGTTCAATTCCCAACCCTCACAAATCAGGAAACACCATGAAAGTTGAAAGCATTATTGCTCAAACCATCCGGGGAATCACGCGCGACTGATGTGGTCTGATATATCCGGACACCGAGTTAAGGCTGTAAAATGCCCTAACGAGGTGAACGATAACAACAGAGAAACGACCGGGAAGGAAATATACAGAGGATTTCAAGCGCGAAGCCGTGGCGCTGGTGACCGAACAGGGTTACAAGGCGTCAGAAGCGGCCTGGAGTCTGGAGATTGTAGCCAACCTGCTGCGCCGTTGGAAACGAGAGTTTGAGGCTGAAGTTTCGGGCGAACGGCTAACTGGTGAGGAACGGGAAGAGTTGAGACGGCTGCGGAAGGAGAACCGTATATTGCGGATGGAAAAGGAGGTTGTGAACGACCACCGGCTAAAAGCCGGTGGCTTCGGGTTACGGCTGAAAGCCGGTCATTTCGCCTAAAGGCGATTTACAGCACACTAATACACCTAATCCTGAGCCATGGTATTCTGAGATAACATAGATTTCAGGGCGAACGGAGACTGCAATGCCAAAACCTGATATTACACAACCCCAAGAAGTTCGTCCTGATCCGACGTTAGAAAAGCGAATCCGCCGCACCTTCACCGTGGATGCATTCATCGGCCACGGCCACCAGCCACTGCTCGAGCTGCTGGTTGAGGTGTGACAGACTCTCGAAGGCCCGGTAGCGCTGGAAGAAGTTTTCCTTCACGTAGCGCACCATCCGCTCGTCCTTGCCCTTGGTCTGGGGCCGGTGGGGCCAGCAGGCCTTGGGCACGAAGCCGGGGTTGAAGCGTACCTTGCCGTCGGGTGCATGGCATGGGACAGGACGACGGCTTTCTGGTTGTCCACCCACACCTCCTGGGGTACGCCACCGAACCACTCGAAGGCCCGCACCAGGCTCTCGTAGGTGTGCTCGGCATCCTCGCAGGGTGCGGCCCACACGTGGAAGCGGCGGGAGTGGCCCAGCAGGTTGACGGCAAAGTGCACCCGGAACCGCTCGCCGGCCACCACCGTGTCAAGCTGACCCCAGTCCGACTGCAGCTGCTTGCCCGGCGGGGTTTCGAAGCGCACCGTGCCTTTCGCCTTGCGCAACACCCGCTTGACAGGCGGATGTAATCGCGCAGGATGCTGCGTCCGCCACGGTAGCCCTGGGCGCGGAGCTCGGCATAGATTACCTCGGCGTTCCAGACGCCTTCGGACAACAGCTGGTCGACCCATGGCTTGCAGGGGTCGAGCTTGCTCGGCCGAACACCTGGGCGACGCCGTGGCGGTGGACCTCCGCGCTTCAGGGCACGACGCACTGTGCGTTCTGAACAGCCTGCCTCCGCGGCGATCTCCCGCAGGTAGCACCCTTTGTCTCTCATTTTGCGTATCATGATCCAGTCCTCTCGTTTGAGCATGGCGGCCTCCTCGGTCTTTCACAACAACCCAAGGATGCCTCATGCTTGATCGGGAGGACATCTCAAACCGTTATTTTGAGGTCATATAGCATCGGTGGTGACAGCTGGAGCGGGTCATGCGGGAGATACGGCGACGCACCCGCGTGGTTGGCGGGGGAGTCGGCATTGATGCTGGCGGCGGCCCGGCTACGACATATCGCCGGAACGCAGTGGGGAACGAAACGTTACCTGAGAATGGACTTGCTGCGGAACCTCGACGCTGCCGAGCCCTGCACGGCATGAACCCGGATTGGAGACACCGCCGAACAAAAGTGCAAAAAATTCTGGACACTATCCCTTCTTCATGGTGGTGTCTCTCCTCTCTGGTTGTTGGTTGTCTTGCAACTCCAATTAAACCAGTTCAGAGCCACCGCCTCTCAAAATGTGCGAAAAATATCGTACGTTATCTCGCGAGCTGAACAAGAAGGTCTACAAACATATTGAGGATTGGCGGAACCGCCCCATCGAGGGAGAACATCCCTATGTATATCTGGACGGGATTGTACTCAAGCGGAGCTGGGCGGGTGAAGTGCGGAATGTATCCGTACTGGTTATGATGCTTAAGAACTAACCTATGAGAGCTGCATAGCGAAGCAGCGCAGCTTTGGGCAGTCCGAGTTGACGCGATTGTTATGTGTATATATAATCCATTACATACACATTGACAATCCCTTGAGAGGTGACCCCTATGCGCACTAATATCGATATTGATGACAAGCTGATGACCGATGCACTCAAGGCTACAGGTTTAAGGACCAAGAAAGAAGCTGTAGAGCTTGGTCTCAAGACACTGATAAAATTGAAAAAACAAGAAGGGATCAAGCGATTTAGAGGGAAACTGGAATGGTCTGGCAATCTTGACGAGATGAGAAGCGCTTCATGATTTTGGTCGATTCCAGTGTGTGGATTGACTACTTCAGTGGTAATGGCTCCCCAGAGGCTGATTTCCTGGATGGCGTACTGGGAGTTAGCGCCATTGCAATTGGAGACTTGATCCTTACTGAGGTTCTCCAGGGTTTTAGGCATGATAAGGACTACAAAACCGCAAAGCGCTTGCTGGAAGAGCTGGCGATATTCGAACTGCTTGGTGTAAAAATGGCGGTGAAAAATGCAGATAATTTTCGTAAGCTACGCAAAAAGGGGGTTACTATCAGGAAAACTGCCGACGTAATAATCGCTTCTTTTTGCATTGAGCATAATCTCCCGTTGCTATTTTCAGATAAAGATTTCAAGCCTTTCGTACAACACCTAGGCCTACGTGATGCGATTCACACATAACGCTTCACATCACCGGCAAAAAAAAGGTGCAAAGCGAAGCGGCGCAGCTTTATTTTGTCCGAGTGCATGTGATTGTTAGGTTTTGATTTCAATCTCACCAGCCAAATACTTTACCGCTTTTCCTGCGATATTTACTCTATTGCCTACAGCCTCACAAAATACTTCCCCACCTATGCATGACACCTGCTTTGCATGTAGTTTGCTAGCACCGAGAATATTTGACCAATACGGTATCAGTTGAGTGTAAGCAGAGCCTGTTACAGGATCTTCTGCAACGCCTAATTTTGGCGCAAAAAAACGAACCACGAAATCAACCGGGTACAAAGACTCCGCATGAACGCGGGGAAGGACTCCCTGGACAGTTGCTTGTGGAACGGCTTGTAACGGACATTCAGACCATGCATCCGGTTGAACTCCCGCTGAAGGTCGGCCAGCGTCTCCACCTTTCCCTCACCAAGGG
>WFVH01000043.1 GCA_015491735.1 Gammaproteobacteria bacterium
CACGGCGAACCTGTTTGCAGTCCGGGGTGTTTGGTTACCGGGTTAACGATTGCTTGGCCAGCCCCCAAGATCCGCCATGTCTGTGTTGAAAAAGGGCCATTTAGGGTTGTAAACTCTCATTTTCCGCCTTGTTAGTTGCCTCTGTTTTTTGTCGCCGGTTCTTCTGCACCGGCAACGAGTTCATGTTAGCACCTGCAATCAAGGAGAAAAAATGCCTGCCATAGACCTCAAGGGAATGCTTCAGCACGCCCATGACAACAGATATGCTGTGGGGGCGCCCGATCGGGTCGATTTGGATTTTCTTGTAGTAGTTCAGATTTGATCTGACAGTTACCGGTTTGTAGAAGCGACTGTCAGGCCAAGTCTGAACTACTACATAATCCACAATGGATGATTTAATCTGGCACTCGAAACTATTATATTATGTGGCCGGGTTAATAGTAAAACGGTTGTGACTATTCAACAAATTGTGAAACCACACGGTAACTGCCGGCACTCCGGGGCATACCGGATGGTTACGCACTTTTTTCCATCCACCAACACAGCAAGCAAAAGGTAGCATTATGCAAAACGGTATGTCTTTAAAACAGTATCTGGTCAATCAGCAGCGCAACGGTGTGGATATCGAGGCTGACCTTGTCGATCTCATCTGTGAAACGGCGGTCACCTGCAAAGAGATCACCGCCAAAATCGACCGCGCATCCCTGGAGGGCGCGCTTGGTGTGGCCGGTTCCGAAAACGTTCAGGGTGAGGAGCAGAAAAAGCTGGACATCATTACCAACGATGTGATGTTTGAGCACCTAAGCACCACCGGCCTGCTGGCGGGTATGGGTTCTGAAGAGGTGGATGAGCCGATGATGATCCCGGAACACTATCCACGCGGGCGGTACCTCATCTATTTCGATCCCCTGGATGGCTCCTCCAATATCGATGTCAACATCTCCGTTGGAACCATATTCTCCATTGTCAAGGCTCCACACGGAACCACTTCCCCCAGCCTCGACGATTTTTACCAGAAAGGAACCGAGCAGATTGCCGCCGGCTTTTGCGTTTATGGCCCTTCCACTACGCTGGTACTGACCATTGGCAACGGCGTCGCCATGTTCACCCTGGATCGCAGCGTAGGGGAGTTTATCCTGGTGCGCGACAACGTGCAGATTCCGGTGGACACCCAGGAGTTTGCCATCAACATGTCCAATCAACGTTTCTGGGAACCACCGGTGCAGCAATACATTGCCGACTGCCTGGCCGGAGAGACCGGCCCGCTGGGCAAACGCTACAACATGCGCTGGGTGGCCTCCATGGTGGCAGAGGTGTTTCGCATCCTTACCCGTGGCGGTATTTTTCTCTATCCGATGGACGAACGGATGCGTGACAAGGGTGGCAAGCTGCGGTTAATGTATGAAGCCAACCCCATCAGTTTCATCGTCGAACAGGCTGGCGGCGCCAGCTCAACCGGCCGGGAACGGATCATGGGTGTCGAGGCCAGGGCCCTGCACCAGCGGGTGCCGGTAATTCTTGGCTCTAAAAATGAAGTCGAGAAGGTGGTTGAGTATCACCAGCGGTAGCTCAACACAGTCGCCACAAGAGAAGCCCGGATGGATGCTTTCCGGGCTTTTTTTGCCAGCGGTTGGCGTCCCGCTCCCGGGGTTGCCGTGTTTGACAAGGGCCGCGGTCATTGCCTGCACACCGCGTCTTCACAAAATACTACGGTAGTAGATGTTCGCCACGATAGAGATCGGCGATTTTCTCCCGGTCGCGAATCTTGTATACCTTGTTGCCATCGACCATCACTTCGGCGGCGCGGGGGCGGGAGTTGTAGTTTGAACTCATGGAGAACCCGTAGGCTCCGGCGGAACGTACGGCCAGCAGATCCCCCTCCTCCAGCACAAGATTGCGCTCCTTGCCAAGAAAGTCGCCGGTTTCACAGATGGGACCCACCAGGTCATACCGGTGCGGTTTGCCGCGCCGGGGACAGACGGGAACGATTGACTGCCACGCCTGATAGAGCGAGGGGCGCATCAGGTCATTCATTGCTGCATCGACAATAGCAAAATTTTTGTGCGCAGTGTGCTTCAGATACTCCACCCGGGTAAGCAAAACACCGGCATTGCCGACGATGGCTCGTCCGGGTTCCAGGATCAAATGCAGCTCCCGCCCCTGCAGCACGTTCATGATGGCCGAGGCATACTCGGCTGGCTGCGGCGGAGTTTCATCGTCATAAGTGATTCCCAAGCCGCCCCCCAAATCCAGATGTTGTACAGTGATATCGTGCCGTTCCAGACGCTCGATGAGCGCCAGCACCCGCTGCAGTGCGTCGATGAAGGGGGCAATAGTCGTCAGTTGGGAACCGATATGACAGTCCACACCCAGAATCTGAATATTCTCCAGCGCGGCAGCTTGCTTGTACAGACACATTGCGCTGTCGACGCTGACACCAAACTTGTTTTCCTTGAGACCGGTGGAGATGTAGGGGTGGGTGTTGGCATCCACGTCGGGATTGACGCGCAGTGAAATCGGGGCGCGGACGCCCAGCGTACCCGCCTGCTCATCGAGGCACAGCAGCTCTGACTCGGATTCGACATTGAAGCAGTGGATCCCCACCTGGAGTGCGCGGTGGATCTCGTCGACTCGCTTGCCAACTCCGGAAAACACAATCTTGGCGGGATCTCCTCCTGCCTCGAGTACCCGTTCCAGCTCCCCCAGTGAGACGATGTCGAAACCGGAGCCGAGCCGGGCCAGCAGGTTCAGGATGGCCAGATTGGCGTTGGCTTTGACAGCGTAACAGACAAGGTGATCGCGCCCGGCCAGCGCCTGATCAAAAGCGCGCCAGTGGCGCTCCAGTGTGGCGCGGGAGTAGACATAAGTGGGCGTACCCCATGTTGCCGCAATTTCGGACAAATCGACATCTTCGGCAAACAGGCGGTTATCCCTGTAGTTGAAATGGTCCATGATGGCTACTTCTGCTGCTGAGATTGTGGTGGATCCGGCAGATAGAGGGGGCCTTTCTGACCGCAGCCGGAAACCGGAATGAGCATTCCCAGCAACAGGATTCCCGCAATGGCACGTATCGAAACACTCATTTTCCGGAGTATAACCGCTAAACGCCGGAATGTGACAGATGTGGATAAAAAACGGGACGATGGGTAACCTTTACTTGGGCAGGATTGCTACAATAGCGCCCCCATGAACAACAGCCCCTCCCTGGAAAGCGATCGTTTGAACCCCCGCCAGCGGGAAGCGGTGCGCTATATCGACGGCCCGCTGCTGGTTCTGGCCGGCGCCGGCAGTGGCAAGACACGGGTGATAACCCGCAAGATCGCCTACCTTATTCGCCAGTGCGGCATCTCTGCCCGCAATATCGCGGCTGTCACCTTCACCAACAAGGCAGCACGCGAGATGAAGGCGCGGGTTGGCAAGCTGCTGGATGGCAAACAGAGCCGCGGCCTGCGCATCTCCACTTTCCATACTCTGGGATTGAACATCATCAAGCGGGAGCTGGCGGCGCTGGACTATAAACCGGGCTTCTCAATCTATGACAGCATGGACAGCCTGGCGCTGATAAAGGAGCTGATGCGGCGTGACTTCGCCGATGACAGCGGCATGGCGGAGCAGGTGCGCTGGAGCATTTCACGCTGGAAGAACGATTTTCTGTTGCCAGACCAGGCGCTGGAACAGATCGCACCGGATGACCCGGTCTCGGCCGTCGCAGCCAGGGTCTACAGCGAATATGCCCGCCATCTCAAAGCCTACAACGCCTTTGATTTCGATGATCTGATAATGCTGCCGGTGCTGCTGTTCGAGCGGCAACCCGATGTGCTGGAGCGTTGGCGCAACACCATCCGCTATCTGCTGGTGGACGAATATCAGGACACCAATGCCACCCAATACCGGTTGGTAAGGCTGCTAACCGGAATACGCGGGGCGCTGACCGTGGTGGGTGATGACGACCAGTCCATCTACGCCTGGCGCGGCGCCAACCCGGAAAATCTGGGCCAACTGGCGGAAGACTTCCCCAACCTCAAGGTGATCAAGCTGGAGCAGAACTACCGCTCCATGGTGCGTATTCTCAAGGCGGCCAACCAGTTGATCAGCAACAACTCCCATCTGTTCGAGAAGCGGCTGTGGAGTGATCTGGGATATGGTGACCCGCTGCGTGTTATCCAGGCACGAGACGATCAGCACGAGGCCGAGCGGGTGGCCGGGGAGATTCTCCACCACCGCTTCATAAAGCGCGCCGCTTTTCGTGACTACGCCATTCTCTACCGGGGCAATCACCAGTCGCGTCCGTTCGAAAAAGCCCTGCGCGAGCACAATATTCCCTATCAGCTCAGTGGCGGCACCTCCTTTTTTGCCTATACCGAGATCAAGGATCTGATGGCCTACCTGCGTCTGCTCGTCAACCAGGATGATGACAACGCCTTTTTGCGCATCATCAATACCCCACGGAGGGAGATCGGCCCCGGCACACTGGAGAAGCTGGCCGGTTATGCCGGTCAGCGGAACATCAGCCTGTTTGCCGCCTGTTTTGAACTTGGCCTGGCCCAGCACCTTCCGGGTCGGGCGGTAGAACGGCTGGAACGCTTCACCACCTGGCTGGTGGACGTGGCCGATCGTGGCGCCAGGGGTGATCCGCTTGCTGCTGTGCGCGATCTGCTGGTCGAACTGGACTACCGGCAGTGGCTGGAGGACAACGCCAGGGATCGAAAGTCCGCCGAGCGGCGCTGGGAGAATGTGGAAGAGCTGCTCGGCTGGATGAAACAGATCATGGAGAACAGTCCGGAGCAGAAAATCCTGGCCGATCTGGTTGCACACATGACGCTGATGGACATTCTGCAGCGGAACGACGAAGATGACAGTGAGCTGGATTCAGTTACCCTGATGACCCTGCATGCCGCCAAAGGGTTGGAGTTTCCCCACGTATTTCTGGTCGGGATGGAGGAGCAGTTGTTGCCCCACCACGCCAGCCTCGATGAAGGCAATCTCGAAGAGGAGCGCCGCCTGGCCTACGTCGGGATCACTCGCGCCCAGCGCAGCCTCACCTTTACCTGCGCGGCAAAACGGAAAAAAGGGGGGGAGATGGTTCCGTGCGAACCCAGCCGCTTTCTGGACGAGCTTCCCGCCGACGACCTGGAGTGGCAGGGCGGCTCCCGGCACACCGAAACCTCGCCCGAAGAGAACCGGCGCCGCGGCAAGGCGCATCTGGCGCATATGCGCAGCATGCTGCAGGGAAACAGCGGCTCTTGAGGAGTACAGCCCCGTTTTATCCTCTGCCGGGGGCAGCCGGATGCGACCGGCCACCGGCCGGGTGGCTACTTTGGCCCCAGGAAAACACTCGTCCGCACGGCTGACAGATCGGGATCGTCAAGACTCACGACGCGAAACCGGATTGGCGTCGATTCGGTCAGCAGGTTTTTCCGGGGAACCCGGACGAACAGTGTGATCGGAGTGGTTTTGCTGCGGGGGATCGTAAATGGCTTGTGGGAGCCATGGAGTACAGCCCCCGCTGGACCGTTCACCTCTACAGTCACTGGCAGATCCTTCATTGTTTTGTTCAATATCTTGAGGGTATATTTGTTCTGGATCGAGCCATCACTCTCCAGCACAAACAGGGGCTGGCGTTCGTGTATTACCGCCAGCTCTATGGCATCGAGGCCGCTCAGGCCGAAACCTATCCCCAGCGCAGCCAGCAGCATGATGGCGCCGTACACCCACACCCGCGCCCGTTTGTATAGTGGAAGAACCGCCCCCCCCTCCAGCTCGTCGAAAGAGGCGTAGCGAATCAGCCCGCGTGGCCGGTGGATCTTGTCCATTATCTGATCGCAGGCGTCGATGCACAGCGCGCACATGATGCAGCCCTCCTGCAGGCCATAACGAATATCGACTCCGGTGGGACACACCGCGACACACTGTTTGCAGTCGATGCAGTCGCCCAGGCGAGATTTGCCGTCCCCCTTCTTCAGTTTGCCGCGAGGTTCACCCCGCCTGGCATCGTAGGCCGGAATGAGGGTGTGTTTATCCACCATTGCTGACTGGATGCGGGCATAGGGGCAGAGCCAGAAACAGGCCTGTTCCCGCATGAAGCCTGCCAGAAAATAGGTTCCTGTGGTAAACAGCACAATTGTGGCCCAGGCCGCGGGGTGGGCATTGAAGGTGAACAGATCTCCCCAGAGCTGATAGGCATCGGTGAACCAGGCAGCGAATGAGATACCGGTCAGCAGGCCGATAGCAATCCATATCAGGTGTTTGACCACCTTGATACGCAGCTTGCCGAAATCCCAGGGCGCCTGTTCCAGTTGACGGCGCTTTTGAGGCGGCCCTTCGAGCCTCTCTTCCAGCCAGGTGAACAGGTCGGTCCAGACGGTCTGAAAGCAGAAAAAACCGCAATACACCCGTCCGGCAAGCGCGGTTGCCACTGCCAGCAGAATGGCCAGAAACAGCAGCACCAGTGACAACATCCAGAAGTCCTGGGGGAGAACGGTAGCTCCGAAAACATGAAACTGCCGATTGGGGATATCGAACAAAACCGCCTGCCGATCGCCCCAGCGCAGGTAAGGACCGAGGAAAAAGAGTAACCAGACGCTGCCGGTCAACCATTTGACCGTTCGCCATTTTCCCGGAATCCGTTTGGCATGAATGGTTTTGCCACCTGTGTTGATCTCGAGGTAGTCGGTTTCTTCGTAAATTTTGTTGAAGGTCGATTGGGTTGCTGCATCAATTTGATTCTGTGTCATCGTCCAGACTCCTGGTATACACGATTATCCCCGGCAACGGATGAACAGGAAACCCGGTTCACAGCATTAACGCATACCATCTTGTCGACGTTCGGGGTGGTCATTACCGTTATTATTGACCCGGCAACGCGATAGATCATGTTCAGGATTTCAAGCGCCCTTCCGGTCGGTTCCATTGGCAAGCGTGATAACGCGGAGCTGAAGGATGCTCGAAGCCCCCGGCCGTCTGTTTTTGTGAAAGGCCGCCGTTGTGCCGGCTGCAGGCCCGGCCACCAAATGGCAACGTGTTGCTCCAGATGGCGGTTCTTGCCGCAGCGGGCAAAATAGCAAAGCGCCAATCCCCCGGGCATTGAGAATTGTCAATTTTTCAAGCGTGGTGAGAAATCAACCGTCACCAAGGAGTTCCAGCCTGGGAACATCGCAGATGTATTGATTGGGAGCAATCTGCACCAACAACCTGCGGCGTTTGAAGTCCGCAACGGTTCGGCTCACCGTTTCTGTCGTGAGACCGAGCATGGCGCCCAGATCTTCCCGGCTGAACAGCTCGCAGTGGCTGTTCTCCCGGTCTTGAACCAGTCGCAACAGCAGGCGGGCCACGCGCTGGCGGGCGGAGCCGGTGGATAGTTGGGTGAGCCAGGCATCCGCTTCGGTCAGCGCCCTCTGCCAACGGGACATCAGTTCCCGGTGCAGGGCCGGGCTTTCCCTGTCCATACAGCGGATGGTATCGACTGGCAACCGGCATACCTCCGTGGTTTGCAGCAGGACGGCATCGTGTTGATAATGTTGATCCAGCAACGCTTCCAGCCCTGCAACGTCTGTGCTCTTGAGCAGGCGCACGATGCGTTGACCGCCATCGGGAAGATACTGCACCAGTTTTACCAGACCCCGCCGGATAGTGTACAGGTAGTTTCCCTCGTCACCGCTACGGTAGAGCAGGGCGCCTGCCGGCAGGAGAAAGATGCCGATAGGATTGCGGATACATTCCAGATCCTTTTCACAAAGCCCGGAAAACAGCACCGAATCACGCAAGGCGCAGCGCTGGCAGTCAGCCTCACCGTTCCATGTCTTTTTGGAAACGCACGTTTTCATCCGGATATTTCCCGGCCTGTCATGGGATACACGAGAATATCTCCTTTCCAGACATCCCGTTTGACCCGCTCTTTCAAGCAGGACTCTGTGTTTGAAATTGCCATTTCAACATTATCCACACGTGTTGGGAAGGGCGGGTCAAAACAGGATGTCTGCCGAACAACCGTAAATTCTGAAATTTTCCGGCGAAATGTGGTTTAATTGCGCCCTATGTTTAAACCTTTGGAACTCTATATCGGCCTGCGATACACGCGTGCCAAACGGCGTAACCATTTTATCTCTTTTATCTCACTGATCTCCATGTTGGGGATAGCGCTGGGCGTGACGGCGCTGATTACGGTTTTATCGGTAATGAACGGTTTTCAGAATGAGGTGCGGGATCGCATTCTGGGCATGGCGGCGCACGTGACCATCAGCGGGCTGAATGGCCGTTTGCAGGACTGGCCGGAGGTGCTGGAGAAAGCGCGCAAGTTCCCCGATGTACGCGGCGCCGCGCCCTATATTCATGCTGAGGGCATGGTGGCGCTGGGGGATCGCGTGCAGGGAACGATGGTTCGCGGTCTGTTGCCTTCGCTGGAGCCGCAGGTGTCGGTTGTCGGCAACAAAATGGTGGCAGGCACACTGGAGGTGTTGCAGCCCGGCAGCTTCAATATCATCCTGGGCAGCGAACTGGCCACAACGCTGGGGGTGGGCGTGGGCGACAAGGTAACACTGATCACGCCCAGCGCCAATGTTAGCCCGGCCGGCATCATGCCACGCCTGAAGCGCTTTACCGTTGCCGGGGTGTTCGAGGTGGGAATGTTCCAGTATGACAGCGCGCTGGCGCTGATCCACCTGCGTGATGCCGCAAGGCTCTATCGTTTCGATGATAACGTCAGCGGTGTCCGGTTGAAGCTTGATAACATGTTTGCCGCCCCGCGGGTGGCGGCTGAACTTACCGCAGCGATGGGTGAAACCTACTGGGTGAATGACTGGACCCGCAGCCATACCAACTATTTTCGCGCATTGAAAATCGAAAAGACGGCCATGTTCATCATTCTGCTTCTGATCGTGGCGGTAGCGGCTTTCAATATCATCTCCACCCTGGTGATGGTGGTAACCGACAAACAGGGGGATATCGCCATCCTGCGAACCCTTGGGATATCCCCCGCCAGTGTCATGGGAATCTTTGTCGTACAAGGAGTGGTGATTGGAATGGTAGGCACACTGCTCGGTATCGCCGGAGGAGTCTCCCTGGCATTGAATATCGACATTATCGTGCCGGCAATCGAAAACAGTTTCGGGATCCAGTTCCTCCCTTCCAGCGTCTACTACATCAGCGAGCTGCCGTCGGAGTTGCGCTGGGGTGAAGTGAGCACCATCGCCACGCTGGCTTTCGTACTCAGCGTGCTGGCGACCATCTATCCAGCCTGGCGCGCCTCTCGTGTTCAGCCGGCCGAGGCGTTGCGCTATGAATAAGGTGCTGGCCTGCCATAATCTCTGCAAGACTTTCCATGAAGGCGGGTTGAGTGTGGAGGTGCTTAAAGCGATAGAATTTGCAGTTGCCGCCGGAGAGCGGATCGCCATTATCGGAGCTTCCGGTTCCGGCAAAAGCACCCTGCTGCATCTGCTGGGCGGACTGGACACTCCGACTCACGGCGAGATCTGGATCGATGGTGAAGATATGTCCCGCCTCAGCGATACACAGCGTGGGCGGCTGCGGAATCGCGCACTGGGGTTCGTTTACCAGTTTCATCATCTGCTCGCGGAGTTCAGTGCGTTGGAAAATGTTGCCATGCCGCTGTTGATCCGTGGCTTGTCAACGGCGGAGGCCGGGCAGCGTGCGGCCGATATGCTGGAACGGGTTGGATTGCAGCAGCGGCTACGCCACCGGCCCGGCGAGTTGTCTGGCGGTGAGCGGCAGCGTGCAGCCGTTGCCCGCGCACTGGTAACCGATCCCCGTTGCGTACTGGCGGATGAGCCGACCGGCAATCTGGACAATCGCACCGCTGCCCATGTCTACGATTTGATGGTGGAACTGAACCAGGAGTTGGGCACCAGTTTTGTGGTGGTCACTCATGATATGCAGCTTGCGGAACGGATGGATCGCATTCTTTCTCTGGATAATGGGCGATTGGTTTGAATGAGCGGCCCGCGAACCTACCAGCTCCATATCCGCCTCGACCGCAACACCACCATCCAGGTTGGCGCTCTGGGACGTTACCGTTTCCCGGCGGGTGATTACATCTATACCGGCAGCGCCCGCAGAAATATCGAGGCGCGTGTGCAGCGTCACTATCGTGACACCAAGAAATTGCACTGGCACATTGACTATCTGCTGCACTCTCCTGCAGCATCCATCGTCGAGGTGAAACTGTCGGCCGAACCGGAGTGCTGGCTGAACCAGTCCACGGAAGGCGATATTCCCGTTCCCGGGTTTGGCGCTTCGGACTGTCACAATGGCTGTCGGTCTCACCTGAAACGTATTGCATGCCCGAAAAAGGTTTGCACAGATTGACTACCGGGTTATTAACCCGGCCACATGGTATGTCGTATTCAGAGCCTCAGGCCTCTTCCCTGTCAAGGCGCGCGCTGCCGGCAAGGGTCGTTCCCCTGGCAAGGCACGCAACGCCGGGAGGGGAGAGGCCTGAGACTCCTGACTCATTGATTCAAAAAGCCAGGCCGTGCTGTGCCCGCCCGCGAACTGCGTTGTCGAAACTTGCCGCAAACACGCACAGCACGGCTGAACACGATATATTATGTGGCCGGGTTAACAATAACATCATGATTGGCAGGAACAGGCATGAACAAGCAAACTGATATTGAAAAGCCCTGGACAGGGCGCTTTACCGAACCCACGGATGCCTTTGTGGAAGCATTTACCGCCTCCGTGCAGTTCGATCAGCGCATGTTTCGGCAGGATATTGCAGGCTCTATCGCCCATGCAAAGATGCTGGCCCATGTCGGCGTAATCACCGGGCAGGAACGGGACGCCATCATCAAGGGGCTGGAGGAGATCCGCGCCGAGATCGAGCGTGGCGAATTTCCCTGGTCCATTGCCCTGGAAGACCTGCACATGAATATCGAGGCGCGGCTGACCGAACGGATCGGCGTTACCGGCAAGAAACTGCATACCGGCCGTTCCCGCAATGATCAGGTGGCCACCGATATCCGTCTCTACCTGCGTGATGAGATAGATGCCATCTGTACCGGGCTTCGGCGGCTGCAACGCGGGCTGTTGACGGTAGCCGAACGCGAGGCGGCAACCATTATGCCGGGATTCACTCATCTGCAGACCGCCCAGCCGGTAACCTTTGGCCACCACATGATGTCCTGGTTCGAGATGCTGGAGCGGGATTACCAGCGCCTGCGCGATTGCCGCAGACGGGTCAATGTCATGCCGTTGGGCGCCGCTGCGCTGGCTGGCACCGGCTACCCCATCGACCGTGAATTCACCGCCCGGGAGCTGGGCTTTGATGGTATTGCAGAGAACTCTCTGGACGCGGTCTCCGATCGGGATTTCGCCATTGAGTTTACCGCAGCCGCAGCGCTGCTCATGACCCATCTGTCGCGCTGCTCCGAGGAGCTGGTACTGTGGAGCTCCAGCCAGTTTGATTTTATCGATCTGGGCGACAGCTTCTGTACCGGCTCCAGCATCATGCCGCAGAAAAAAAACCCCGATGTCCCCGAACTGGTGCGTGGCAAGACCGGCCGCGTGAACGGTCATCTGATTGCGCTGTTGACTCTGATGAAAGCGCAGCCGCTGGCCTATAACAAGGATAACCAGGAAGACAAGGAACCACTATTCGACACCATCGACACACTCAAGGGATGCCTCAAGGTCTACGCCGACATGATTCCCAACATGCGCGTCAAACGCGACATGCTGCTCGAAGCCGCGCGGCGCGGGTTCTCTACCGCGACCGATCTGGCAGATTACCTGGTACGCAAGGGTCTGCCATTTCGCGATGCCCATGAGGTGGTTGGCAAGGCGGTGCGCGCCGGGGTGGACAGCGGCCGGGATCTGTCGGAAATGAGCCTTGCCGAGCTACGCCGGTTTTCCGATGTGATTACGAAAGATGTCTTCCAGGTGCTGACACTGGAAGGGGCAGTGGCTGCCCGCAGCCACATCGGCGGTACTGCACCGGATCAGGTAAAGGCCGCGATTGGTCGGGCAAAGAAACGGTTGACGGGGTAGTGAGGATCACATCGAACTGCCTCAAAGCCGATCAAACGAACACGAACGGGTTGCGCGTCAACGCCACTGCCACGATATACCCAAAAGCCAGCAGCGAGAGGGCAAGCGCCGTCTTTCTGAGTACCCAACTGCCCTTATAATGGAAAAACAGCAGGCCGAACAGGATGTGCGCCAGCAAGCCGCTCACCTTCGCTGTCAACCAGGAGGCCTGCAGCGGATATTGGTGAATAATGCCCATCAGCAGAATGGCGGCGGCAAGGAGCGTGGTATCAACGTAGTGGGGTACACTTCGCGCCCAAGGAGTCGCCAGCATGCGGGAACCACGTAAAGTCCACATGCTGCGCAGCAGAAACAGCGTGATTGAAATCACCACACAGGTGATGTGAAGGTACTTGATATAGAGATAGTAGTCGGCCATCGAAACCTGTTATACAGGCACTCCATCCGCAGTACAACGCGCTGCCCCGCAGGCCAAAACCCCGATGAACTCCAGTAAAAAAACTGACTTATAGTATTGTGTAACTATTCAGCATAGTATGAAACAAGCCGGTAACTGTTCAGATTGCCCCTGAAACTCGCCAGTTCAAGGCGAAAAATGGGAGTTTACGCGTGTAAATGACCATTTTTCAACGCAGAAATGGCGAATTTCAGGGGTGAGCTGAATAGTTACAGTATTGTTAATAACCCGGCGACCCTATCTGTGCACGGATTCAGATCCCCGCCTGTCCGCCGGATTAGGGTACGGCATACCGGGGATGACCGGGTCAACAAACAAAGAAGGCGCAAGAAATTGCGCCCCTTTGCTGCTGTGCATCTGTTTTAAAGCCCTAGTATTTGTTGATCTCTTCCTTGGCCTTGTCAACAACTTCGCAGGGATTGACCATCTCGCCAGCCTTGTCTGCCGCATCATCGGCCATACTCTTGGCCTCCTCGGCTGCGGCACCGGGATCAACCGCTTCACCACTTCCTTCCACCATCCCGTTTGCAGCCTCTTTCGCTCCCTCGACAGCATTGTTCACGGCATCTCCGGCCGCTTCAACAGCCCCCGCCGCTGCGTCGGCTGCAGTATCCTTGGCCGCCTCTACCGCACCGGTCGTGGCTTCCTTCGCCGCATCAACCGCATCGGTCGTAGCTTCCTTCGCTGCATCCACCGCGCTATTGGCCGTATCCGATGCCTGTTCACAAGCTGTCATTCCCAGGGAAAAACCGAGAATCAGCGCAATCGCTAAATACTTCCGTGCCATTTTCTGTTTACTCCTACATGTTGATAAAGAAATCTGTGCACATACCATCATCCTAACTCGACGATCATAGTATAAAGTAGCCTCACACATCAACCGGGCCGTTTGCTCAGCCCCGGCCACTATGCCGCCCGAATGATACCACAGGAACAAAACAGCACCTATCCATCTCCGTTGTGTCAGCGCAACAACAAAAACAGTGCTACGTTCCCTCGCTGAACATTCAGTAGCAGGGAACCTTTCCTGTCCACCGCCTTGCGGAGCTGTTTCAGGCTGCCTACCGGCCTGCGATTGGCCGAGGTTATGACATCACCCTTGCGCAGTCCCGCCCGCCACGCCCGGCTACCGGGGGCAACATCAACCACCACCACCCCTTTGACACGCTCATACAGAGGAGAGTTCTCGCCAATATCACCAAGCACCGCCCCTTCCAGATAGGGATGCAGTTTTTCTCCCTCGAGTTCAGCATGTTGCTCTTCACTGATGGTGGCCCGAATAACACGCTCTTTTCCATCCCGCAATACTTTCAACTCAACGTGACTGCCCACCCGAATCAAACCAATGGTATTGCGCACATCCATGCTGTCATCCACCGTCCGTCCATTGATCGCGATGATAATATCACCGGTTTTCAGTCCGGCTTTTTCCGCCGCGGAACCGGGGATCACCGCACTGATGACGACGCCCCGCTGTTCAGGAATGGCAAATGCCTGCGCAAGCTCCGGTGTCAAGTCCTGAACCTGGACACCCAGCACGCCCCTTTCCACACGTCCGTGCGTGATCAACTGCGCCATCACCTCATGCGCCATGTTAATGGGAATGGCGAAACCGATACCGATGTTGCCACCACTTTGGGAAAATATGGCTGTGTTGATTCCGACCAGTTCACCGCGAAGATTTACCAGTGCCCCGCCGGAGTTCCCTGGATTGATAGAAGCGTCGGTCTGGATGAAGTCCTCGTACCCTTCGATGCCCAGGCCTGCCCGCCCCAGGGCGCTGACGATACCCGAAGTCACTGTCTGGCCAAGCCCGAAAGGGTTACCGATAGCGATCACGAAATCTCCCACCCGCAGCTTGTCAGAGTCGGAGAGAGGAAGTTCTGTCAGTCTTTCCGGTTTCACCTGAATCACGGCAACGTCAGTTGCCGCATCACTGCCGACCAGTTTTGCCTTCAGTTTGCGGCCATCGCGCAGCGTTACCTCGATCTCTTCGGCCTTGTCTATGACGTGGTTGTTGGTCAGGATATACCCTTTGTCCGCATCTACCACCACTCCTGAACCCAGGCTTTGCGTTATCCGCTCTCTTGGCTGCTGCGGAAGATCGAAAAACCGGCGGAAAAAAGGATCATTGAACAGGGGGTTCTCCCGTATTCGCACACGTCCCCGCGTAGCGATATTGACCACTGCCGGGGTTGCCTTTTCGAGCATAGGCGCCAGGGTCGGCAAGTTTTGACCATTACCATCGGCTACTGGCAACGCGGCATGACCATAGCCGGCAACCATCCATAGAAAAAAGAAAATCAAACCACTGTTTTTTATTAGCTTAACCATCGCTCATTGCTCCTGGACTGGCGGTTGCCGACCGCCCCATCGGTGACTCGATGGGAGCGCGTCAGTTCCGCTGTGAGTTCTACCCCGAACACAGGTGATCCGGCGCCCGGCCGTTGTGTGCCTGCTCAGGGCAAGGCATCAACAGGCGGCTGTGGTACGATAGCCCGCAGCATCTAATCCTATTGATAACATATCCCCATGTGCAAAGCCTGTCATTTTAAATCAATAAGTTAGGGGATACAAAAACGGGGCCGCACAATTTGTGGCCGGGTAGGTCAATTCCAACCTCACGGCCACAACACCCTGAAAGCCCCAATAAAACCTCAGCAGTAACCGCAAGCGTCACAGCTCATGATGCACTTGGGCAAACAGCGCTCGCCGATAGTTACTCACATCCACACCCGGCAGCAATCACTCCACTCTCCTGCCAGTACGCTTTCAAGGTAAGCTCTCGCGGCTTGCTGCAATATATGAGGACAGTCCGAAACAATTTCAACCGGAATCCCGGTGAAAAAGGCGAGCAGAGAAAATGGCGCCGCTGTCATTGTATTTACCCCTTTCCGGACTATATTCCACTATAGATGCTGTTTGATCTATCCATTCAGGGAACTCCAGCCCTGATTTAGCACTCTCACCGATAGAGTGCTAAAATCGTGGTATATACAGTCAACCAAAAACAGGGAAAGCAATCATGACAAACAGTTACTATCCGTTACCGGCTGTCAGTACGGGCAGCCTCGAAGCGTACAAAAGCAGAGTACACGCAATCCCCGTATTGAGCGCCGACGAGGAGAAACGTCTCGCTATCCGCCTGCGGGAAACGAACGATTTGGATGCAGCCCGGCAATTGGTAATGGCCCATTTGCGGTTCGTCGTTCGCATTGCACGTGGCTACAGCGGCTACGGACTGCCCGAAGCCGATCTGATCCAGGAGGGAAACATCGGGCTGATGAAAGCGGTAAAACGCTTCGATCCTTCAGTGGGAGTGCGCCTGGTCTCATTTGCCGTTCACTGGATCCGCGCGGAGATGCATGAGTATATCCTGCGCAACTGGCGCATTGCCAAGGTGGCTACCACCAAGGCCCAAAGGAAGCTGTTTTTCAATCTGCGCAGCTCCAAAAAGCGGCTGGGATGGTTTAACCGCCAGGAGATCGATGCTGTGGCCAAGGATCTTGGCGTCTCCCCCGGAGCCGTGCTGGAGATGGAAAAACGGATGAGCGCTCAGGACACCCCTTTCGATATGAAGGAAGAGGATAACAACGAGTTCGTTCAACAGGCGCCGGCGGCCTACCTCAAGGATTTGCGGCCCGGCCCCGCCCAGGAGCTGGAACAGATGGAGAGCGCGGCCTTCAGTAGCCAGCAACTCCAACAAGCGCTTTCCGCCCTGGACGAACGCAGCCGCGACATTATTACCCAGCGCTGGCTCAGCGAGCCAAAAGTGACGCTTCATCAACTGGCGAAAAAATATCAGGTCTCCGCAGAGCGGATCCGCCAGCTGGAGAAAAGCGCGCTGAAAAAGCTCAGGAACAGCGTGGATCCAGGCCTGCTGTAAGCTGACTCTGCTTTTCCGCCAGGGAGGTTTCCGGCCAGGGGAAATCTCCCTGGCAAACCCGTAGCAGATGACATACCGGGTGGTGTTGCGGTATCCTTCGCCCAAAGCAAGGCGCTGTCCTTTTTGTTGCAACGACTATCCAGGGCCGATCCACCATGAGATTCGATATTTCCGAGCAAGAGCGCGTTCAAGCGCGGCATCCGCATGAAATCTTTCTGATTAACCTGATTGTCAACCATATTCTGCTTTTTGTCAGCCTGATGGGAATGGCAACCTCCTATCCCTATCTGCTGCTCGTTATCCCCGGCATCTCCCTGGCCATTCTCGGTTATTTGATTGTCCGCGCCCGGCGCTCCCTCACCACCGACCCCTGGTTTGTAAAAAGCCACTGGCAGCTTTGCGCCAAACGCAGCATGTTCTTTATCCTCATGCTTGGCATCATGGCCGTTGCCATCACTGTCATCCTGCTGGTTTCGGGGGGAAACCCCGGACCCCAGCACTACGCTTTCGGCGGCGTGGCCATCCTTCCCACCATGCTGACGGTGCTTGCTTTGGTGGTAATGGAGTCTGATGCCATCAACCAGGCCCGGCAGGGAGCGCTGTCGAAAGCCATGGTGGAACGCTACCCCAAACCGGACAATGTTCCCGTTCTGTCGGAAGAGTGAGGCCCATGGAGGGGAAAACGGTTCTGGGTGTGATCGCCGCCAGTATCCTTGCTATCGCCGCCGGACTGCTTCTCAGCCCCAAAATGGTGATGGAGAAACGGACCGATCTGCCATGGCAGATCAATATCAACAACGATGGATCCAGCGAAGTATTTGGCTTGACTCTGGGCCAGAGTACGCTCGCCGATGCAATCCGAAAGGTCGGGGAGTCTCCGGAAATCACCCTGTTTGTCTCGCCGGAGGGGAAAAAGGCGGTCGAGGCCTATTTCGAGCAGGTGCAGCTCGGCAGCATCAGATCAAAGATGGTTGTTACCGCCGCTCTCGGCGCGCAGCAGCTTGAACGGATGTTCGAGCGCGGGTTACGAATCAGCAAATCGAGCGGCGGTGGACGCAAGGTGATTCTGCATCCCGATGATATCGCCACCATCAATCAGACAGCCATCGGCAGCATCACTTATCTGCCGCGCGCCAATCTGGATGCCGAAACTGTCACACGCCTGTTTGGCGCGCCAACCCGGCGCATCCGTGAACAGGGAAGCAACGTCGTACATTGGCTATATCCGGAAAAAGGACTCGACATTGCGCTTTCACCAGACAAAAAAGAGGTGCTTCAGTACGTTGCGCCGGCGCAATTCGAGTTGCTTTCAGCCCCGCTGGCGAGTTCGGGGATCCCCCTGGAGTAATACCGCCCCGAACCGCGCAATGCGTTTATAAACCCGCCTCCAGGAGCGCATGCACCTAGCAACGGTTTGCCCCCGTTGCCGGATCGCGGCTGTGCGTCACTTTTGCGGGGGAACGAAACCCTCGGGCAGGGAAGGGGAGCTTTCTCCGAAAAAGAAGTTCTCCATCTCCTGCTCCAGAAACTTGCGATGCTCGGGATCTATCGGCGTCAAACGGTGTTCGTTGATCAACATGGTTTGATAACGGATCCATCCCTGCCACGCCTCTTTTGATACGTTTTCATAAATCCGCTTACCCAGCTCTCCGGGGTAAGGGGGTCTGTCCAGCCCTTCGGCCTTCTGTCCCAGCTTGACACAGTTAACAGTATGACTCATTTGGTTTCTCCTCGATCGAGCTGCTCGAACAATCGTTGAACGGGTGCGGCAAGTCCGCATTTTTCGGGTTGCCGAGTGTTATACCAGAGTAGCGGGCGCGCTTCCATTACCCCGGTACGGATATCGAGCAAACGGGCTGGCAATGGCGTGATCACCAGATGAAAATGGCTGAAAGTGTGGCGCATTGACGGCATGGCTTCACGGACATCGATATCGCATCCCAGCACGTCGCGGCTCCAGGCCACGGGATCCACGTCATCACCACACTCGGGGAAACTCCACAGCCCACCCCAAATTCCCGTTGAAGGCCGCTGTTCCAGCAGGACGCGGTTATCAGTACCGAAAATGAGCAACAGGGTCGTGCGGCGCAGCGGCAGCGGAGTCGCTTTCCTGGAAACAGGCAACTGCTCCACTCTTCCCTGCCGCCGCGCGAGACAATCAGTAGCAAACGGACAGTCCCCGCAAGCAGGCCGGTTGCGGCTGCACAGCGTCGCCCCGAAATCCATCACTGCCTGCGTGTAATCCGCCATCCGCTCATGTGGCAAATACCGCTCTGAGAGTCGCCACAGTATCCGCTGTACAGAGGCTTTGCCCGGCCACTCATCCACCGCATGTATCCTGCTCAACAGCCGCTTGACATTACCATCCAGGATGGCATGACGCTGTCCAAACGCCTGGGCCAGAACCGCACCGGCAGTTGAACGACCAATACCGGGCAGCGCAACGACTTCATCAAATAACCGTGGAAAGACACCATCGTGACGGTCGCGGATTAGCTGTGCTGCACGATGCAGGTTCCGGCCCCGGGCGTAATAACCCAACCCGGACCACAGATGCAACACCTCGTCGAGGCTGGCATCCGCCAGCGCAGCAATGTGGGGAAGGTGCTTCAAGAACCGCTGATAGTAGGGAATAACGGTTGCCACCTGGGTCTGCTGCAGCATGATCTCTGCAAGCCAGATGTGATAAGGTGCACGGCTCGATTGCCAGGGCAACCCCTTGCGCCCGTGACCGTCATACCAGCTCAACAACCGATCGGCGAATTGTTCAACAACATGCTCTGGATCCAAGATTTATCAAGCGGAGACAACCACACGGTTTCTACCGCTCTCCTTGGCTTTGTACAGGGCTTGATCCGAGCGCTCAACCAGCTCCACGGCCAGCTGCTTGATCTCTCCCTGATGCTGTTGAGGCTGAAGCACACTAACCCCGATGGAGGCGGTGATGTGCAGCCGTTTTTCATCATCCTCGAGAAAAACACACTGCTCCAGAGCCATGCGGATGCGCTCGGCGATTACGCCAGCCCGCTCCAGCGTTGCAGCGCTTAACAGGGCGACAAACTCCTCACCGCCGTAGCGCGCCAGCACATCCTGCCCCCGCAGATGCTGCCTGAGAACAGCGGCAACCTGGCGCAGGACGCTGTCACCTGTCTGGTGCCCGTAATTGTCATTGATTCGCTTGAAATGATCCACATCGATCAGCAAACAGGCCAGTGGCGTTTTCCCGCGCAGCGTGCGCATGATCTCCTCTTCGAGGCGCTGATCGAAAAAACGGCGGTTATTGACCTCGGTCAACGGGTCTGTCAAACCAAGATTGGCCAACCGTTCATGATTGATGGCGTTTTCCACACACACTGCTACGGTGGTAGCCAGCCGCTCGAGAAAATAGGTATCCTTGTTTGCGGCGAACCGCTCTGCGTAACGCCCCCCCATGTTGAGACAACCGATAAACCGGCCGCGCCGCAACAGTGGCAGCAGGGCGACACTGACCGGCGGAGGCTCGACATGCCCAAACAACGGGCCGTGAACGGCGGGATGGTAGCTGCCCAATCGGGGCCTAGGCGCATCCTGAAACATCTCCTCCAGCGCGCCAACATCAGGCAGCAATACGACGCCCTGGAACTGCTGCATGCCTGCCGGAAGCTGCTCAAGCAGTTTCTGTATCTGGTTATCCGAATCCACCAACACCAGCGTAACCTGGGCGAGGTCGAAAGCGCGGGGATAGTCGACAGTCAGCGTGTGGAGAACATCGGCCAACGAATCCAGACCCAGCAGCTCCATCTCCTGGGTCTGCAAACGGCGAAGCTTTCTTTCATTGATATGCGCCTGCTTCAACAGCTCATCCAGCTGGATACGCAGCTGACGATTCTCGTTGCGTAAAGCGTCCGTCATGGAGAGGTTCATGTCGCGTTGATTTACTGTCCGTGCAGCGCTCTGCTGCTTTTGCAGGGATAATTTCATCTGAGGCAATAGGGCGCTTGTAACTAGACCCCATGATTGAACTTGCAAGCCAGTTCAATCATGAAGTCTGATGTTTTAGTCAACAACTGCGCCAGAAAACACCTTCTGGCACAGTTGCTTGCAAGTTAAAACATATCAGTGTTCTTTCGTAACTATTCAGCTCACCCCTGAAATCCGCCATTTCTGCGTTGAAAAATGGTCATTTACACGCGTAAACTCCCATTTTTCGCCTTGAACTGACGAATTTCAGGGGCAATCTGAACAGTTACCGGCTTGTTTCATACCATGCTGAATAGTTA